>JBBPZN010000051.1:0-28726 GCA_038198705.1 Mycobacteriales bacterium
CACGTACTTGTCGTGGGAGCTGGGTTTGCCGGTATCGCCGCGGTCTCCCGGATCCTGCAGGACGACCCTGACGCCGATGTTCTCGTCATCGAACGAGCGCACGACGTCGGCGGAACGTGGCGTGACAACACGTACCCCGGATGCGCGTGCGACGTCCCGACCTCGCTGTACTCCTTTTCCTTCGCACCGAGCCCCGAGTGGTCGCACACCTTCGCGCGTCAACCGGAGATCTACCGCTACCTGCGCGGGGTCGTCGACAAGTCGGGTCTGGGCAGCAGAATCATCACCGACTGTTCGCTCGACGCGGCGCGATGGGATGCGGCGCAGAACATCTGGATCGTAGAGACGAGCAAGGGCATCGTGCACGCCGACATCCTCGTTGCCGCCACCGGTGCATTATCGACCCCGAAGTTTCCTGACGTACCCGGTCTGGAGAAGTTCACTGGCACGGTATTCCACTCGGCGACGTGGGATCACGAGCAGGACCTGACCGGCCGCCGCGTAGCGGTCATCGGTACCGGCGCTTCCGCTGTCCAGTTCGTTCCCGAGATCGTCGACCGTGTCGAACGGCTGACGGTCTTTCAGCGAACCCCCGCTTGGGTAGTTCCCAGGCTGGACCGCACCCTCGGCAAAGTCGAACGCATGCTGTACCGGAAGTTCCCGGCTGTCCAAAAGGCAGTACGCGGAACGATATACAGCTATCGCGAGCTCTACGTCACCGCGCTGGCGCACAACCCCTGGGTGCTACCGGCGGTGTCGGTGGTCGCCAAGGCTCATCTGCGCAGGCAGGTCAAGGATCCGAAAACACGCGAGGCACTCACGCCGGACTTCACGATCGGCTGCAAGAGAATGCTTCTCTCCAACGATTGGCTCTCTACCCTCGATCGGAACGATGTCGATCTCGTTACGAGCGCGCTTACTTCGGTCACCGAAGATTCGGTGATCGATGCGGCAGGCAACTCGTATCCGGTAGACACGATCATCTTTGCCACCGGATTCACCCCGACAGAGCCTCCGGTATCGCACGCGCTGACCGGCCTCGACGGGCGCACCCTTGCCGAGCATTGGGACGGCAGCCCGAATGCGTTCCGCGGCACCACGGTGCATGGTTTCCCCAACCTGTTCCTCATGTACGGGCCCAACACCAACCTCGGTCACAGTTCGATCGTGTACATGCTCGAGTCACAGGCGAACTATCTCGCCTCCGCACTCGAACAGATGCGAGACGGCGGGATCGTCAGCGTGGAGGTCACCGAAGCGGCGCAGCAGCAATATAATTCGTGGATTCACGACTCGTTGGCTGGAACGGTGTGGAATTCGGGTGGCTGTTCGAGTTGGTATCTGGATGCGGAAGGCCGCAATCCGGTCATGTGGCCGACGTACACCTTCACCTTCCGAAATTCGACTCGCACCTTCGACACTGCCGACTATGTGAGTACGAAATTGCGGAAAGGCGTTCGGATATGAGCGATTACGACGTCCTCGTCATCGGATCAGGGTTCGGCGGTAGCGTGGCGGCCTTGCGCGCAGTGGAGAAGGGATACCGCGTCGGAGTGCTCGAATCCGGCCGACGCTTCACCGACGACGAACTGCCGAAGACCAGTTGGCGGCTCCGAAAGTACTTGTGGGCGCCTGCTATCGGATGTTACGGCGTTCAAAGAATCCATCTACTCCCCGATGTTCTGGTGATGGCGGGTGCAGGTGTGGGCGGCGGCTCGCTCAACTATGCCAACACGCTGTACCAACCCCCGCGCCGATTCTTCGAGGATCCGCAATGGGGGCACATCACCGACTGGCATCGGGAACTCGCGCCGTACTACGACCAGGCCAAACGGATGTTGGGCGTGGAGACGAACCCGACCATCACTCCCTCCGACAAGGTCATGAAGGAAGTGGCCGAGGACATGGGAGTCGGTGACACCTTCACCAGTACGCCGGTCGGTGTCTTCTTCGGAACGCCAGGACAGGAGTCGGCGGATCCGTTCTTCGGTGGCGTCGGGCCAACGCGCACCGGATGTACCGAGTGCGGATCGTGCATGACGGGATGCCGGGTCGGGGCCAAGAACACTCTTGTCAAGAACTACCTTTACCTAGCAGAAAAAGCTGGTGCACAGGTACTTCCGCTGACGACGGTCACAGCCGTGCGGCCCGCGGCAGGCGGCGGATACGAGGTTTTCACACGCAGGACCGGTGGCAAGCTTCGCCGAAGCGTCACCGTGTTGACGGCCGACCAAGTGGTCTTCGCAGCCGGTACCTACGGGACCCAAAAGCTGATGCTGGCGATGAAGGAGACTGCGGGACTGCCGAATCTTTCGAACAGGATCGGTTCACTGGTACGGACCAATTCCGAAGCAGTACTCGCCGCGACCGCACGTGGCCGCGAGGTCGACTACACCGAAGGCGTCGCGATCACCTCCTCGTTCCATCCCGATGATCACACGCATATCGAACCGGTTCGATATGGCAAGGGCAGCAATGCAATCGGGCTGTTGCAGACTGTACTGAGCGACGGTGGCGGTAAAACGCCTCGTATTCTGAAGACTCTCGGTGTGGCATTGCGTCATCCAGGAGCGGCGTTCCGCAGCCTGTCGGTCCGCCGTTGGTCGGAGCGGACGGTGATTGCGCTGGTGATGCAGACCGCCGACAACTCGCTCGAGCTCGGTTCCAAAGCTGGTGTTTTCGGTAGGCGTCTCACCTCTCGGCCCGGCGCCGGTGATCCGCCACCGCAGTGGATCCCGCAGGGGCACGAGGCAATCAGGTTGCTTGCGGACAAGATCGGCGGCGACCCTGGTGGGTCCATGGCCGAGATCGTCAACATCCCGATGACTGCCCACTTTCTCGGCGGTTGCGCTATCGGAGACTCGGCCGACACGGGCGTCGTCGACGCTTATCACCGCGTCTACGGACACGTCGGTCTCCATGTGGTGGACGGTTCGGCCGTCAGCGCCAACCTCGGTGTCAACCCGTCGCTCACCATTACTGCCCAGGCCGAGCGCGCTATGGCGTTGTGGCCGAACAGGGGTGAGCCGGACCGACGTCCAGAACTGGGAGGCGGATACCGCGAGGTCCTCCCGACGTCGCCGAGAAGACCGGTTGTACCTGCCGCTGCTCCTGGCGCACTGCGACTGCCGTTGACCGTCGTTTCGGTCGACGCTCCAGGAGGTACGACATGTGGAGCGTGACCGAATCCCAATCGACGAGAACCGAGTGGCCGGAAAGTCCGCCGCCGCCGTGGCCTGCCGAAGTGAAAGCCACCATCTGGTGGCACCGGGCTCGGCCTGCGGGGCGTGCGCTACAGGGGGATCGGGCGATTCCGATCACGGTGGTGATGGTTATCGATTACCTGAACTCACCGGTCGGGCCGTACCGCGAGGTTCTCGCCAGTCCGGTCTTGCAGCGCCCGGGTCGTGGAATGGGACCGATACCACGAATATCGGTTCCGTTCATCGCCGTCGACTCCGAGACTTCGGTGCACGGTGGCCGCACACACTGGCATCTACCCAAAGTTCTTGCGGACTTCGGCGGCGACGTACTTGCCGACGCCTCGGTATCGGGTGCAGGGGTGTCAGGTGCAGGGGTGTCAGGTGCAGGGGTGACGGGAGACGGTTGGTCTGTGCGCACGTCGGCGAAAGGTATCGGCCCGAGCTTCCCCATCAAGGGTGCGCTCGGGTTCGCACAGCCCTCGGACGAGGGTTCGGTTCTGGCGACTGCGCGGTTGACGGGTAAGGCACGGCTGGCGCGGGTCCAAGTCGATGCGTCGGGTCCGAGCTTGGGCGAGTGGATTACCTCGGGCACCCATTTCGGGTTGCAGATCGTCTCCGGCCGGATGGCCACTGGGCCGTCGTCCCTGCTCAGCGGTATTCAGGTGTAGTTAGCCTGCCTTTTCTTGACTAATTCCAGAAAAGGGGCATACTCGAATACATGCCACTGAACGACGCCACACTCGAACCCACCGCGCAATTGCGCTCGGTGGGTCTGCGAGTGACAGCGCCACGGGTGGCGGTTCTGACTGCGGTTGCAGCCCAACCGCATTCGGATGCAGATGAGGTAGCAGCAGTGGTGCGATCCCGCATCGGCTCGGTGTCCACGCAGGCGGTGTACGACGTTCTTCGTGCCTGCGTCGGTGCCGGACTTCTCCGACGGATCGAGCCTGCAGGTTCTTCTGCGCTGTACGAAAGCAGAACCGGCGACAATCACCATCACCTGGTCTGCCGCGTATGTACAACAGTGGTCGACGTCGATTGCGTCGTCGGCCGATCGCCATGCCTCGAGCCGTCGGAGTCTCATGGATTCGTCGTCGAGGAAGCCGAGATCGTGTTCTGGGGGCTCTGCTCCGACTGTGCGCCGTCAGTGCATGCGCAGGATTCGGACATCGCACATTCGGCTACATCTGCCCCAAACGCCATTCCAAGCCACACGGCGTCCAACGATGCCCGCCGGGCCAGTCCCTCGGTCGGCAACCACTCATCAACTTAGGAGGCTGTGCATATGACGAAGCCAACCACCACCAATGCCGGAATCCCAGTAGCCAGCGACGAGCATTCGCTCACTGCAGGCACGCAGGGTCCGATCCTGCTACATGACCATTACCTCATCGAGAAGATGGCGCAGTTCAACCGCGAGCGTGTCCCGGAGCGTGTCGTCCACGCCAAGGGCGCAGGTGCATTCGGTGAACTCGAAATCACCGGTGACATAAGCAAATTCACGAAGGCCAAACTTCTCCAGCCGGGCGCCAAGACCGAAATGTTGGCACGCTTCTCCACGGTGGCGGGCGAGCAGGGTAGCCCGGACACCTGGCGCGATCCGCGCGGATTCTCGCTCAAGTTCTATACCGAGGAAGGCAACTGGGACCTCGTGGGCAACAACACCCCGGTCTTCTTCATGAGGGATCCCATGAAGTTCCAGGACTTCATTCGGAGCCAGAAGCGCATGCCGGACTCCGGATTGCGCGACAACAACATGCAATGGGACTTCTGGACGCTGTCTCCCGAGACCGCGCATCAGGTTACGTGGCTCATGGGGGACCGCGGCATCCCAAAGTCGTTCCGCCACATGGACGGATTCGGCTCGCATACCTACCAGCTGATCAACGAGGCCGGGGAGCGCAACTGGGTGAAGTTCCACTTCAAGACCGACCAGGGCATTGACTACTTGACGCAGGCCAAGGCTGACGAACTTGCCGGAACCTCGCCCGATCATCACCGTCAGGATCTATTCGGCTCCATCAAGAATGGCGACTTCCCAAGCTGGACGCTCAAGGTGCAGATCATGCCGTACAACGAGGCAGAAGACTACAAGTTCAACCCGTTCGACCTCACCAAGATCTGGTCGCAGAAGGATTACCCGCTGATCGAGGTCGGCAAGATGACCCTCAATCGCAACCCGGAGAACTTCCACGCCCAGATCGAGCAGAGCTCCTTCGAGCCGTCGAACATCGTTCCCGGCATCGGGTTCAGCCCGGACAAGATGCTGCTCGGCCGGGTCTTTTCTTACGCCGACGCACACCGCTACCGGATCGGCGCCAACTACGCGCAGCTGCCCGTCAATGCGCCGAAGGTTCCGGTCAATTCGTACTCCAAAGACGGGTCGATGCGGTACTCGTTCAATTCCGCCGACACTCCGGTGTACGCACCCAATTCATACGGCGGACCGAAGGCTGACACCAATACCTACGGCGACGACGGATCCTGGGACTTCGAGCCACGGTTCGTGCGTACCGGTTATATCGAGCATCCCGAGGACGGTGACTTCGTTCAGCCAGGGACGCTGTACCGCGAGGTAATGGATGATGCGCAGCGGGAACGCCTGGTAGGCAACATCGTCGGACATGCGCTCAACGGCGTGACCGAGGACGTACTGGTTCGCGTCTTCCAGTATTGGTCGAACGTGGACCCGGAACTCGGCAAGAAAGTCGAAGAAGGCGTCCGTGCAGGACAGTCCGATACCGAGCCGACGACGAGTCAATCGCCTACCTCCCCTGGCGACGAAGCCGCAAAGGTTTAGTCCCACGACATAATCCGACAGTGTCGGTGCAGAACGGATCAAAATGAACAATCCCATCTCCAGCTCACTCGATGCCGGACAACAGAAGATTGCAGGCGACGCGCTGCAGGGCACTGTCGTCGACCTGATCGACCTGTCCTTGATCGCCAAGCAGGCGCACTGGAACGTCATCGGTAAGAACTTCCGTTCGGTCCACCTCGCCTTGGATGAACTAGTCACTGCAGCACGAGAGTTCACCGACTCGTCAGCCGAGCGCGCTACCGCAATCGGGGTGAGCCCGGACGGCCGCGCTGCCACGGTATCCGCGACAGCGGGAACCAAGGGGTTCGGTGAAGGCTGGACCAAAGACGAGCAGGTCATCGCGGCAGTGGTGGACAACCTCGCAGCCGTCATCGACCGTTTGCGCGGACGCATCGCCGATACCGAGGTGGCCGACCCGGTCACCCAAGATCTGCTGATCGCTATTACCGCACGACTCGAGCAGTTGCACTGGATGTGGCAAGCTCAGGTCGACTAGACCGGTAGATCGAATGAGAGGGCCCCTCGGATACCGAGGGGCCCTCTCTCGTGTTTCACTGCAGAACCTCTCGGGTAACAAAGTTGAATGAGCGAACCTTCGGACGGTCAGGAATCAACTGCAGTGCTGTTCGACATAGACGGAACACTCGTGGATTCGAACTACATCCACGTCGATGCATGGTCCAGGGCATTCTTCGACGCAGGTGTTTCCGTCCCGGCGTGGCGTATCCATCGTTGTATAGGTATGGACGGCGGCAAACTCCTGGAGTCTCTGGTCGGTTCTGCCGATAGCGACGTGGCGCACCAGGCCCAGAGCCTCCACAGTGAGTACTACGAGCAAGCGAGTCACCGCCTCCAAGTTCTCCCGGGTGCGAGGGACCTGCTGGCACGGATCAAGGACCTCGGACCCGTGGTCGTACTGGCGACGTCGGCACCCGAATCCGAGCTTGCTCTACTGCGCGACCTGCTCGACGTCGAAGATATCGTCGCGGTCGTCACGTCCGCCGAAGACGCAGACGTCGCGAAACCGAGTCCGGAGATTGTGGAGGTCGCCCTCGACCGCGCCGGGGTATCTGCAGGCAATGCCGTCATGGTCGGTGACAGTGTCTGGGATATGAAGGCTGCCCGTAAAGCAGGGGTGGTGTGCCTCGGTGTCCGGTGTGGGGGAGTGCCCGACGCCGAATTGCGCTCCGCAGGAGCAGAAGACGTGTACGAGGATCCTGCCGACTTGTTGGCCCGTCTGGAGACGAGCGCGATCGCGAGGCTGATCGAAGCATGACTCGCGAACACGGATACACGGCAATAGAAAACTACGCGGCGATCGGAGACGGACGGACTGTAGCGCTGATCGCGTCGGACGGCCGGATCGATTGGCTTCCATTCCCCAATCTCGACTCACCACCATCGTTCGCTGCCCTTCTCGATGCGGAGCACGGCGGGACATTCGAACTCGCACCGGTTGCGGAGTACACCGTCGAACGCAAATTCGTGGACGGTACCAACGTTCTAACGTCTACGTACCGAACCGAGACCGGATCCGTGCGAGTCACCGACTCACTCAACACCGGAATCGCGGGAAGGCTGC
This sequence comes from Mycobacteriales bacterium, assembly GCA_038198705.1. Classification (GTDB taxonomy): domain Bacteria; phylum Actinomycetota; class Actinomycetes; order Mycobacteriales; family Mycobacteriaceae; genus Rhodococcoides. Next base: position 7,607 of record JBBPZN010000051.1, read on the forward strand.
CGTGGCTCGAACTCGCCCGTCGAATCGACGGTCTCGATGGGTCCGTCGATATGACGTGGCGGGTTGCGCCGGGGACGATGCTGGGGAAAGCGTCGCCATGGGCCTACGACACCGCCCACGGAACAGTGTTGCGTGTCGATGGGATCACCATGGCCGTACGCACCCTCGAAGCCGACCACGTCACCGTGGAAGATCAAAATATCCATGGCGTCTTCACCACGACCGCAGGCTCGCGGCACCTCATCGGTCTGGCAGGCACCGAAAACGAACCACTGCACATCCCGGGCCCGCGGGAGGTCGACGCAGGTGTCGACAGAACCATCGCCAACTGGCGCGCTTGGACCGAAGAGTTCGACTACGACGGACCGTGGGCCGACCACGTGGCGCGAAGCACGCTTGCACTGAAACTGTTGCTGCACAGCCCCTCCGGTGCCATTGCTGCGGCCGCAACGACCTCGCTGCCGGAGAATCGTGCAGGGGGAAAGAACTGGGACTACCGCTATGCATGGGTACGCGATACGGCGTACACACTCAGAGCCCTGATCCGATTCGGGCTGCGTGAAGAAGTACATGCTGCCGTTGCATGGCTGCTGAAAGTGATCCGGGCGAACGACCCTCTCGTCAACGTTTTCTATACCCTCGGCGGGGAACTGCCAGGCGGGACCGAACAGCCCGACTCACCGGGATGGCGCGGTATCGGACCCGTCGTCAACGGTAATGCAGCGGCAGATCAACTGCAGCTGAGCATCTTCGGCGATCTCTTCTCGATCATTCGGTTGTACGTCGATGCAGGAAATGTACTCGACGCATCTACCGGTCGACTCCTCGCGACGATCGCAGACCAGACCTGTGATTCGTGGCAGCTTCGGGACGCCGGGATCTGGGAACTCGAAGACGAGCAGCACTACACGACGTCGAAGCTTGGATGCTGGCAGGCGCTGGACTGCGCGGTCTATCTCGCCGACAACGGACAAATCCCCGGCGTTCCCGACAGATGGCGAGCGGAGCGAGAACGGATCAGGGCTTACATCGAGGACAAGTGCTGGTCGGACGAGCGTCGGTCCTATTTGGCATACCCGGGCGCGACGGGTCTGGACGCGTCGGTACTGCTCGCTGCAGAGATGGACTTCGATCGTGGAGAACGAATGTCATCCACCATCGACGCGCTCGGAGACGAACTCGGAGCCGGCGCTCTGCTCTACCGGTACACCGGGGTCGACAAAGAAGAAGGCACATTCGTCGCCTGTGCATTCTGGCGAGTAGCGGCCTTGTCCCACGTCGGCCGCAACGACGAGGCGAAGGGGCTGATGGACGAGCTGGTCGGAATGTCCAACGAAGTCGGCCTCTACAGCGAAATGATCGATGCCTCGGATGGGTCGTTCCTGGGTAACTTCCCGCAAGGACTGAGTCATCTGACGCTGGTGAACGCGGCACTGACCATCGCGACCTCACCCGATTCCACCACGAACTGACAAGAAGGAGACCGCCATGGACCTGGGAATGGTTGGCCGAGTTGCGCTCGTGACAGGCGCCGACTCCGGAATCGGTTGGCAGACCGCGAAAATGTTGCTCGCCGAGGGTGTCAAAGTAATGATCAGCGACAAGGATCAGGGCCCGTTGGACAAGGCCGCATCGAAACTCACGGCCGAGCCCGGACAGTTGCATGCATTCGCGGCGGACGTCACCGATACCGCCAGTGTCGAGAAGCTTGCCGCCGAGACTCAGAAAGTGTTGGGTGACATAAATATTTTCGTACAGTCGTCCGGCGTCACGGGTGCGCAGGGGCTGTTCCACGAGATCGAGGAGGAAGGCTGGCGATCTACTCTCGATATCGATCTCATGGGTCCTGTTCGCCTTTTGCGAGCATTCCTGCCTGCGCTCCGACGAGGCGGCTGGGGCAGGATCGTCCTCCTTACGTCCGAGGATGCAGTGCAACCGTACGACGACGAATTACCCTACTGCTCAGCGAAAGCCGGCGTTCTCGCGTTGGCCAAGGGCCTCTCGCGTAGCTACGCCTCCGAGGGGTTGCTCGTCAACGCTGTGTCACCTGCGTTCATCCACACGCCGATGACCGACGCGATGATGGACAAGCGTGCCGAGGAAAAGGGCACCGATCGCGATGGCGCCGTCGAAAGCTTTCTCGAAGAAGAGCGTCCGTACATGGAACTCGGTCGGCGCGGCGAGCCCGAAGAGGTCGCGTCGGTCATCACGTTCCTGTGCTCCGACCGTGCCAGCTTCGTGAATGGGTCCAACTACCGAGTCGATGCCGGCTCGGTCGCAACCATCTAGGAGAAACCGATGACCAACTTCGGCTACACATTGATGACCGAGCAGAGCGGTCCCAAAGAACTCGTGGCGTATGCGGTCGGCGCCGAGAAAGTCGGTTTCGACTTCGAGGTCGCCAGCGACCACTATTCGCCGTGGCTGTCCTCCATGGGACACGCGCCTTATGTCTGGACCACACTCGGCGCCGTCGCGCAGGCGACCGAGCGAGTCGAGATCATGACCTACGTGACGTGTCCGATCATTCGTTACCACCCTGCCGTCGTCGCGCAGAAAGCCGCGACCATGCAGATACTCGCCGACGGCAGGTTCACGCTCGGACTCGGCAGCGGGGAGAATCTCAACGAGCACGTCGTCGGTGAGGGGTGGCCGTCGATCGACAAGCGCCAGGACATGTTCGTCGAAGCTCTGGAGATCATCGCGCAGCTTCACACAGGCGAACTGATCACTTACGAGGGTAAGCATTTTCGCGTCGACTCGGCCAAGATCTGGGATATGCCCGAAGGTGGCGTTCCGATCGGAATAGCAGTTTCGGGAGAAAAGTCCATCGAAAGATTCGCCCCGTACGGTGACCATTTGATCGCTGTCGAACCCAACGGCGACTTGGTGAAGCAGTGGACCGAGAAGCACTCCGGGCGCTCTCGCACCATCGGTCAGATCCCGATCTCCTGGGATCCGGACAAGGATGCGGCAATCGACCGCGCGCACGACCGCTTTCGTTGGTTCGCCGGTGGCTGGGCTGTCAACGCGGACCTCCCGACGACGGCAGGGTTCGCCGGAGCGACGCAATTCGTCCGCAAAGAAGATGTCGCCGAGACAATTCCTTGTGGACCGGACCTCGACGCGATCGTCGAGTCCGTCAAGCCGTACTGGGAGGCTGGTTTCACCGACATCGCACTCGTGCAGGTAGGCGACGAAACCCAGGAACGATTCCTCGCCGAGGCCGCAGGTCCACTGTTGGAGAAGCTGCGCGCCGCTGCGAACTGAGTCGAGAACGCAATAATCCTGGCCTTGTGAAAGGCCAGGACTTTTGTGGTTCATCGATATTTTGTCGGGGTGGCGGGATTCGAACCCACGACCTCTTCGTCCCGAACGAAGCGCGCTACCAAGCTGCGCCACACCCCGTGTACCGCCTCGGAGAGTCTAGCTTATGACTGCCTCCGAACGCGAAACGCCCTCGTTCGAACCTTCGCGAGGACCTTGACGCGGGGCAGGGGTCAGCGTCAGCAGTGTCGCTTCGGGCCGGCAGCAGAACCGGGCCGGAGCATAGGGAGACGTGCCGACACCCGCCGAGACATGCAGCTGGGTATGTGCGCCCCACTTCGACGGACCCTTCACCCGAGACCGGTCGAGCTCGCAGTTGGTGACGAGGGCACCGTAGAACGGTAGGCAGATCTGACCGCCGTGCGTGTGTCCGGCAAGGATCAAGTCGTATCCGTCGTCGGCAAAAAGATCCAGCACGCGTGGCTCGGGGGAGTGTGTGATTCCCAGCCGAAGGTCTGCGAGGGGATTCGGCTGGCCCGCGATGGTGTCGTACCTATCGCGCTTCAGGTGAGGGTCGTCGACACCGGCCGAGGCGATGCGTACGCCCGCGACTTCGAGTTCTCTGCGCACATGCGTCACGTCGTGCCAACCGCGCTCGGAGAACGCAGCCCGCAGATCACGCCACGGCAATGCTTCGCCGAGTACCTTCTTGTGATCTTTCTTGAAGTACAGCAGTGGATTCTTCGGCTTGGGCGCAAAATAGTCGTTGCTGCCGAAGACGAACAGCCCGGGCCGGGACAATAGGGGACCGAGAGCCTGAACGACGGAAGGCACCGAGCGTGGATGCGACAGGTTGTCCCCGGTGTTGACCACCAGATCCGGTTCCAAGCTGTCGAGTTCGCGGAGCCAATTCTGCTTCGAACGTTGGCCGGGCATCATATGCAGATCGCTGATATGCAGCACCCGAAGCGAAGACGAACCAGGTTCCAGCACTGCCATCGACGTCTCCCGCAATGTGAAGGCATTCCGTTCGACGAGAGTCGCATATCCGATACCCAGTGCCGCTGCGCCGGCCGTCGCAATCGCTGCGCTTCTGATGGGGGCCTCCGAGGCAGCGGCGCGAGTACGTTCTGCTGCTGCGAGGAGTCGGGCCGATGTAGTGATTTTCACGGACACATCGTCCACGATACGTCAGGTGGTGCAATCGACGTGCGGGCCAGGGCAGTGCCCGCGTAGCGTTCTGATACATGTCCGAACTGAAGTCCCAGCTGCGAACCGACCTGACCACCTCCATGAAGGCCAGAGACAAACTTCGAACCGCGACCATCCGCATGCTCCTCGCCGCGATCCAAACCGAGGAAGTATCCGGCAAACAAGCCCACGATCTCACCGACGACCAGGTAATCAAGATTCTTGCCAAGGAATCGAAGAAGCGCGGTGAGTCCGCAGAGATCTACACCCAGAACGGCCGAGGTGAGTTAGCGGCTACCGAACATGCCGAGGCACAGATCATCGACGAATACCTGCCGACGCCATTGACCGACGCCGAACTGGCCGATATTGCGGACACGGCACTTGCCCAGGTTGCCGAGCAATTGGGTGAGCGTCCCGGGATTCGGCAGATGGGTCAGGTCATGAAAGTCGCGACCGAACTCGCCAAGGGCAAGGCCGACGGCACTCGGATCTCCAAGGCTGTCAAGGACCGCTTGTAATCTCGAACGCTGGGAATCCGCACGAAGTACACCCACGCCGTGGGTGTACTTCGTGCGGATCGATTAGTCCTAGCGTGGCACCGTGATCCCGGGTATGGCCGGAATCTCGATGGGCGGGAGCGCGGGTATCTCGATGTTGGGAAGCGAGGGAACGGCTGGAGCCGGTGGCGCCTGTCGCACAGATCCGTCGCTCACGTAAATCGTGATCATCGCACCCGGGATGGCCGACCCCGAAGGGGACATCCCGGTGACCGTTCCTCGTGCCGCAGTGTCGGACGTGCTCACCACGGTTACCTGAAATCCTGCGGCCTGCAGGGTCGCGGTCGCGGACGACTGGGTCGAGCCGGTTACGTCGGGAACCTGACCGTTGGCGGATCCACGAACGTATTTCTGATCGACGGCAGGCAGCGAGACCGGTCCGAAGTTGTTGGCGACCGGGTTGACGGCCTCGTACCAGGTACGAGCCGGCTCGTTGCCGCCGTACAGGTTTCCGTCGCCACATGGGCGCAACGGGAACGAGCAGATTTCACCGGGGCTCGGGGAGTCTCCGTAGGTGTACACCGCGGCGGCGTAATTGTTGGTGTAACCGAGGAAGCCCGAGGACATGTGCGACTCGGTGGTGCCCGTCTTACCGGACATCGGCAAGGTCCAACCCACCGATCCTGCAGCGGATGCCGATGTGCCACCGGGCTGATCGTCCTTGCTCATCGCATTGGACAGGGTGTTGGCCAAGCCCGGCTCGACGACCTGCTCGCATGCCTGCTGCGTCACAGGTACTTGCTTGCCCTTACGGTCGAACACCGAATCGATCGGTGTCGGTGGGCACCACTTGCCAGAAGACGCGAGGGTAGCTGCCACATTCGACAACTCGAGTGGATTGACCCAGGTGGGTCCGAGGGTGAAGGAACCGAGATTCTGGTCTTTCTGAAAGTCGGCCATACTCCGCTCGTCGAAGCCGGATGTGTTCGGTGCAGCGTAGGACCGTAGGCCGAGGCGTACCGCCATGTCGACCGTCGGCGTCACTCCGACGGACTCGATCAACTTGACGAACGCCGTGTTCGGAGACTTCGCCAGTGCATCGGTAACCGAGAGTGACGCAGGGTAGTCGCCGACGTTCTCGACGCAATACGTGTTTGCGGGGCAACCCTTTGCGCCGCCGTCGCCCATGCCTCGGACCTCGGCGCGTCTGGGAACCTGCAGGGATGCGCTCGTACCGAGGCCGCGCTCCATGGCGGCGGCCGTGGTGAACACCTTGAAGATGGATCCTGCGCCGTGTCCGACGAGCGAATACGGCTGCGGCTGCACCGTTTCGTCTGCACCGGAATCGAGACCGTACGTTCGGCTGCTGCCCATTGCCAGGACGCGATGGGCATCCTGGCCGGGTGCGATGACGTTCATGACGGTCGCGACACCGTCGAGTGTCGGTCTGGTATTGGCCACCAGCGAGGCTTTGGTCGAGTTCTGCACGACGGGATCGAGGGTGGTCTTGATCAAATATCCACCCTGGTCGATCTGCTCTCGGCTGATACCTGCATTGGCCAGGTATTGCAGCGCGTAGTCGCAGAAGAACCCGCGGTCGCCGGCAGCAATGCACCCGCGGGGGAGGATTTGCGGTTCGGGGAGCACTCCGAGCGGCTCGGTCCTCGCGGTCTGGAATTCCGTAGCGCGTTCTGGGATGTTCTGGATCATCGTGTCCAGGACGGTGTTGCGACGATCGAGGACGCCCTGCTCGTTGGTATACGGGTTGAGTGCCGAGCTGGACTGCACCATGCCCGCGAGCATGGCCGACTGCCTGGCGTCGAGCTCGCTGGCGTCGATGCCGAAATAGGTCTGTGCGGCGTCCTGAATCCCGAACGACGAGTTACCGAACGGGACGAGGTTCAGATAGCGGGTGAGGATCTCGTCCTTGGTCAGCTCTTTGTCGAGGGTGAGCGCCATCCGGATCTCGCGGATCTTGCGAGCGGGCGTCGTCTCGATAGCTGCCCGACGCTCGGCGTCGGTCTTGGCCACGACGAGCAGGTGATAGTTCTTGACGTACTGCTGATCCAGAGTCGACGCGCCCTGCTCGACCTGACCACTGCTCGTGTTGGTGAGAAACGCTCGAAGCGTGCCCTGCCAGTCCACGCCTTTGTGTTCGGCGAACCGCTTGTCCTCGATCGAGACGATAGCGAGCTTCATCTCGTTCGAGATCTTCTCGCTCGGCACTTCGAATCTGCGCTGCTCGTACAACCACGCAATGGGGTTGCCTGCACTGTCGACCATCGTCGAGACTGCAGGGACGGATCCCTCGACCAATTCGGCAGAAACATTGTCGACGGTATCGGCCGCGCGGTTGGATGCGTATCCGAACCCGCCTGCCAGCGGAAACATGACGCCGGCCAACAACGCACCCGCAAGGGCTGAACATCCGGCGAGCTTCGCCACGGTTTTTCCAACTGACACAGGCACAGCGTACGTGGACGGCGCCGTCTCTCCCAGTGGACACCCATCTGCGGGCCTCGATTTGCGTCCATTCTCGGGCTTCGATCCCCGGCGCGGGTCGGCGAGTATTCGCTGAGCCGCAGGTAGAGACGGGCGTACCAGAAAGTTGCCCTGTCCGTCTTGCATTCGTGACGTATTTTACCTAAATTGTGAGCACGGTGTGATTCACATAACACTTGCATATGAATGTGGGGCAGCTCTTAAGTCCATGTGCTTCGAGGTGAAGTTCGAGGTCGAAAGAGCTTGTGGAACGTCCAGCAAGGGCGTTCGAACTGCAAAGGGGATCCGCACATGAACACGACAGCAGCGCCGACGCGGCTCGATGTGGAAGAAGCCGAAGCGCGTATTGCGTGGGTGGCGCAGGCAAGGTGCTCGGGCGTGGACCCGGACCAGCTATTCGTGAGAGGCGCAGCGCAGCGCAAGGCCGCAACGATCTGTAGGCACTGCCCTGTGCTGATGCAGTGCGGCGCAGATGCGCTGGACAATCGCGTCGAGTTCGGGGTGTGGGGCGGAATGACGGAGCGTCAGCGACGCGCGCTGCTCAAGCAGCATCCCGAGGTCGACTCTTGGTCCGAGTTCTTCGAGAGTCAACGACAGACACAAGCAGCCGGCTGAAGCGGCTCCTTGCGTTCAGTTCTGCGCTATGCGGTGCCGGTGAGTTGGTCGGCCACAGCGCGTAGGGCATGAAGGTCCGAGACTTCGAAGGGCAGTGACGGGACCCCGACGATGGGGACCCTCGGATGCGCCGCCGTGAAGCGGCGCAGCAGTCGGAGCTCGCGCGTGGCGGTCACCGCGCGAGCCGCGTGGATTCGCAGCACTGCAGCGGTCAGAACTGCCGAGGCATCGTCCTCGTCGGCCAGCTGATCGGCGGCCGTGGCGGCATGGTCGGCAGGCAACGCAGACAGGGTCGGGTGGGTTCGATTGAGGATCAGCCCAGCCAACGGCATGCCCTCGGTGCTGAGGCGATCCACGAAGAACGCAGCCTCACGCAACGCGTCGGGCTCGGCCACGGCGACGACCACGAAGCTCGTCCCGCTCTCACGCAGCAATTGGTAGGTTAGCGTCGCGCGTTCCCTGAACCCGCCGAACATCGAATCCAGAGATTGAACGAACGCCGACGCATCGTTGAGCATCTGGCTCCCGATGACGGTCGAGACTCCTCTCAACGCCAAACCCATCGCGCTGGTGACGATCCTCGTCAATCCTCGACCGGGTGCCATCAGCAGGCGGATGAATCGACCGTCCAGGAACGATCCGAGGCGCTGCGGGGCGTCGAGGAAGTCGAGAGCATTGCGCGACGGCGGAGTGTCGACGACGATGAGATCCCACGTCGAATCCGCCGCGAGCTGCCCCAGTTTCTCCATCGCCATGTATTCCTGCGTGCCGGAGAACGAAGATGCGACAGTTTGGTAGAAGGGGTTGGCCAACACCTGTTCCGCTTTTTCCGGGGTCGAGTGCTCGATGACCATCTCGTCGAATGTTCGACGCATATTCAGCATCATCGCGTGCAGCTCGCCCGTGGCGCCCGCCGCGAGTGTCACCGGCTGCGGAGTGTTGTCGAGTTCACCGACTCCGAGAGCCTGCGCGAGTCGTTTGGCCGGATCGATGGTCAGTACCACGACCTTCCTGCCCTGCTCGGCTGCGCGAAGGGCCATCGCTGCTGCTGTGGTCGTCTTGCCGACCCCGCCGGCACCACACACCACCACGATGCGTGAGGAGTTCTCGAGGAGAATTCTGGAGATGTCGAGGACATCCGTTGCAGGAGAACTCATTTGACACCCTGTTCTGTGAGCTTGGCTGCTAGTTCGTACAGTCCGCCGAGATCGATTCCCCCGCCGAGCATCGGCAGATGCATTCGTGCCGTATCCAACTCGTGGAGTTGGCTTCCGCTCTCCACCTGCGCAGCAAGCGTCGAAGCATGTTCGATCGTTTCCGTGAGTAGCCCGGCAAAGTCGCTGTCGGACAATGCTATTCCAGCCCGTTTCAGTCCTTGCTGGATCAGTTCGGCGTCGATGACGCCCTCGGCTGCGTCCGCGAGTGCTTCCGGGGGAAGGAAGGTCGGCTCCGTTCGGTTGACGATGACGGTTCCCAGTCTCAGATCTGCGGCCTGGAGTTCCCGGACGGCGTCGGCAGTTTCCTGCACCGGAAGAGCCTCGAGCAGTGTCACCAGATGGACGACGGTCTCCGACGAATGCAGCAGGCGGACAACACCTTCGCTCTGCGCTCGAACAGGGCCACCCTTCGCCAAATCTGCCATCGCCTTGGTCACGTCGAGAAAATTTCCGATGCGCCCGGTCGGCGGTGAATCGACGACGACCTCGTCGTACGCGCGGTTTCCTGCCCTGTCCGTTCTGACTACGCACTCCTTCACCTTGCCGGTGAGGAGAACGTCACGGAGGCCGGGGGCGATGGTCGTCGCGAACTCTATGGCGCCGATCTTGCGCATCGCTCGGCCGGCGAAACCGAGGTTGTAGAACATGTCGAGGTATTCGAGAAATGCCGTCTCGATGTCGATAGCGAGCGCGAAGACCTCACCGCCCCCCTCTGCCGAAGCAACGCGGGTTTCGACTGGCGGTAGCGGCGGCACGTCGAAGAGTTGTGCGATGCCCTGCCTGCCTTCGACCTCCACAAGCAAAACGCGTCGACCGCCTGCGGCGAGTGAAAGTGCGAGAGCGGCGGCCACCGTCGACTTACCGGTGCCGCCCTTGCCGGACACGAAATGCAAGCGAGCGGCTGCGGCCTTGTCCGGCCAAGCTGACAAACTGGAAGTACCCACAGCACGACCATATAGACGAATCGCTCATTGCCTCCCGAGAACACGGCCGAGCCACCATCTCTGGCAGTGAGTTGGTCCGTCACCTATGCCGGATGGGGCACCACTGCATCTTCGATGCCGACTAGGCTCGTCGGTATGAGCGAAAAGATTATCTGGGAGTACTTCACCGCACCGGTTCTGATTCACGCCACGAAGCAGATTCTGGACAACTACGGTTCCGAGGGCTGGGAGCTCGTGACCATCATGTCCGGCCCCAATGGCGGGGACTCGCTCGTGGCGTACTTCAAGCGCCCGAAGGCCTGATCGGGATGGCCGACTGGTCCGCGAGACTGGCCGAACTGAGCATCGAACTGCCCACCGTCGTCCCGCCGTTGGCAGCGTACGTGCCGGCGGTTCGGACGGGAATGTACGTCTACACCTCCGGTCAGCTGCCGATGGTCGACGGCAAATTGACCTGCATCGGCAAGGTCGGTGCGGAGGTCTCTCCGGAGGACGCCACAGCAGCAGCGCGTACGTGCGCACTCAACGCGCTGGCGGCGATCCACTCGCTCGTCGGGATCGATCGCGTCGAGCGCGTAGTCAAAGTTGTCGGCTTCGTTGCGTCGGCGACCGGCTTCACCGGCCAACCTCCGGTGATGAACGGAGCGTCGAACCTGCTCGGTGAGATATTCGGGGATGCAGGCGTGCATGCGCGCTCTGCGGTCGGTGTAGCCGAATTGCCACTAGGTGCAGCAGTCGAGGTCGAGCTCATCGTGGAGCTCACACCCGAGGCCTGAACGCCGCGAGGTAAAGATCCTCGTGCCACTTCTCTTCGTCCTAAGGTACGTCTATGACTCTTGCTCACCCTGCCTACGGAAAGCTACGACAGGTGACCGGCACCGCTGCTGTGTTGCTCGCCGACAATCCGGGCAAGATGACGCTCGATGGCACCAATACGTGGATTCTGCGTGCCCCTGACAGCCAGGACTGCGTCGTCGTCGACCCCGGTCCGAAGGATTCCGAGCATCTCGACGCGGTTGCCGGGGTGGGCAACGTGGTTCTCACGCTTGTCACGCATCGGCATCGGGACCACACGGCAGGGCTGAAGAGGTTTCACCGCAAGACTGGCGCGCCGATCCGAGCCTTCGAGTCCAAGTACGTCCATGGCGACACCTCCCCGTTGACCGACGGAGAGGTGATCGTCGCGGCCGGCTTATCCATCTCGGTACTGGCGACGCCGGGGCATACAGCCGATTCGTTGTGCTTCGTCCTCGATGACGCGGTCCTGACCGGTGACACCATTTTGGGACGCGGAACTACGGTGCTCGATCCTAAGGACGGCACCCTGGTCGACTACCTGACCTCGCTCGACCGTCTCGAAGAAGTCGGTGAGGGCAAAATAGCTCTGCCCGGTCACGGCGCCGAGATCGCCGACTTCCCCGAGGTAGTGAGGTTCTACCGAAAGCACCGACTCGAACGGCTGGACCAAGTTCGTGCAGCACTGCACGAACTTGGTGCCGATGCGAAGCCGATGCAGGTGGTCAAGCATGTCTACTCGGACGTGGACAAGACGCTGTGGCCTGCGGCCCGCATGTCGGTCAAAACACAGCTGGCGTACCTACGCGAGAACTAGCAGCATTTCCAGCGAGCTGTGCGGTTCTAGCGTGCTCGGCGAGCGAGGCGCTCGGAGTCCGAGATCAGCACGCTCTTGCCTTCGAGGCGCAGCCATCCGCGGTGTGCGAAATCGGCCAGTGCCTTGTTGACGGTCTCACGTGAGGCGCCGACGAGCTGGGCGATCTCTTCCTGCGTCAGGTCGTGGGTGACACGAAGTGACCCGGCTTCCTGGGTTCCGAACCGCTGAGCGAGCTGAAGTAGCGCTTTGGCGACGCGTCCGGGCACATCGGTGAAGATGAGGTCCGCGAGGTTGTTGTTGGTGCGGCGGAGCCGACGGGCCAGCACGCGAAGAAGCTGCTCGGCAATCTCCGGGCGCTGATCGATCCACGCTTTCAGAGCGTCGCGGTCCATGCTGACGGCACGAACTTCGGTGACCGTGGTCGCCGTGGACGTCCGCGGGCCCGGGTCGAAGATCGAGAGCTCACCGAACATGTCCGACGGACCCATGATGGTCAGCAGGTTTTCGCGGCCGTCCGGGGAGCGGCGACCGAGCTTGATCTTGCCGGAAACGATGATGTACAGCCGGTCACCAGGCTCGCCCTCGTTGAAGACCACGTGTCCTCGGGGGAAATCGACCGGCTGTAACTGCTTGGTCAGCGCTGCTACCGCAGAGGGTTCGACTCCTTGGAAGATGCCGGCCCGTGCCAGGACGTCGTCCACTTGCGCTCCTTTTGGGATGTCGTCGATTCAGATTTCCGGATCGACAAGGCGTTTTCACACGGCGCGGGCCACCTACCCGAAGGCCGGCAACGCCACACCAATAATTGAACATGACAAGAATCTCGGTGAAGTCTACTTCGCCGAACCCGATATCGAGTGATCGGCGCCACGGAGCCCTCGAAGAGAATGAACGGACCAGGGGTAGTTCACCGGATCTTCATCTCGAAACGGGCATGCCGGACGTTACGGACCGCTCAACTGGCGCGCTGGTCCACCAATGCGCCGGGATCCTTCACCACGTGGGGGCGGCTCTTGCGGTTGTTGAGTTTGGCGAGCGCATTGGGGAAGCCGTCGTTAGCGAGTGTTGCCACCTCGGAACTACTGGCCTGATCGAGAAACTCCTCCACGTCGTGCTCACGAACCGCCAGCTTGCTCAGTTTGCCTTCGACGCGCTCCATAGCGAGCGAGAAGAGCATCAGGAGTACTGGAAAAAGCACTACGGCGAGTCCTTGCATACGGGGAAGTTAACACCGAAAAAGTCTCGATAAGAACACAGAGCGAATTAGATGCCGATTCTTGTCCGTACAGTTGTGGAGTGGATTCGACAGCCTCGAAGGCCTTCGACGTGCGTAAACGCGAAGAGACAAGACTTGGGCTCGTCAGACGCGCCCGCCGGATGAATCGGGAGCTGGGGAGGGCGTTTCCGCATGTCTACTGCGAACTCGACTTCACGACCCCCCTCGAATTGGCCGTCGCGACGATCCTGTCGGCCCAGTGCACCGACAAGCGCGTCAATCTCGTCACGCCTGCTTTATTCGTGAGATATCGCACTGCGCGCGACTACGCCGAAGCGGACAGAACGGAACTGGAGGAGTACATCCGCACAACCGGTTTCTACCGCAACAAGACGAACTCACTGATCGGCCTCGGAGCCGCTCTGCTCGAGCGGTTCGACGGAGAAATTCCAGCAAATCTGAAGGACCTGGTGACCCTTCCCGGCATCGGCCGGAAAACGGCCAATGTGGTCCTCGGAAATGCATTCGACGTCCCCGGTATCACCGTCGATACCCACTTCGCTCGCCTCGTCCGACGCTGGCAATGGACGGACCTGGAAGACCCGGTCAAGATCGAACATGCCGTCGGCGAACTCATCGAGCGCAAGGAATGGACACTGCTCTCGCACCGGGTGATCTTTCATGGACGTCGCGTATGCCACGCCCGGAAGCCTGCCTGCGGGGTGTGCATTCTGGCCAAGGATTGCCCGTCCTACGGAATCGGTCCGGTGGACAAGACGCAGGCCGCCGCTCTGGTCAAGGGTCCGGAGACCGAACATCTCCTCGCGCTCGCCGGAATCACATCGTGAACAAATCCGCATTGCGCTGGTCGCTGCTAGCTCTGATCGTCGTCGTCGGGATGATCTATGCCCTGTGGCCGCGCGATACGAACCCTGGTCTGCAACCACCGGTCGGTGGTCTCGCAACCGGCCAAGGGCCCACCGCGGGCTCCCCGGGTGGTTCCGTCGATTCCACCGAGGGGCTTGCCTCGTTGCGAGAGCGGGCGCAGCTGGCGCCGTGCCCGACCCCCGATCCGGGAGCACCCGCACCGGCAGGTCCGTTGACGGGGATCATGCTCGGGTGTGTCGCAGACGGCAGCAGCATCGACGTCGGCCAAGCGCTGGCAGGTAAGCCCGCCTTGATCAATCTGTGGGCGTACTGGTGTGGACCGTGCGCGGAGGAACTTCCTTATCTTCAGCAGTACGCCGACAGTGTGGCCGACCGACTGACCGTCCTCACGGTTCACCAAGACCGCAACGAAGGCAACGGCCTCACCAAGCTCGCCGACTACGGCGTATCGCTGCCCGGTGTCCAAGACGAAGCCGGCCGCATAGCAGCCGCCGTCGGCGCTCCGCCCGTCCTCCCGGTATCGATTCTGATCGACGCGGATGGCAATGTCGCCAAGGTGCTGCCGCAACCGTTTCGAAGTGTCGAAGAGATAGCAGATGCAGTCGAGAACGATCTGGGACTCGTGCGATGAGCGCCCCGGAGTGGCTTCGCGGTGTCGTCGAGGCGGTCGGCGGTGAACGCGGCTTGCTGGATACGACAGGTATCAACCCGGTACTGCAGCGCACTGCCGCAGCCGGGGAGTCGACGCGTCCGGCATCGGTCCTCGTACTGTTCGGTGGCTCGCCCGAGCCGGACCACACCTCGCGGGGCGGACTTCCCGCCGACGCGGATGTGTTGCTGACACAGCGGGCGTCGACGCTGCGCCAGCACAGCGGACAGATCGCGTTCCCCGGTGGCGCCACGGACCCCGGCGACGTGTCTCCGGTGGCAACAGCTCTGCGTGAAGCCGAAGAAGAAACCGGTTTGAATCCTGCCGGTGTGCAACCGCTCGCGACGATGCCGGGCATCTATGTGCCGCCGTCGCGATTCGACGTGATCCCAGTGCTTGCGTACTGGCGACAGCCGAGTGACGTTCGCGTCGTGGACACCGGCGAGTCCTCCCGAGTGGTTCGGGTGCCGATCCGAGCGCTACTCGATCCGGACAACCGTTTCCAGGTCCGCCACCCGGCGGGTTACCAGGGTCCGGCCTTCGCCGTCGACGGAATGCTGGTGTGGGGCTTCACCGGCGGTATTCTGGCGGGCCTGCTCGCAGTGTCCGGCTGGGAGACGGAGTGGGACACCGGCGACATTCGTGATCTGGAGGCCAGCTTGGCAGCTGTAGGGGAGGGGCTCGATCAGTGAGCGGGTCAGGGTGGGTAGACCTCGTCGTCCTCGCGGTAGCGTTGCTGGCCGCACTGTCGGGATGGCGACAGGGTGCGGTGGCGTCGGCGTTGGCATTTCTCGGTGTCGTGATCGGTGCTGTCGCGGGAATTTTGATCGCGCCGCATGTTCTGTTGCACGTCGACGGCGCTCGGATGCGAGTATTCGTCGGAATCGCGCTGATCGTGGTGCTGGTGATCGTCGGCGAAGTGTCGGGAATGGTCCTCGGCCGTGCGCTACGCAGTGGAATACATTCACGTGGCGCTCGATCGGTGGACAGCGTGGTCGGCGCCGGTCTGCAAGCCATGGCCGTCCTCGCCGCCGCGTGGTTGCTCGCTATTCCGTTGACGTCGTCCTCGCAACCCGAGGTTGCGGGCGCGGTTCGAGGCTCGAAGGTGCTGGGCAAGGTCGACGACGTGGCCCCACAGTGGCTTCGTGAAGTACCCAAGGAATTCTCGGCGCTGCTCGACACCTCGGGACTTCCCGACGTCATCGGCCCGTTCGGCCAGACCCCGGTAGCGGAAGTCGCCGAGCCGGACCCAGCGATGCAGGCGAACCCTCTGGTGAATCAGTTGCATGCCAGCGTCCTCAAGGTCAGTGGCCTGGCCCCCAGTTGTCAGAAGGCGTTGGAGGGCTCCGGATTCGTCGTGGCCCCCGAGCTTGTGATGACCAATGCGCATGTCGTCGCCGGCACCGAAGGCGTCACCGTCGACTCGGTGGGCACGGTGTTCGACGCCCAAGTCGTGCTCTTCGATCCAAAAGAAGACGTGGCGATCCTGCGGGTACCGGGTCTTCGCGCCCCCGTGTTGAACTTCGCGTCCGACCCGGCCGTCACCGGAGACAGTGCACTCGTCCTGGGATACCCGGGCGGCGGGCCGTACACGGCAAGCCCTGCCCGCATCCGCGAAACGTTGAACTTGAAGGGTCCGGACATCTACCGAACCGGAACGGTTCAACGCCAGGTCTACACCGTGCGAGGCAGCGTGCGGCAGGGCAATTCGGGTGGCCCACTCGTCGCGGAAGACGGGCAGGTCCTCGGGCTGGTCTTCGGTGCTGCGGTCGACGATCCCGACACCGGATTCGTGCTCACCGCACCCGAAGTATCCGACGAGCTCGAGCAGAGCCTCGCGAGCCCGGTCGCAGTCGGAACAGGCAACTGCATTCTCTAGATCGGGTGCGGGAGACGCGTCGAACCTAGTGCGCCAACAAGGCGAGCAACTGTGCGGTGACCTCGGCAGGAGCTTCCTGATGCGCGTAATGACCGGCCCCGAGCACGGTGTGTAAGCGCTGATCAGGGGCCCAGCGGGTCTCGGTGGCTACCGATCGAGGTAGTACGTACGGATCGAGTTCGCCTCTGATCTGGAGTACCGGAACGCGCAACCGGGTGTCCATGGCCTGCATGAACTTTCGTCCGTCGGAACGAAACTGACTTCGAAACGCCCACCGTTGGTACTCCAAGGCGCAATGTGCCGCTCCTGGAATGCGCATCGCCGAGCGCATCTGCTTCGCTGCCTCGACGAACTCGTCCGAGTCCTGCCAGCCGGCTCCCGACCGCGTTCGCAGGAGCTGTTCGACGGCGGCGCCGTCATGCTTGGTCAGCGAGCGCTCGGGCACCAGCGGCACCTGGTACCGCAAGAAGTGCGGGAGCAGTGCAGCTCGTTGGGCCTTGTTGCGCAGGACTGCCCGGCGCAACGCGATGGGATGCGGCGACCCGACCAAACCGATCGACCGGACCATCCGTGGATGCAGCGCGGCAGTAGCCCAGCACACCAGACCGCCATCGGCGTGCCCGACGAGAGTCGCCTCGCCGTATCCCAGTGCTCGGATCAAGCCGACGACATCGCCGGCCAGCGTCCACCCGTCGTATCCACGCGGTGGCTTGTCGGTGTCTCCGTATCCACGGAGGTCGACAGCCACAGCGCGGAACCCTGCCTCGGTCAGCGAGGTCAATTGATGACGCCACGACCACCAGAAATCTGCGAAGCCGTGCAGCAGAACTACCAGCGGGGCATCGGCAGGCGCGTCGTCGGTCTCGACGACGTGGAACCGGATGCCGTTGGCATGAATGTCGCGGTGTGTCCACGGACCGGCGAAACGAACAGTGGACGGATCAGGCCGGTTCATTCTTTCTTGCCCCGCTACCGACGTCGCTATTGCTTGTACCCGGGAATTGCCGGTGTCGAGTCGTGCTGGTTCGGCAGGACGGTCGAGGCCTGCTTGAGTGATTCGATCGTCTTCTCCGGCTTACGGAGCTTCTTGACGCGCCGATAGCCGAGGAACCCGAGCAGTGCAGCCACGAGCAGCATGAAAACGAACACGATGAGGAAGGCGGCCCACCGAGGCAACCAGATATCGAGCGTCTCGGCCAAGAAGAAGAAGAAGAAAAATGCGCTGAAGACGGCGACGGCCAGAGCCAGGATGAAGAAAAGGCTGCCCTGCAGTCCTTTCTTGATCTCGCCCGTGACCTCGGCCTTGGCCAGTGCAACCTCGGCGCGGACCAGCGTCGACACCTGCGTCGTCGCATCCTTGACAAGGTTCCCGATGCTGCCGGTGCCGGGTGCGCGGTGGTCTACTTCGGTCAGTGGAATGGACGTAATCGTGTTCGGCACCCCGTCCGGATAAGCACTGCCATTACCGCGATTGGTCACGCTCAACTTCTCGACCCCTCCACTTGCTGGTGCTGATTGGTTCCGAGATGTCGTCTTGCGACGCCGTCTCGACTGCATTGTTCGGTTAACACTAGTGCCGACCCGACGCACTGTCCCTCGCAGTCGCAGCTCGCCTTGTGATGGCGCTCTCAGATTAGCGGTGAATGCTTCGGCGGTGCATTCGGGCGTCGGCTGTATTTCTCAGGTTCTCAACAGGTAATTTGCGCTCTACATACCCCCCCTCTTCAGGAGTCCTAACCGTGAGCAGTACCTCGGCCATCCGGTCGGCGCCCGACCCTCATCGTCATCACGATCGCGACCATTGCTTTCGGTCTGTCGTTCCACTGGTTCGCCGCACCGGAAAGCGCGACGGCCGGTCGGATGCTCGTGTTCATGTGCATCGGACTCGGATCGATGGGCCTGACCTTCGGCCCGATGAGTGCCGTGCTGCCCGAACTCTTCCCCACCAACGTCCGGACACACGGGATCGGGGATCTCGTACAACACCGTGTCGATCCTCGGGGCGGCAGTGGCGCCGTTCATCGCGACCTGGCTGGTGAGCAGCTACGGCGTCGGATGGGTCGGGGTCTACCTTGCGGTCGCCGCGGTGCTGACGTTGATCGCGTTGATCTTCATGAAGGAAACCCGCGATCAGCCGCTGACGGACTAGCCGTGAATGGGCATACGTCCGGCCGCGGGACGTATGCCCATTCACCGGTTGCTAGCGACCCTTCGTGATCGAATCGCAGACCTTCGGATCGACGAGTGTCGAGACGTCACCGAGTTCGCGGCCTTCGGCGACATCACGCAGCAGGCGTCGCATGATCTTGCCGGAGCGAGTCTTGGGGAGTTCCGGAACGATCGAGATCTCGCGGGGGCGAGCTATCGGTGAAATCTCTTTCGACACCTGAGCTTTGAGCTCCGCGATCAGGTCGTCGCCGGTATTCTCGATTCCTGCGCGCAGGATCACGAACGCGACGATGCCTTGACCGGTGGTCTCGTCGGCGGCACCGACGACTGCAGCCTCGGCGACACCGTGATGGCTCACGAGCGCTGATTCCACCTCGGAGGTGGAGATCCGGTGTCCGGAGACGTTCATGACGTCGTCGACGCGTCCGAGGACCCATAGAGCGCCGTCCTCGTCGTACTTTGCGCCGTCGCCGGCGAAGTACCAGCCTTCTTCGGCGTAGCGGGACCAGTACGTGTCCTTGTATCGCTCCATGTCACCCCAGATGCCGCGGAGCATCGCCGGCCACGGCTCGTCGAGGATCAGATATCCGTTGCCGCCGTTGCCCAGTGGCTTTGCGTCGTCGTCGACGATCTTGGCGGAGATCCCCGGAAGTGGAGCCATCGCCGAACCGGGCTTGGTCGATGTCACGCCAGGCAGCGGCGAAATCATGATCGCACCGGTTTCCGTCTGCCACCAGGTGTCGACGATCGGTGCCGTCCCACCACCGACGACATCGCGGAACCAACGCCACGCCTCCGGGTTGATCGGTTCGCCGACGGAGCCGAGCAGCCGGATCGACGTCAGATCGTGGGCCTCGGGAATCTCCTTGCCCCACTTCATGAATGTGCGCACGAGGGTGGGGGAGGTGTAATAGATCGACACCTTGTACTTCTCTATGACATTCCAATGCCGGTGCTCGTCAGGCGAATTCGGGGTGCCCTCGTAGACGACCTGCGTCGCGCGATTCGAGAGCGGACCGTAGACGATGTACGAATGGCCGGTGACCCAACCGACGTCGGCGGTGCACCAGTAGACATCCTTGCCTGGCTTGTGGTCGAACACATTGTGATGCGTGTACGAGGTCTGAGTCAGGTAGCCACCGGAAGTGTGCACGATGCCCTTCGGCTTACCCGTCGTGCCGGAGGTATAGAGGATGAACAGTGGGTGCTCGGCCGGGAACGGCTGAGCCTCATGCTCTTTCGAAGCCTGGGCGACGCTCTCGTGCCACCAGATGTCGCGGCCTTCGGTCCAGGCGACCTCGGAGTCGGTCCGCTTGACGACCAATACATGACCGACTGATTTTGCACCGTCGACGGCGGTGTCGACGGTGTCCTTGATCGGCGCGGGCTTACCGCGGCGCCACTGCCCGTCCGTGGTGATGACGAGTTTCGCTTCGGCGTCGTCGATGCGTGAACGCAGTGCCGTGGCGGAGTAGCCGGCGAAGACGACGGAATGCATCAGGCCCAGGCGTGCGCAGGCGAGGATCGAGATGATGGCTTCGGGGACCATCGGCATGTAGATGGCGACGCGGTCGCCGGAGACCAGTCCGAGGTCGGTCAGGGTGTTGGCCGCCTGACTGACCTCCGCGAGAAGGTCGGCGTAGGTGAGGTCGCGGCTGTCACCAGGTTCGCCTTCCCAGTGAATGGCAACCTGCTCGCCGTGACCGTCGATGACATGTCGGTCGACGCAGTTGTAGGCGACGTTGAGCTCTCCATCGGCGAACCATTTGGCGACGGGCGCATCCGACCAGTCGAGCACCTCGGTGAACGGGGTGTGCCAGTGCAGTCGGCGCGCCTGCTCGGCCCAAAATGCGAGGCGGTCCTTGGCAGCGACGTCGTAGAGATCTGCTGTGGCGTTCGCCTGCGCGGCGAATTCTGCAGACGGCGGGTAGATCTCCTCGGCGGCAGCGTCGTGGTCACCGGAGGTACTGGTCGTCATCTCGAATGGCTCTCTTTCGTCGTGGTTCTCTTCGCGCTCGGGCAGCTACTCATGCCATCACGAACGAGCTGAACAGTCGCTCTGCAGCCTCCGCGCGAGCCCTTGTGAGGGTAGTCACATGTGAGCGCTATCGCACCGTTGTATCCGCTTGCAACCCTCTGATCTGCGGTGATCGGTAGCTTTCGAGCGGTGGACGGTACTGCACACTGCACGACTGAAGGGGTTGTCGGGGGATCGCTCTCACCTCGTGGGAATTCGGTTGCCGAATCGTTTCGAACATGTTGCGGGTCTGTGCGAGGGTCTCGCGTTTCTGGGGGAGTTCACAGGTTCGTTTCAGAGTGTGTCTAAAGTTTCGTTCATTGGATCGTTGCTTCGGCTCATCTAGCTGAGGCCGGCGGTCGCCCCACATACCCCCGTGGGCGTGACGCCCCGGGGTCGATCGCGGTTTACACCGTGGTCAAACCAAAGATGGAGGAATTGTCTTGCGCAGAAC
>JBBPZN010000052.1:0-14357 GCA_038198705.1 Mycobacteriales bacterium
CCTCGACGGAGACTGGCGCTGCACGCTCCGGTGCTGCCTTGCGCGCCTACGAGCGTCGTCAGCAGCGAGCCACGGTGCACTCCGGGGACGCAGCGACTACCAGTCACGGTGCTGCTCGTTTGTCGCTGTCCGGGGCGTCGATGACGGCCCGTATCCCGTTCGTCGCCCTGATCATCGGGTTGTTATCCCTCGGGCTCGGTCTGACGCTGCTGCTGACGACTCGATCGGCGGGGGATTCCTACGACTTGTCCGACGCCAAGGCATACAACGAGGGACTTGTTCAGGAACGTGCCTCGCTTCAACGCGACGTCGAATTAGCCGACTCGGCACCAGAACTCGCGAGGCGTGCCGCTGAGATGGGGATGGTACCCGCGGGGAATGTTGCGCGTCTCGTCGTGGCGCCCGATGGTTCCGTGCAGGTGATCGGCACGCCGGCTCCAGCGGAAGGCAAGCCGGTAGCGCCCTTGGATCCCCCGGATTCGCAGAGTGTTTCGCCTACACAGTCACCCCCAACGGTCACTCCGCGCTCTGCTTCTTCTCCCACACGTCCAACACCCGCCACGCCGAACACATCCATTGACGCTCGTGCCGGCGCTCTCGGTGAACAATTGGTTCCCATGAGTACCCAGTCGGAAAGTCCGTCGCCGGATAGCGCGTCGGGTAGTCGGCAGTGACACGGCCGACCACCGGAACAGCTGGACGTCCGCGGTCGACACGTCGAGCACCGGGGGTCGGCGCACGAGACGGCGCCAGGAGGCCCGCGACTCGACCGTCAGGGAATTCCCTGCCGCCTCGAAACCCTCGCCGCGGGCGATTCGATGCGTCGTCGTTCGGCTTTCGGAGCGGGTTCGGTCGAGTTCTGATGTTCGGTGTGCTCGCAGTCGTTGCGCTGCAGCTCTTGTGGATCATGGGGATCGATGGGTCCCGACTGTCGGCAGAGGCGGCATCGCAGCGTACGACCACGCTTGTCGATCCTGCTACGCGAGGATCTATCACTGATCGCAACGGCAAGCCGATCGCGTTCACAATGGAGGCCAAAGCGCTGACGTTCCAGCCGGTCCGTGTTCGTAAGGAGTTGGACGAAGCACGAGCTAAGAATCCAACCAAGCCCGGAACCGACGATCGTCTGAAGGCCATTGCTGCCGGACTTCACGATGAACTCGGTGATATCGCCAGCGAGAAGGACATCCTCGCGAAGATGAAGAGCAACGACACATTCACTTACCTCGTGCGTGGAGTCGATTCGACGGTCGCAACCAAGATCAGCAAGGACTTCGAAGAAGTAGGACTGGAAAGACAGGACATCCGCGAATACCCGGGTGGATCGCTCGCCGCGAACATGGTGGGGGCAACGGGTTACGACGGACACGGTCTGCTGGGGCTGGAAGATTCGCTCGATTCCACTCTCGCAGGAACCGACGGATCTCAGACGTACGACCGCGGATCCGACGGCGCGGTCATTCCGGGTAGCTGGCGTGACAAGCAACCCGCCGTCAACGGCTCGAGCGTCGAATTGACGATCGACGCCGATCTTCAGTACTACGTGCAACAGCAGGTGCAGTTGGCGAAGGATCTGTCCGGTGCGAAGGATGCTTCCGCTTTTGTGCAGGATGTGCACACCGGTGAGGTTCTCGCCATGTCGAACGACAACACCTTCAACCCAGGTATAGGGGTCGGCAACAACGACAAGAACAAGCAGATGGGCAATCTCCCGGTCACAACCCCCTTCGAGCCCGGTTCGGTGAACAAGATCATCACTGCGGCAGCTGCGATCGAATACGGTCTGACAACGCCGGACGAGGTTCTGCAGGTACCTGGAAACATCTTCATGTCCGGCGTTTCGGTCAAGGACGCATGGGAGCACGGCGTGGCTCCGTACACGACGACGGGAGTGTTCGGGAAGTCCTCCAACGTTGGGACTCTGATGCTCGCCCAACGCGTAGGCGAGGATCGATACTCCGACATGTTGTCCCGCTTCGGTTTGGGGCAACGTAGCAATGTCGGTCTCCCGTACGAAAGTGCTGGCAGTGTCCCGAGCCGGGACCAATGGTCGGGCGGCACGTTCGCCAACCTTCCTATCGGTCAAGGCTTGTCGATGACGCTGCTCCAGATGACGGCCATGTATCAGGCCATTGCCAATGACGGTGTTCGGATTCCACCACGAATCATTCGTTCGACGACAGGTCCGAGCGGAGACACGACCGAGACCGAGCAGCCGGAGGGGGTGTACGTCGTCAGTCCGCCGACTGCATCGACCGTCCGTGACATGTTTCGCGCCGTCACACAGGACGACACCGGTAACCAACGGGGAACCGGGGTTGCGGCTGGAGTTCCCGGTTACCAGATAAGCGGAAAGACCGGTACGGCGCAGCAGGTCGACCCGGAGTGCAAGTGCTACTCGAACTCGAACTACTGGATCACGTTCGCGGGGATCGCGCCCGCCGACGATCCGCGGTACGTGATCGGAATCATGCTCGACGCACCGTCCCGGAGTGCCGACGGATCCGGTGGTCAGTCCGCCGCGCCGCTATTCCACAACATCGCTAGCTGGATGCTTCAGCGCGACAGCGTGCCACTGTCAGCCGATCCCGGACGCAAACTGGTTCTGCAGGCCGACTGACATGATTACCTTCTGCTCTGTGATCGCAATCGCAATCGCGATCGACGAATCGGACAAGCTCCCGATTCGGGTCCGGGTGCACTCGCCGGTAACCTGACTCGTCGGCTACTTCCGCGCATTCGGGGGTTTTGGATATCAGTGTCGACGACCGCGCCCCCGGCGGACCCGAGACATCTTCGCAGCCGGGCAGAAAGGAGCACAGTGACTGTGCCAGAAGTGCCGCAGCCTGCTCCGACGGCGTTTCGCCCGTCGAAGCCGCCCCACACGTCGGTCGAGGACCTTGCCGACGCGTCGAACGCGGTGGTCGTCGAAGACGAGGCGACGCAGCGAATTCCTGTCGCCGGCATCGACCTGCGTGCTCAGGGCATCGAGCGCGGCGACCTTTTCGCAGCGCTCCCCGGATCGTCCGTACATGGGGCGACGTTCGTCGAGGATGCGCTGGACCGGGGTGCCGTCGCGATCCTCACCGATTCCGAGGGCATGCGCATCGTGCGTGGCAAGTATCCGCAGTTGCCGGTGCCGGTCCTGCTTCACGAGAGTCCGAGGATGATCCTCGGCACCGTCTCGGCACTCGTCTACGGCAATCCTTCCGAGAACATGACCGTCATCGGCATTACCGGCACGTCCGGAAAGACGACGACGGCGTATCTTCTCGAGGCCGCCTTGGTCGCTGCAGGCAGGGTGACGGGGTTGATCGGGACCATCGAGACGAAGATCGCCGGCTCCAGGGTCCCGAGTGCCCTCACCACTCCGGAAGCCCCTCAATTGCACGCGTTGTTTGCGGTGATGCTCGAACGCGGCATCGACACGGTGGTCATGGAGGTGTCCAGTCATGCCTTGGCGCTGGGCCGCGTCGACGGCACGGTGTTTTCGGTCGGCGCTTTCACCAACTTGTCACAGGATCATCTGGACTTCCACGGTTCCCTCGAGGACTACTTCCAGGCGAAGAGTCGACTGTTCACCGCCGAGTCGCGTGTCCGGAGCCGCTCGGCCGTCGTGTGTATCGACGACGATTGGGGAAAGCGGATGGCTGACATTGCTCGTGCGGCCGGAACGAGCGTCGTGACCGCCTCGGTCGCTGCGCACTCCGATTGGACGATCGCCGACTGGTCGAAGGAAGCCAACGGCACGCAGACTTTTTCGATCGTCGATCCAGGCGGTGCGAGCTACCCCGCCGAGATCCGGCTACCCGGCCGATACAACGTTGCCAATGCGGTACTCGCCGCTGCAGCATGTTCGGCGGCAGGGGTAGACGTCCGCCGCGCGATCCGCGGTATGTCCGAGGTCGACGTCCCCGGCAGGGTGCAACGTATCGTTCGCGGCCAGGACTTTCTGGCCGTGGTCGACTACGCACACAAGCCTGCCGCAGTGGAAGCTGTCATCGAGACACTGCGAGAACAGACCTCGGGGCGAATCGCTGTGGTCCTCGGTGCAGGCGGTGACCGAGACAAAGCGAAGCGCCCATTGATGGGTGCCGCCGGAGCGCGCGGGGCGGACCTGCTGGTGATCACCGACGACAATCCACGCTCGGAGGACCCGTCGGCGATCCGTGATGCGATGTACGACGGGGCGTTGGCCGTCGACCCGAAGGCGCGCGGTGAGGTCCGAAATGTGGCCGGCCGAGAATCCGCCATCACCGAGGCGGTCGAGTGGGCCAGTGCGGGCGACGTCGTTCTGATCGCGGGAAAGGGCCACGAAACCGGACAGGACATCGCGGGTGTGAAGTATCCATTCGATGATCGGGTGGTTCTCACGGCCGCCATAGACAGCAGGATCGACGCAGAAGCAGGAGATCCATCGTGAAAGCGTTGACACTCGACCAGATCGCGACCATCGTCGGCGGAACCCTGCACGACGTGCCGGACCCATCGCGCATCGTCGACGGGTCGGTCGAGTTCGATTCCCGCAAGGTAACTCCGGGAGGTCTGTTCCTGGCATTGCCGGGAGCAAAGGTCGATGGACACGACCACGCAGCCGCAGCAGTCGCCGCTGGTGCCGCAGCCGTCCTGGCTGCCCGACCCGTCGGTGTGCCCGCAATCGTGGTCGAACCAGTTCCACACGACGGTCGAGCCATGGCTCTCGAGCACGATCGCGATGGATCAGGAGCCGCGGTTCTCGGCGCGTTGGCTGCATTGGCTCGTGCCTCTGTTGTCGACCTGGCGAATACGACGTCTCTGACTGTCGTCGGCGTGACCGGATCCTCGGGAAAGACATCGACCAAGGATCTACTCGCCTCGGTACTGGCACCGCTGGGTTCCGTCGTTGCGCCGCCCGGGTCGTTCAACAACGAACTGGGCCATCCCTGGACGGCCCTTCGGGCCGACGAATCCACGAAGTTCTTGGTTCTCGAGTTGTCGGCGCGAGGTGTGGGGCACGTGGCCGCTTTGGCCTCGATCGCGCCTCCGCGAATCGGCGTCGTCCTGAACGTGGGAACGGCCCATCTCGGTGAGTTCGGATCGAGAGAGAAGATCGCACTTGCCAAGGGTGAATTGATCGAATCGCTTCCCGATGCAGCGAACGGCGGAGTGGCGGTTCTCAACGCGGACGATCTGCTGGTGTTGTCGATGAGGTCACGGACGTCGGCTCGAGTGGTCACTGTCGGGCATTCGGTAGAAGCCGATGTTCGAGCGACGGACGTCGAGCTCGACGCCGACGCGCGCGCGAGCTTCACTCTTGTCACCTCTATCGGGAGGATCGGCATCGCACTGGCCGTCCACGGTGAACATCAGGTAGGTAACGCGCTGGCCGCGGCCGCTGTGGCCCTCGAATGCGGCGCGAGCCTGGAGATGATCGCGACCGCACTTGCCGGTTCCAATGCCACCTCGGTTCGTCGGATGGATGTTCGTACCCGTCCAGACGGGGTGACCGTCGTCAACGATTCGTACAACGCCAATCCCGATTCGATGCGTGCTGCGCTCAAAGCACTGGTGTCGATGTCGCGCTCGGGCAGCGGGCCGCGTCGACGGACGTGGGCTGTATTGGGTGAAATGGGCGAACTGGGTCCAGAATCAGTCATCGAGCACGACGCGATCGGGAGGCTGGCCGTGCGACTCGACGTGAGTCGTCTGGTGATCGTCGACTCCGGTCGTCCGACACGTGCGCTCCATCAGGGCGCGGTGATGGAAGGGTCGTGGGGTGAGGAGTCGATGCTCGTCTCGGACGATGCGGAGGCCATCGCGGTCTTGCGGCGAGAGGTGCTACCCGGTGACATCGTCCTGGTGAAGGCTTCGCAGTCGGTCGCGTTGTGGTCGGTCGCCGATGCGTTGCTGGAAGCGCCGAACGAGGCAGATGGAGAGAACGAGGCAGATGGAGAGAACGAGACGATGACACCGGAGGAATCGCAGTGAGACAGATCCTCTTCGCCGGAGGCATTGCACTCGCTGTGGCGATCCTGCTCACGCCTGTGCTGATCAAGGCGTTTTCGAAGCAAGGATTCGGGCAGGAGATTCGGGTCGAGGGGCCTGCAAGTCACCAGTCCAAGCGCGGGACCCCCACCATGGGCGGTGTTGCGATCCTCGCCGGGCTGTGGGCCGGGTACTGGGGTTCGCATCTCATCGGTATCGGTTACGAAGCGGACGGGCCGTCGGCTTCGGCTCTTCTAGTTCTGGGTTTGACCACCGTGCTGGGCCTCGTAGGTTTCCTCGACGACTTCATCAAGATTCGTAAGCAGAGAAATCTTGGTCTGAACAAGACTGCCAAGCTGGTGGGTCAACTTTTTGCCGCTGTAATCTTCGGCGTGCTTGCCTTGCAGTTCCGTGGGCCCAATGGGCTTACCCCCGGAAGTACGCAGCTGTCCTATGTGCGCGACATCGCCACCGTCAGCATGGGTTCGATCGTGTTCATCGTGTGGTGTTACTTCCTGGTGACGGCGTGGTCCAATGCAGTCAATCTCACCGATGGTCTCGACGGGCTGGCCGCGGGCTCGATGACATTGGTACTCGGCGCTTACACGGTCATCACGTTCTGGCAATACCGCATGGCGTGTTCCACGAACCCCGGGCCCGGTTGCTACGACGTTCGCGATCCGCTCGACCTTGCACTGATCTGCGCGGCGGCGGCGGGTGCGTGTATCGGATTCCTATGGTGGAATGCCGCGCCCGCAAAGATATTCATGGGGGACACCGGATCCTTGGCGTTGGGCGGTCTGCTTGCCGGATTGTCCATCGTGACGAGGACCGAGCTGATCATGGTGGTCATCGCTGCACTGTTCGTTGCCGAGGCAGCTTCGGTCGTGATCCAGGTTGCGGTCTTCCGGTCCAGTCGACGACGAGTGTTCCGAATGGCCCCGTTCCATCATCACTTCGAGCTTGCCGGGTGGGCGGAAACCACGGTAATCATCAGATTCTGGCTTCTGGCCGCCATCGCGTCGGCCGTCGGGCTGGCGCTGTTCTACAGCGAATATCTCGCTGCAATCGGAGGGTAGATACACGTGTCCGAGACTGCCGACGCGACCGGATACGACGAAGATCTGACGTGGTTACGGGGACGGACCGTCCTTGTCGCCGGCTCTCGTGTGTCCGGCTTGGCGACGGTGCCGCCGCTTCTCGAGTTGGGAGCGGAGGTGCTGGTCACCGACTCGGATCCGGGAGCGCTGGACAACGCTCGCGCTCTCGGAGCGGGCGTCGTGTTGCAGGACGAGCTACTCGCTGACACCGATCGAATCGGTGCCATCGCACTGGTGGTGACGAGCCCTGGATTACGAGCTGATTCGCCGGTGTTGGCGGAGGCAGCGAACCACGGTGTTCCCATCTGGGGCGACGTCGAGTTGTCGTGGCGGATCGATCGTGCCGCAATCTACGGCCCGCCGACGAGATGGCTGGTCGTCACCGGTACCAACGGCAAAACTACGACGACGTCGATGCTGGCGTCGATATTGAAGTCCGCAGGGATCGACAGCGTCGCGTGCGGGAACATCGGTCTGCCGATCCTCGATGCCCTTCGACTCTCGCCGCATCCGCCGGTGTTGGCCGTCGAACTGTCGTCTTTCCAGTTGTTCTGGGCGCCCTCGGTGCGTCCCGCCGCGGGGGCAGTGCTCAATATCGCGGAAGACCATCTCGATTGGCATGGTGGCATGGACGGTTATGTCGAGTCCAAGGCCCGGGCGCTGAACGGTGATATCGCTGTGGTCGGTCTCGACGACGCCCGCGCCGCCGCGCTCTCGGCGACATCGACGGCGGACCGCGTGATCGGATTCCGACTGTCCGAGCCTGCGGCCGGCGAGTTCGGCATCATCGGTGATCACTTGGTGGACAACGCGTTCGCCGATCGGGCGCAGATCGTGCCGGTGACGGCAGTGGTGCCCGCAGGTCCCGCCGGGTGGATGAACGCGCTCGCGGCCTCTGCTCTGGCCCGTGCGATCGGCGTCGGTGCGGATCATGTGGCCGACGGTATTCGCGCCTATCAGGTCGGGCCCCACAGAGGTGCCGTGGTTCGCGCGACGAACGAAGTAACGTTCGTGGACGATTCGAAGGCCACCAACCCGCACGCTGCGCGGTCTTCGCTCCTCGCGTACCCCCGCGTGGTATGGATTGCAGGCGGTCTGCTGAAGGGCGCCGCCATCGACGAGCTCATCGATGAGATTGCTCCGCGTCTCGTCGCCGCACTTGTCATCGGCCGTGATGGGACACAGATCGCAGAGGCGGTGGCGCGACACGCACCGGATGTTCCCGTTGTGCGGTATCCGGCGGGAGACGATGCAGATGTGACTCATGTTGCTGAAGATGCTGATGTAGTGATGCACGCTGTCGTCCAGGAGGCAGCACGTCGAGCGCGGCCAGGCGACACCGTGTTGCTCGCCCCGGCAGCGGCGTCTCTCGACATGTTCGTCGACTATGCGCATCGCGGTCGCAGCTTCGCCGAGGCCGTTCTCGATCTCGACTCTGCGGATATCGGTCGCGGCATCGGGCCGGTGTCGTGAGTACCGCCTCCGGTCGATCTCGACCCGGCTCAGGGCCGTCCAACAACGGACCACGGACCAGGATCGGCTTGTGGATGCGCCGACCGCTTGCGTCGTTCCATCTGATCGTCACCATTGCGGCACTGCTCACCATCCTCGGCCTGGTCATGGTGCTGTCCTCTTCCGCTGCCGAGGCCTATGCGACGGACGGCTCCGCATATTCACTCTTCACACAGCAACTGATCGGCGTCGCCCTCGGTGTCGTTGCGTTCTACATTGCGCTGCGCATGTCTGTTCGAATGCTTCGAAAGCTGTCGTTCCCGCTCTTCTGCATCTCGGTGGTCATGCTGATGCTCGTCTTGATTCCGGGTGTGGGGTCCGAGGGCGCGGACGGTGCGCGTCGATGGTTCAACATCGCTGGGGTCTCGTTTCAGCCCTCAGAACTAGCCAAAGTCACGCTCGTCCTGTGGGGCGCACATCTTCTGGCCTCGCGGCGCAGTGAGCATGCCAGTTTGAAGTCGTTACTCATCCCGCTGGTGCCTGCCTCGTTGCTGATGTGCGCGCTGGTGGTGCTGCAGCCGAACTTGAGTACGGCTATTGCCATCGGCATCATCCTTGTTTCGCTGCTGTGGTTCGCCGGGCTCAATGCTCGGTTGTTCGGAATCCTGGTTGTCGGCGGTATCGGCGCCGCGACCGTGCTGGCATTCACAGCGGGTTATCGCTCGGACCGGATCAAGGGTTGGCTCAACCCGGGGGACGATCCGCAGGGGCTGGGATATCAGTCCAAGCAAGCGCGGTATTCCCTGGCCGACGGTGGCCCCTTCGGCGTCGGACTCGGTCAGAGCCGCGCCAAGTGGAGCTACCTTCCCAACGCGCACAACGACTTCATTTTCGCGATCATCGGCGAGGAGCTCGGCTTCATCGGGTGTCTGGCAGTACTGGGTCTTTTCGCCCTGTTCGTGTACACCGGCCTCCGCATTGCCATGCGATCCGTCGACCCGTTCCTTCGTCTTCTGGCGGCCGGTTCGACGACCTGGATCTTCGCCCAGGCGATGATCAATATCTGCTATGTCGTCGGGCTGCTTCCGGTGACGGGTCTGCAGTTGCCGCTGGTGTCCTACGGTGGATCGTCGACCGCGATCACGCTGCTCATGTTCGGCATCATCGCCAACGCTGCGAGACACGAACCCGAAGCGATCGCGGCATTGCACGCCGGCCGGGACAGCAGGCTCGATCGAGTGCTCCGGCTCCCGATGCCCGCGTCGTTCTCGCCTCTGCGTGCAGCCGCAGCCCGATCCAAATCGACCAGGCCTGCCCTCGACCAGGAGGCCCGCCGTCGGCTTGCGGCACGTGCAGAGAGCGGTCGTTCGGCCGCGCGTGAACACGCGCAAGTAGGCGGGGCACCGAATCGAGCACGTCGTGGGGCCCCAGGTGAGCAACGGTCCGATCCCCGCCGTCGGGTGCCGAGGCAACCCGGCGCGCGGCGCAACCACCCCGATGGGCAAGGATACCGACGGTGAATGCACGAACTCGACCGCCGGTCATCAGAGAATTGTCCGTAGTCGTTGCGGGCGGAGGGACTGCAGGACACATCGAGCCTGCCCTTGCCGTCGCCGACGCACTACGCGCTCTCGATCCCCGAATTCGGATTACCGCGCTCGGAACCGAACGCGGTCTCGAGACCACCCTCGTGCCGGCGCGCGGATATCCACTGGCCCTGATTCCTCCGGTTCCGCTGCCGCGCAAACCGACACTCGATCTGCTGCGATTGCCACTGAAACTCGTCCGATCGGTGCGTAGGACCAAGAAAGTGTTCTCCGAGACCGATGCGGACGTGCTCGTGGGATTCGGGGGATACGTCGCTCTCCCCGCTTACATCGCGGCGCGGTGCGCTCGTGACAGTCGACGCATACCGATCGTTCTGCACGAGGCCAACGCCAGTGCAGGGATTGCCAACAAGGTCGGCGCCCGTCTGGCTACTCGGGTGCTGGCGGCAGTGCCGGGATCGGGCGTATCCGCTCGCGGCGCGCAGGATGCAGAGATAGTCGGAATACCCGTCCGACCTACGATCACCGGGCTGGACAGAGCGTCTCGTCGTGGAGAAGCGCGAGCCCACTTCGGGTTGCCTGCGGACGGCCCCGTGCTGCTGGTGTTCGGCGGATCGCAAGGTGCACGCTCGCTGAACGACGCAGTGTCCGGCGCCGCAGCCGAACTCGCCGCCGCGGGGGTCTCGGTCCTGCATGCACACGGCCCGAAGAACACTGTCGACGTCGAGTCGATCGAGGGGGCAGCGACTGCGTACATTGCTGTTCCGTACCTCACCCGCATGGATCTGGCTTACGCGGCCGCGGATCTGGCGATGTGTCGCTCCGGTGCCATGACCGTCGCCGAGGTGTCGGCGACGGGGCTGCCCGCTGTGTATGTACCGTTGCCGCACGGCAACGGCGAGCAGGAATTGAACGCTCGGCCTGTCGTCGATTCGGGGGGCGGGGTACTGGTGCAGGATACGCAGATCGACGCCTCCTACGTCGGTAGCGCGATCGTGGACTTGATCACCGACACCGAGCGGATCGCTGCTATGTCCATCGCAGCGGGGAGTGCGGGTCATCGGGATGCTGCAGCTACGGTTGCGAAGATCGTGGTCGACGTCGCCTCGTCTCGACCAAACCGAACGTCACTACCGTGACGGGTGAAAGGATGGACATGTCCGAGCTTCCAGCCGAGCTCGCGAGAGTGCACATGGTCGGCATCGGTGGTGCCGGTATGTCGGGCATCGCACGGATTCTGTTGGCTCGTGGCGGCCAGGTCTCCGGATCCGATGCCAAGGAGAGCCGCGGTGTTCTGGCGCTTCGTGCACGTGGTGCCCAAGTCAGAATCGGGCACGACAGTTCAGCGTTGGACATGCTGCCTGGTGGACCCACAGTCGTCGTCACGACGCTCGCCGCGATTCCGAAAGACAACCCCGAACTCGTCGCTGCCGAGGAACGCGGTATTCCGATCGTGCTGCGGCCTGCGGTGTTGTCCTCGTTGATGGACGGGTATCGGGCCCTGCTGGTGTCAGGGACCCATGGAAAGACCTCCACGACGTCGATGCTCGTGGTTGCGTTGCAACACTGCGGATTCGACCCCTCTTTCGCCGTCGGCGGTGAGCTCAACGAGGCCGGCACCAATGCGCACCACGGCAGCGGCGACGTGTTCGTAGCGGAAGCCGACGAGAGCGACGGATCCCTACTGCAGTACAGCCCGAACGTCGTGATCGTCACCAATATCGAGGCCGACCATCTCGACTACTTCGGCACGACCGAGGCCTACGTACAGGTATTCGACGATTTCGCGGCGTTGCTCGAGCCCGGCGGCGTGTTGATCACCTG
The DNA here is from genome assembly GCA_038198705.1 of Mycobacteriales bacterium. Classification (GTDB taxonomy): domain Bacteria; phylum Actinomycetota; class Actinomycetes; order Mycobacteriales; family Mycobacteriaceae; genus Rhodococcoides. The sequence continues at coordinate 11,888 of JBBPZN010000052.1, forward strand.
CATGGACGACCCGGGGTCCGCCGCCCTCGCTCAGCGAATCCACGCACGCGCCCTGCCCGGGGTGCGGGTGCTCGGTTACGGATCGGCGAACATCGATGCGGGCGAGGTCGAGATGGCGGTCCGTCTTCTGAATTGGGAACCCGAGGATGTCGGGGGTGTGGCCCAGTTGTTGGTCGAGGGCGAGGAGAAGCCGCGGACGTTGCGTCTGGGGGTTCCCGGACGTCATACAGCGCTCAATGCTCTTGCCGCGTTCAGCGCAGGGTGTCAGGTAGGGGCCGGGGTCGACGAACTGCTGGCCGGTCTCGCCGGCTTCGGTGGGGTTCATCGCCGGTTCCAGCTCCGTGGGCGCGAACACGGCGTTCGTGTCTTCGACGACTATGCGCACCACCCGACGGAGGTCCGGGCCGTGCTGACTGCGGCACAGCAACTCGTCGCTGGAGTCGCGGGCCCGGACGATCGTGGCCGGGTGATCGTGGTCTTCCAACCTCACCTGTATTCGCGGACCGAAACTTTCGCATCCGAGTTCGGTACGACGCTGAGCCTTGCCGACGAGGTGGTCGTACTCGATGTGTACGGCGCGCGCGAAGAACCGCTCCCTGGGGTGACCGGTGCTCTGGTTGCAGCGGCGGTGACCGTTCCGGTGAACTATCAGCCGGATCTGTCTTTGGTGGCCAAGCAGGTTGCCGCGCTGACCGGCCCCGGAGATGTGGTCATCACAATGGGTGCAGGCGACGTCACGATGTTGGCCGGACCGATTCTCGATGCGCTGCGGTCGAAGACCGACTTCAGGATCGGGCAAGGTCGGGCATCGGAGTGACCGGTCGGCCCGAGCGGGGGAGTCGACGCCGGGCCCCCAGGCCCGACCGCACGTCCAAGGCAAGACCTAAATCCGTGGTCACACCGAAGAATGCTGAATTCGAGGGTAGGTCGACTGCCGGCGTCAATTCAGCGGCCGCATCGCACGAGGCGAAGGACCGTGAGCGCAGGCGCGAGGCTCGAGAAGCGGAACGTCTGCGTGTCTCACGGTCGCGTCGCAAACTCGGACTGATTGCGGCGTCGGTGGTAGCTGTGATCGTGGCGGGATTTGCGCTGGTGTACCTCACCCCAGTGTTGTCGGTCCGCAAGATCGAGGTCACCGGAAACGTGACGGTATCCGAGGAAGAAATTGTCGCCGACCTCGGCATTCTGCTGGGGGAGAAGCTCGTTCGGGTCGATGTCGGATCAGCTGCACAGCGTGTGGCGGCTATCCCGGCAGTGGCATCGGTTCGCGTTCAACGTATGTATCCGTCGACCGTGCGAGTGACGGTGACGGAACGAGTGCCTGTGGCGTTCGTGGACGAGCCGGATGGAACTCACCTGCTCGACAAGGACGGCGTCGACTTTGCTGTCGGTACGCCCCCGCCGGGAGTCGTGCGCTTGGTGACCGATACGCCCGGTCCAGGGGATGCAGCTACGACAAGCGGACTCGCCGTTCTGGATTCGATGCCCGATGCTCTGCGTGGTCAAGTCGGCGAGGTTCGCGCCGGCTCGATATCGGAGGTCTCCCTTTCGTTGCTCGACGGGAGGACACTCGTGTGGGGGAGTAGCGACAATTCGGAGCGCAAATCCGCTGTGGCACTTACATTGTTGTCTCAGCCTGGACAGGTTCTGGATGTATCGAGCCCAGATCTACCGACCATCAAGTAGCTGTTCGAGCGACCGGCAGGTACGGTCTGAAGCAAAATCTTTTCTCGGTGCCCGGCGCGCCTAATGGCAGAAGGTTGCACCGATCAATAGCGTTCATCGAGTCGAGTACTTGACATAACTCTAAGCCTATGGTTCAGGTTGAGACTATTCCGGTACCCGACAGTCCAGACAAACAACCACGGAAGGCGAGAGCCCATGACGCCCCCGCACAACTACCTCGCCGTAATCAAGGTCGTCGGCATCGGCGGCGGCGGCGTTAACGCGGTCAACCGAATGATCGAACAGGGACTCAAAGGAGTCGAGTTCATCGCGGTCAACACCGATGCTCAAGCACTTCTCATGAGCGACGCCGACGTCAAACTCGATGTAGGTCGCGAGCTGACTCGCGGACTCGGTGCCGGAGCGGACCCCGAAGTGGGTCGCCGCGCGGCAGATGATCACAAAGACGAAATCGAAGAGGTCCTCAAGGGGGCCGACATGGTTTTCGTCACCGCGGGTGAGGGCGGTGGCACCGGCACCGGTGGCGCGCCCGTCGTCGCAAATATCGCTCGCAAACTCGGTGCTCTGACCGTCGGAGTCGTCACGCGACCGTTCTCGTTCGAGGGCAAGCGTCGCGGCGGCCAGGCCGACACCGGAATTCAGCAGCTTCGCGAATCCTGCGACACGCTGATAGTGATCCCCAACGATCGACTACTGCAGTTGGGAGATGCGGCCGTCAGTTTGATGGATGCATTCCGAAGTGCCGACGAGGTACTGCTCAACGGTGTCCAAGGCATCACCGATC
>JBBPZN010000053.1:0-4007 GCA_038198705.1 Mycobacteriales bacterium
ATCGACTTCATCCAGGTGGCAGGCTTCCCGGCGATCTTCAACATAGCCGACTCGTTCATCGTCGCGAGCATGGGGTTGTTTATCATCCTGACGCTGCGCGGTGTCGGTCTCGACGGCGAGAGTGCGGGGAAGCCTGTGACGGATGATGCCGCGCCGGCCGATGACGGCGCTCCGGCCGACGACGCTCGGCCGAGGTAAGGGCAGCATTGGATACCCGCAGCCTGCCCGTACCCGAAGGAATCGCGGGGGAGCGCGTCGACGCGGCGCTTGCCAAACTGTTCGGCTTCTCCCGCACCTTCGCCGCAGAGATCGCGGAGGCTGGCGGAGTGGTCGCCGACGGGGCAGTCCTCGGCAAGTCGGATCGACTGCACGCCGGAAGCTGGCTGGAGGTCAGCTGGCAGCCGAAACAGGCTCCCGCGATCGTGCCGCTCCTGGTGCCCGAACTGACGATCGTGCACGACGATGACGACATCGTCGTCGTGGACAAGCCGGTCGGGGTCGCCGCGCATCCCTCCGTCGGCTGGACCGGACCGACGGTGCTCGGTGCCCTGGCCGGAGCGGGCTTTCGGATCTCCACCTCCGGTGCGTCGGAGCGCGCCGGAATCGTGCACCGCCTCGACGCCGGAACGAGCGGACTCATGGTCGTTGCGAAGTCGGAGCGCGCCTATTCCGAGCTCAAGCGCGCATTCCACGACCGCGAGGTCGACAAGATCTACCACGCGGTCGTGCAGGGACGACCCGACCCTCTCGCCGGCACCATCGATGCTCCCATCGGTCGGCACCCGGGGTCGAGTTGGAAATTCGCCGTCGTCACTGACGGCAAGAACTCAGTTACCCACTACGAAACGCTCGAGGCGTTCCGCAGCGCTTCACTCCTCGAGATCAACCTCGAAACGGGGCGCACGCACCAGATCCGCGTGCACATGGCCGCGCAGCGCCACCCTTGCGTCGGCGACGCCATGTACGGAGCCGACCCCACGATCTCCGCGAAGCTGGGGCTCGCGCGACAATGGCTGCACGCCCTCCAACTCGGCTTCCGCCATCCGTCGACCGGTGAACGCGTCGTCTACCGCACGACCTATCCCGCCGACCTGCAGCACGCCCTCGATGTGCTTCGAAACGAATGATCGGCACGTCGCGCGGCAACCGCGTCGGCATCGATGCCCGCGGTCCAAGCTTTTCAGGACACGCGAGAGAACTTTCGGGTGGGAGATTCAGCGTGAGCGTCTCGCGAGCAGCTTGACAGCAGGCGGTAGTTTCAGCGAGTCTTTCCCACGCGGGTGACAGGTTGCAACGGTGTAACCGGATCACTCTAGAACGAGGAGCTATTTCACTGTGAGCCAACAGCTTCATCCAATTGGCAATACTGTCAGATTCAAGCGTGTGCTGGGAACCGGATCCGCCGTCGTATTCGGCCTCTCGTACATGGTGCCGTTGACCGTCTTCACGACGATCGGCATTGCTAACGTGCTCACGGAGGGCAACGTTCCGCTCGCCTACATCGTCACCTTGATCGCGATGATCTTCACCGCGATCAGCTACGGGCACATGGTGCGCGCATTCCCCATCACGGGTTCCGCCTACACGTACTCCCGCAAGGCGTTCGGTGGACACATCGGCTTCATGACCGGCTGGGCACTCCTGCTGGATTATCTGTTGCTGCCGATGGTGAACTACCTCGTGATCGGCATCTATTTGAACGCGGCCCTGCCGGCCTTCCCCGCAGGGCTATTTTTTGGGATCGCACTGGTGCTTGTCACCGGGCTGAACATCATCGGCATCCGGCTTTTGACGCGAGTCAACCTCGCTCTGCTCGGTTTCCAGGGCATCTTCATCGTGGTTTTCCTGGTTATGGCCATCGGTGCTATGTCCGGAACTGAGGTGCCGTCGATCGCCGAGGTCTTCTTCAACGACGACGCCAACTTCGCCCTCGTGCTCTCCGGAGCGGCGCTGCTGTGCTTCTCCTTCCTGGGCTTCGACGCTGTGTCTACGCTGTCGGAAGAAACGAAGAATCCGCGTAAGACGATTCCGCGGGCGATTCTGCTGTCAACTCTGCTCGGGGGAGTGTTGTTTATCGTCCTCTCGGCCATCAGCAACATGGTGTTCCCGGATTGGGCGTCATACACCAATGTCGACTCGGCTTCGCTCGACATCATGTCCGCGGCCGGGGGCGCTTTCTTGGAGGTGTTCTTCACCGCCGCATATGTCGCCGGTTGTTTCGCCTCGGCCATGGCATCGCAGGCCACAGTCTCGCGCATCCTCTTCTCGATGGGACGCGACGGTGTGCTTCCCAAGCGCGTGTTCGGCTACCTGCACCCGCGTTTTCGCACTCCCGTGAACGCGACGCTCATTGTCGGGGTGATCGCGCTCAGCGGACTCCTCCTCGGTCTGACCTTTGTGGCCACTCTGATCAGCTTCGGAGCCCTCGTGGCGTTCACCTTCGTGAACGCGTCGGTGATCAAGCACTACGTGATCGATCAGAAGCGCAGGTCAGCACGCGACATCGTGGTCTTCGGAGTCGTTCCGGGCATCGGCGTTCTACTGACGCTGTGGCTCTGGACGAGCCTGAGCGCGAATGCCTTCCTCCTCGGCCTCGGCTGGGTGGCTATCGGCCTTATCTACCTCGCGATAATAACCGGGTTTTTCCGCCGCAAGCCGCCGGAGATGTCGATGTCGGAGCAGGCCGAGTTGGCGGAAAGCGACCTCGAGAGCGAACCGGCACGGAGCTCGTGAGGCTCCTTTTCCTGCAAGGGATGACCGTTGTGCGCCGTAGTCAGATCACCAATCAACCTCTGGTACCAGAGCGAGGCGGGGAGACCCTCGGCGCTGGCTTAAGCTGAGAGCTGCTTTTCACCTCGGCTTTCGGAGAGATTGTTGCCACCCAGCGCCAAATCGTTCGTCCACCTGCACGTCCACAGCGAGTACTCGATGCTGGATGGCGCGGCGCGCGTCAAGCCGCTGATCGAGGCCGCCGTCGAACAGGGGATGCCGGCGATCGCGATGACCGATCACGGCAACGTCTTCGGCGCGTACGATTTCTGGCGTACGGCGACGAGCGCCGGAATCAAGCCGATCATCGGCACCGAGGCGTACCTCACGCCCGGCACAGCGCGCGGCGACCGCACGAGAATTCGCTGGGGCAACGGTGGCCAGGATGACGTATCGGGATCCGGCGCGTACACCCACCTCACGATGCTCTCGTCGAGCACAGAGGGCATGCACAACCTGTTCCGGATGTCGTCACTCGCGAGCCTCGAGGGCTACTACTTCAAGCCTCGAATGGACCGCGACCTGCTCAGCACCTATTCGAAGGGACTGATCGCGACGACCGGGTGCCCGAGCAGCGAAGTACAGACCCGGTTGCGGCTCGGCCAATACGAGGAGGCCAGGAAGGCGGCATCCGATTTCCGTGACATTTTTGGCAAGGAGAACTATTTCTGCGAGATCATGGACCACGGTATCGGCATCGAGCGCCGGGTCAGGGGCGACCTTCTCCGGCTCGCCGGTGAACTCGATCTCCCGCTCGTCGCGACCAACGACCTGCACTACACGCACTCCCACGACGCGACGTCGCACGCGGCCCTGTTGTGCGTGCAGTCGGGCGCGACACTCGACGATCCCAATCGGTTCAGATTCGATACCGACGAGTTCTACCTCAAATCGGCCGAGCAGATGCGGCACCTCTTCCGCGACCTGCCCGGTGCGTGCGACAATACCCTGCTGATCGCCGAACGCTGCGACGTCGCCTTCGACGAGCAGGCGAACTACATGCCCGTCTTCCCGGTGCCGGACGGTGAGACGGAGCAGTCCTGGTTCGCGAAGGAGATCGAGTCGGGCCTGCTTCACCGATACAAGGGGAACGTGCCGCAAGCGGCGCGAGAACGTGCGATGTACGAGACCGGCGTCATCTCGCAGATGGGATTTCCCGGCTACTTCCTTGTCGTCGCCGACTTCATCGGCTGGGCGCGGAAGAACGGCATCCGGGTCGGACCCGGCCGCGGCTCGGG
>JBBPZN010000054.1:0-5853 GCA_038198705.1 Mycobacteriales bacterium
CACCTCCGCAGTCGAGGTCGTGTGCGTCGAGGAGGGTCGGTGGGGCGGCTCTCGAGAGCACTGGTCGGGTGGCCGACGAGGCAGCGGTCGGGTGCGTTCGGCTCTGCAGACCGGCGGCGGCCGCCAGCAGGAGGTCTGGAGCCGGGTCCGCGAGTACGAGTCGACCTTCGGGCCGACCCCGACATCGTCGTTCACCGACCACGCGTCTCGGCTCGACAGCCGCGCGGCAGGCCTGGCTGACGGCCGGCGTCCGTTGCCCGGACAGGTCGGCTTGGTCGTGGCGGTGTCAGGACAGCCGTTGTTCGCTGAGGTCTTCGCCGACAGCGACGTCCTGTTGGGCGAGTTCGACGCGATCGTCCGTGCCGCTGGGCTGGACGCGATCGGACTGGCTCCGGTCGAGACGCCGTCGCGCCGGGCTCGCCGCTTCATCGATCGCGCGTCTCGGGTGCAAACGTGCGAGGTGGGCGCGGCCGGACTCGGACGGACCATCGCTGGCCGCGATCAGTACGCCCAGGTGTCCGGTGTCAGCGGGGACGGCGCCGATGCGCACCTGGTGCTGACCAACCCGCGGCACGAGCTGAACCGGGTGTCGGCATGAGCAGGCTGCACCTGACCGCGGCGCAGGTCGATCGCGCCTGTGGTGTGCTGCTCGGTTCCGCAGCGGGCGACGCGCTCGGCGCCGGCTACGAGTTCACCTACCCGGATCCGGACCTCGTACCTACGATGAAGGGCGGCGGGATCGGTGACTTCGAACCGGGCGAGTGGACCGACGACACGGCGCAGGCGTTCGCGATCGCACAGGTGGCCGCGAGCGGCATCGATCTCCGGTCATCCGAGGCGCTGGACCAGGTCGCCGCTGGCTTCATGCAATGGTTCGCCGGAGGTCCTTCCGACATCGGCATGCAGACGGCCGCGGTGCTGCGTCGAGCGCAGGCCGACCCGACCGGCGAAGGAATGGCCGCAGCGGCGAAGGCCGTCCACGACTCGTCGGGACGCAGTGCCGGCAACGGATCGCTGATGCGCACCGGGCCGGTCGCGCTCGCCTACCTGGACGATCCGGCGGGCCTCGTCGAGGCGGCGATGGCCGTCAGCGCGCTGACCCACTTCCAAGATCTCGGACAGGAGGCCTGCGCCGTCTGGTGTCTGATGATCCGTCACGCCGTGCTCACCGGAGAGTTCCCCACCTTCGCCGAAATCGAGCCATGGGTGCCGAACCCAGAGCGATGGTCCGCCGTGCTCGCGGAAGCCGAGGGCACCGAGCCGGGTGCGTTCACACAAAACGGCTGGGCGATTGGAGCATTGCAGGCAGCGTGGTCGGCGATCACGCACACCAAGACGAAGGACGGCGACTTCGCGTGCCGCCACCTCGTCGACTCCCTGGGAACTGCCATCCGCATCGGGCACGACACCGACACGGTGGCCGCGATCGCCGGGGCGCTGCTGGGGGCCCGGTGGGGCATGAGCGCTGTGCCTGCCGAGTGGCGGCGGATTCTTCACGGGTGGCCGAACGTCACCGGCAAGTCTCTCGAGAAGCTGGCTGTCCTCACGGTCCGCGGGGGAGAAATGGCCAAGTACGGCTGGCCGAAGGTGGATCACATCGACTACACCCACCTCCAGTACGGAGGGTTCGCGCTGTCGCCACACCCTTTCGACGACGGCCTGTGGCTCTCGGGTGCCCCGGCGCTCGACGACATGCCCGAGGGCATCGACGCCGTCGTGAGCCTGTGTCTGACCGGTCGCCGGCAGGTGCCTGCAGCCGTCGAACACATCGGTTTCCGGCTCATGGACGAGTCCGATCCGGAGTGCAACCCGAACCTCGACTTCGTCCTGCTCGACGCGGCACGGACCGTCGCGCAGCTACGCGACGAAGGCAAGACAGTCCTGCTGCACTGCGTGGCCGCGCATTCGCGAACGCCAACCGTCGGTATCGCCTACGCGATGCTGCGCGGGGTGCCGCTCGACGAGGCGACCCGGGCGGTGTGCCGTGTGCTGCCGGCAGCTGATCCGAACCGCGGGTTTCGTGCGGCGCTTGCCCGACTTGAACCCGCGCTGACGAGCCTTGGACGAAAGGAGACGAGATGAAGACGACGCAGGTGGCCGCCGCGAAGAAGCGGTTCGTGGTCGAGGTGATGTGCGAGTCTCACCTGATCGACGGGTTCCCTCTCGAGCGCATCGGGGACGAGCCGTTCGACGGATGCCACCCGTGTGACGAGGTTGCCGTCTGGCGCGTCACGTTCAGCGGGGCCGCCACCGACGACGGGCGCGCCACGCTACGCATGAAGTGCCATGACTGTGCTCAGGGTGCGGCGGAGTTTTTTGGTGATGACGCGATCGTTCGCCCGCTCTGATCGGCTATTCGTGCGCGTCGGCGTGGGGTGCTGAACCTGCGGTGCGCGATGCGACGCCCTAGCTTTGGGAGGCGGAAAGGACCGATGGGTGGTTGGCAAACAGTCGATCGAACTGGTCCCGGTCAGTCGTTCTCGCTCCGAGATAGAAACGGTCGAGGTCCTTCCCGGCGCCGTGGAAGTCACTGGAGCCGGTCGCGACCAGACCCAGTTCGTCGACGAGAAGAGCGAGCCGCCGCTCGGTCTCCTCGTCGTGATCGGGATGGGCGACCTCGATGCCGGCAAGACCCGCATCGCGCATTTGCTGTAGTGCCTTTCGGTCGAGGACGCTCCGACTCGTACGTGCCCACGGGTGAGCGAGGACCGCCACGCCGCCGGCCGACGCGATCAGCTGAATCGCCGCGACCAATGCGATCGAGTAACGCTCGACGTGAGCGCGGCCCCCCTCCTCGAGGAGGTCGGCGTAAGCCTCATCCGCCACGATGTGACCCTTCTTGATCAGAGCCCGGGCGAAGTGTGGCTTCCCTACTGGTGCGCCGGCGGCTTCGCTGAGAACCTCCTCTCGGGTCACATTCATGCCAAGGCTGTCGAGTTTTTCGAGCACCTGATCGATCCGATCGTCGCGGGAGCCCAGCGACTTGCGCAGCTCAGCGGAGAGTGCGGAGTCAGCGGGGTCAAATTCATAGGCGAGGAGGTGTACCGATACTCCGTCGTGCTTGGTGCTGACTTCCATGCCCTTGACGAGAGTGATTCCTGCTGTCGCCGCTGCGGACGCTGCTTCTTCCCACCCTGCAGTGCTGTCGTGATCAGTGATCGCTACGACGTCCAGGCCCGCATTCTTGGCCAGAGTGACGATCTGTGATGGAGAGTCGGTCCCGTCGCTGCGGTTCGAGTGGGTGTGGAGGTCAATTCGCATAGGTGCAGCGTAGGCGCGGCTCGTCGTTCTTCGCGCGACTTCTTGATTCACTCACTGTTCTCGTCGACCGGACGCGACTCCCGGAAGCCAGCGTCCTCGGCTGCGATCTTTCCTGCTATGTCTTCGACCGTGTGGGTGACTGACCCATCTGGATGCCGTTCGGTCGTCTCGATGCTGGATACGCCGGGATCTCGGTGTGCTCGCAAGCCGAAGGCCCCTTGCTCCACGTCGGCGCTGAGAAGGACGATCTCGCCGTAGCGTGCGTTGAGTGACACGGCAATCTCGTCGTAGGTTGCCTCGTTCGCTCGAAGTTCCGTGAAGGTGTCGGAGTACCGGACAAGTCTGATCGCTCCGCCCAGGAGGTGTCCGTCCCAGAAAGCTCTGTCGTCGGCCTGCTCCGCAGCAAGGCGGATCAACGCGTCGTCGTCGGCGTCGGCTCCTCCCCGGTAACCGGCGAGAAATGATGTCCGAATGTCTTCGGGCAGGTCATCGATGATTGAGGGCAGAGGTGGCGTCATGTCTTTCACCGTAGGTCCTGTGGATTGCGTGGTGCACCAGTTTCTGGCGTGACGCGCTGTTGGAGCGTCGCTGGACATCGGAATTTCGCTCCATTTCGCAAGGAGCGCGCGGGGTGCAAGCGAGGAGGACGCGCGGCTCATGGTCTGCGCGGTCCCGCGTATCGACTGACGTAAGCCGGGTTCGCGGCGCCGTCGAGAAACACCGCCGGATCGACGTGCACGAACCGATCACGCGACTGCAGGAGTTGTGGCCACACCTCGTCGACCGTCTTCCCAAGAGCGCGATGCTGGTCGCGGGTCAGCGATGCCTGGTACTCCGCGTTGTCCGGTGAGAGCACGTGCAGGACGCGCACGACGTCTGCCTCCTCGGCATGATCGAGCTCGAGCCGATGGGCCAGCAGCTGCTGGCGCATCAGCTGGTAGAACGGCTCGTTCAGCAGCCACTCGAAGTCGAGCACGTCGAACTTCAGCGGGCCGGAGGGGTCGAGAAAGTCGTCTCGGTATCGGCTGGTGCGCGTGAGGTCCTTTGCCGCCGATGGCTTTCGGACCGCGGCGTACTGCTCGGTGTACTTCCACTCCACCAGCGCCAGCTCGATCGATCCGGTGCTCGTGCGGTAACGGAAGGCAGCATCGAAGCTCGTGCACTTCGTGCCGCGGACGCGGGCAGAGCCGGCACCCTCGTCGAAGTAGTCGACCGGACCGATGTACTCGAAGGTCAGGAACCGGCCGGGCTCGATCTGCAGCACCTCGTCGATGTCGACCAGGTGGCCGAAAGCGCGCTTGATTCGAGGCGGGTCGGCGATCATCGGGAACAAGGCATTGACGCACTGGACCTGGGAGTCGCGCAGGTGGTTGCTCGGTCCGCCACCCACCGAGTCGTGCCACGGGATCCCCAGCTCCTCGAACAGGGCATCGGCGCCGTGGCGAACATCAGGCAGGAGATTCAATGCCGCGTGCTGGGGCGGCAGGCAGTACGGGAACGACCGATCGAATCGGGGATAGATCCCGTCTTGACGCGCGTCGTCAGGAAGCGTGCCGGACCGCTGCTTCCACGCGATCTGCACGGCATTCTGACGATTAGCGTAGGAGTCGGCGCTCATCCCTTGGACCGCCGGATCTTGCGGATGACGTGGGCGATGTCGAGCCGATCGTCGTCGCGCCACTGCTCCATGCGGCTTCGGTCGTCTCGTCGCGCTTCGGCGGAAGCGCTGGTGCGGGTGTGGTGCCAGCGGAGGGCTTGCTCGGCGTACGCGAGGTAGGCGATCGGGCGGGCCGCCCGGATCGCGTCCATCGCATCGATCGGGTCCCACCCTTCGGCGAGCATGAGCGCAAAGCCGAGGGAGGGTCCGCGGTTGATGCCCATGTGGCAGTGCGTGAGGACGATCGCGTCCGGGTCGGCAAGGGCTTCTCGAAGGAAGCTGACTGTGGTGTCGAACCACTCGTTGGGCACTTCCTGGCCTGCGTCGTCCATGCCGTGGTGCAGGAACGACACGTCGCGGACCTCGTCCCAGACGTCGGCGTCGCTGGCCTCGAGCCGGCAGTCCACGACGTGCGTCACCCCATGATCGAGCAGCTCCTGAACCTGGGGGAGCATCACGTCGGAGTCCCATGAGAGGTCGCCGCCGACGAGAATGCGGGGGGTGACTGCGCTGGCGTTGGCTACAGCGAACTGCGGCAGAGTGAGTTCTGAGGTCATCGGTCTGGGGAGCCTTCCGTCGCGGTCGTGCGCTGCATCATGTCGTTGATTCGGGCCAAGTCGTCGTCACTCAGGCCGACGGTCATGTCGGGGCAGAGCGCGAGGTGGTCGACCTTGACGCCAGCGAGGAACAGGACGTCTTCTTCCTCGAGGTCGTCGTCGGTCCAGATGAAGGGACGATCGTTGGTCGCGATGAAGTCGGCGACGACGAACTCCTTCCACCAGCCGGTGGGGGAGTCGGAATCGGGCATGTCGTAGGCGAAGAACTCGTCGAAGCCGAGGGCGGGCGCGTGGTTGGTGCGGGCGTCCTGCGCCCAGGTGGTGAGCCAGCGGACCTCGGCGCGGCCATCGCGCGATGCCTCATTGATGAAGTCTACG
>JBBPZN010000055.1:0-17740 GCA_038198705.1 Mycobacteriales bacterium
CATCTGCTCGTCGCAGCTTGCGCACGATGTCTTCCGCGGAGTTCCGCTTCCGTCCAGCCATGTTCTCCATAGTCCTATCCGCCCAGCTCATGGGCAACAAGACTCTAAAACATGATGGCCCCGTTCGCCGGGGACACGCCAGGACGCCCTCGACGCCTGCAGAGAAGGCGAAGGCAGCCAAAGCCGTCGCACTCGAAGCAGCCCGAATTGCTCGACAGGCTGCCGCAGCAGCGGACGCCGCCGAGAAGGAAGCGATCGACGCGGAGGCAGCAGCAGACGCGACTGGGACATCCCAGACGGGGGGCGTGACCTCCTCGATCGCAGCGGGCTACGCATCGCACGGCGCAGTGCTCGAGTTGGGATCGGTGATGCTCGACGGCGTCAGCGACCCGTCGGCTCGCATCGCAATCCCTCTGGCGACACTCAATCGTCATGGTTTGGTGGCCGGCGCTACAGGCACCGGGAAGACGAAGACCCTTCAGGGCATCGCCGAACAGCTCTCCGCCGCGGGAGTTCCAGTGGTGATGGCCGACGTGAAAGGTGATCTCTCCGGGTTGTCGGTACCGGGTGCAGACAACGAGAAGATACGCAGCCGCGCCGTCGACTGCGGAGAATCAGGCTGGGTGCCCACGGGCTACCCCGTCGAGTTCCTCTCTCTCGGAACCGACGGTATCGGTGTCCCGGTCCGTGCGACGATCACCGCTTTCGGGCCGATCTTGCTCAGTAAAGTGCTGGAGCTGAACAAGACTCAGGAGTCCACCCTAGGGCTAATTTTCCACTGGGCCGACAAACAAGGGTTGGCGCTGCTCGATATCAAGGATCTGCGATCGGTCATCACACACCTGACTTCGGACGAAGGCAAGGCCGACCTCGAGGGTATCGGGGGACTCTCGGCGGCGACTGCCGGAGTCATCCTTCGCGACCTCGTCAATCTCGAGGCCGACGGCGGCGACACCTTCTTCGGTGAACCCGAACTCGAGACCGAGGACCTGCTGCGTGTCGACGGCGACGGCAAAGGGATTGTGACACTGTTCGAACTGGGTGCTCAGGCGTCGCGACCGGTCATGTTCTCCACATTTTTGATGTGGGTTCTCGCCGACTTGTTCCAGACGTTGCCCGAAGTGGGGGACATCGACAAGCCCAAACTGGTCTTCATCTTCGACGAGGCGCACCTGCTGTTCGCCGATGCGTCCAAGGCGTTTCTCGATCAGGTCGAACAGACAGTCAAGCTCATCAGATCGAAGGGTGTAGGCGTGATCTTCTGCACCCAACTCCCGACGGACATTCCCAACGAGGTCCTCTCTCAGCTCGGCGCACGAATTCAACATGCGTTGCGCGCGTTCACACCTGACGATCAGAAGGTTTTGAACAAGACTGTCCGGACCTATCCCACCACCGATGTCTACGATCTCGAGAAGGCACTCACTTCACTCGGCACCGGCGAAGCGATTGTGACTGTGCTTTCCGAGAAAGGTGCCCCGACGCCGGTGGCGTGGACGAAGATTCGTCCACCGTGCTCACTGATGGACACTATCGGCAACGACGCGATCTCGGCCTCGGCCTCCGCCAGCACGCTGTCGTCGAAATACGGTGCGACGATCGACCGCGACTCCGCGTACGAGCGACTGCAAGCGCGGGTGTCCGATGCCCCGAACACGGTCCCGGTCCTGGACATACCGCCGCTGCCCGTGAACCTACCGGACTTGCCGCGAGCGGAATCGCAAGGGCCGTCGGCCGCTGAGCAGATTATGGACAATCCGGCCGTGAAGAGCTTCCTGCGATCTGCGGCATCCGCGGCAGGTCGCGAGATATCGCGGAGCATCTTCGGTACCGGGCGGCGGCGTAAGCGCTGACGTCCGGCATCGTTGACGGAGGCAGCCTTCTACCCGCCGAGCTTCTTGTAGAAGCCTCCGATGATCGGAGCGGAAATTGCACGTGGGCTGTATTGGCCTGCAACGGACATGGCCTTGCTGAGGACTCCCGGCACTACGCGCATTTTGTTCGTGGCGAGCGAATCGAGCGACAACTTCGCGGTGTAGGTGCTGTCGATCCACAGGAAATCCGGGACGAGCTTGTCGACGATGGAGGCGTCGGCAGGATCGGGTGTTTCGGTGCGGACGGGCCCGGGGGCCAGGAGCGTGACGTGCACTCCGCTGTCTTTGAGTTCGAGGCGCAGGGATTCGGAGAACGTGTTGACGAAGGCCTTCGAGGCCGCATAGGTGGCGTTGTTCGGTATTGCCATGTTGCCCGCGGCCGAACCGGTCATCAGAATCCCGCCGCTGCCGCGCGCGATCATTCCGGGCAGGACGGCGAGCGTAAGATCATGCACCGCAACGGTGTTGAGCTCGACCTGATCGCGCTCGTACTGAGGGTCCAGTTGCGCGAGGGGGCCGAACGTCGCTATTCCAGCGTTGTTGCACAGGACGCTGATCGGACGTCCGGACAGCTCGGTCGACAGTGTCGCACGAGCAACACGATCCGCGAGATCGACTGTACGAACCTCGACCGTCACGCCGTGATCGGCGCGAAGCTTCGTCGCGAGCGCTTCGAGCAACTCACCCCGACGCGCGACGACGACAAGCGAGTGCCCTCGCCTCGCCAACTCGGTGGCAAGGGCCTCACCGATTCCGGAGGAGGCGCCGGTGACGACGGCACGGGCATCAGGGGAAGGGCTGGGCAGGCTCACGGTGAGACAGGCTAGCGCAGCGGCGTCCTCGCCCTGTCAGATACTCAGCGCAAGCCGGGTGGCCTGCTCGATTGCACGTTTGGCGTCGAGTTCGGTGGCGAGGTCCGCGCCCCCGATGACGTGGGTCGTCACAGCTGATGCGGCCAATTCGTCGACCAGGTCACGGACCGATTCCTGGCCTGCGCACACAACGATGGTGTCCACCTCGAGAGTTCGAGGCCGTTCGTGCTTGTCACCGAAGGAAATATGTAGGCCGTCGTCGTCGATGTGTTCGTAGTTGACACCCGAGAGTTCGTGCACGCCCTTGGCCTTCAATGCTGCGCGATGGACCCAGCCGGTCGTCTTGCCCAGTCCGGCCCCGATCTTTCCGCTCTTACGTTGCAGCAGATACACCTCGCGAGGGGACGCGGCCGGAATCGGGGTCGTCAGCGCACCGGGCGCGGCCTCGGGTTCGGTCACGCCCCACTCCTGCTTCCACTCCTTCACATCGAGCGTCGGCGAAGCGTCGGTGGTGAGGAACTCCGATATGTCGACGCCGATACCGCCTGCACCGATCACGGCCACTCTCTTACCGACGTGCATGCCCTCTTCGACGACCTCGGCGTAGGACAGAACCGACGGATGGTCGATGCCCGGGATGGACGGGATTCGCGGTACTACCCCGGTGGCTATGACAACCTCGTCGTAGTCGCCGGCGAGGATTTCGGCTGCGGTGACCTTGCGGCCGAGGTATATCGCAACGTTCTGCTCGCGGAGGGAGTTGGTGAAGTACCTAATGGTCTCGGCGAACTCTTCTTTGCCGGGGATGAGCGCGGCGATGCCGAATTGCCCGCCGAGTTGCGGGCGTGACTCGAAGAGACTGACGTCGTGGCCACGTCGGGCCGATTCGAGAGCCGCGGACAACCCTGCAGGCCCGGCACCGACGACGGCGATCTTCTTCGTCTTTCGTGCGGGGAGCAACTGCAATTCGACCTCGCGCCCGGCTCGGGGATTGACCAGGCACGAGACTGTCTTGCGGGCGAACGCGTGGTCGAGGCACGCTTGGTTGCACGCGATACACGTGTTGATGCTGTCGGGAGCGTCGGATTCGGCCTTGCGCACCCAGAACGGGTCGGCGAGCATCGGCCTGGCCATCGAGATCAGCTCGGCGTCCCCGCGCGCGAGAATCGCTTCGGCTGTCTCCGGCATGTTGATGCGATTGGATGCGGCCACCGGGATCCCGACGTGTTTGTCGAGTTTTCCCGTGATGTCCACGAATGCGGCACGCGGTACCGAGGTGACAATGGTTGGCACCCGCGATTCGTGCCAGCCGATATCGGTATTGATCATGTCGACTCCGACATGTTCCAGCTCCTGCGCGAGTGCGACGATGTCGTCCCAGCTCTGCCCGCGCTCGACCAGGTCAGCCATCGACAGGCGGAACACGACCAGGAAGTCCGCACCCACCGAGGCGCGTATTTTCTTCGCTATCTCCACGCCTATCCGTCGGCGATTCTTCGGGCTGCCACCCCATTCGTCGCGGCGACGATTGGTTCGCTCGGAGAGGAACTGATTGATGAAATAGCCTTCGCCACCCATGATTTCGACACCGTCGTACCCAGCCGACTGTGCCAGGCGCGCGCAGCGCACGTAGTTGCGGATCTGCCATCGAACCCCACGGGAGGATAGTCTTCGCGGTCGAAACGGGTTGATGGGAGCCTTGATCGACGACGCCGATACGGAAAAGGGCTGGTAAGAATAGCGGCCGGCGTGCAGGATTTGCAGGGCGATCTTCCCGCCTTCACGATGCACTGCGTCGGTGATGCGTCGGTGCCGTCGGGCTTCGATCCGATTGGTGAGTTTGGCTCCGAACGGCAACAGCCAGCCGGTTCGGTTCGGGGCATATCCACCGGTGATGATCAGTGCGACGCCACCTCTGGCGCGCTCGGCAAAATACTCGGCGAGCCGGGCAGTATCGCGGCGGCGGTCCTCGAGCCCGGTATGCATCGATCCCATGATGACGCGGTTCTTCAACGTCGTCGTACCGACCTTCAACGGAGACAACAGGATTGGGTACTGACCGGTTGCACTCACAGCTTCTCCAACACTTCTTCGCACCATTCGGCAAAGCCTTCCTCGACTCGAATTCCACCGCGGAGCACCAGATACTGGTGCAAGGCCGCTCCGACAAGATCTGCAGGAGCGGGAAAATCCCGTTTTTCGATCAATCGATACAACTGCAGGCGCTCGACGTGCACGTCGCGATGGCGTCGTACTTCCACCTTCAGTGTCGCGACGTCACCGAGGGCGGCGCCGCGGATCTTCACGGCCAGCTCATCTCGGAGAACAGCGGGGTCGGTCGGCTCGGCGATCCACCTGTCGAGTTCTGCCTTACCCTCGGCGCTGACGGAATAGACCTTTTTGTCCGGTCGTCCTTCCTGGGTCACCGCGGTGCCGACCACCCAACCTGCGCCGTCCATTCGCGTCAGTACTCGGTAGATCTGCTGATGGGTGGCACTCCAGAAGAAGCCGATCGATTTGTCGAATCGGCGCGCGAGTTCGTACCCCGATCCCGACAGTTCGGTGAGCGATACCAGGAGTGCGTGTTCGAGTGCCACGTAGCAAAGTATGTATGCAACGAAGTGCTTATGCAACTAGGTGCATAGAGTATGCCCTCTCTCGGTCGGAAGTCGTACATGGACTCGATACCCGAGTGGGACGCCCGATGCGGCACGCTCGCCTAGGCTTCCGCTATGAGTGCACAGGCGAATGCCGCCGTCGTCGGCGTCGCGACGACCCGAAAGCAGGTATTCGCCTGGGGGATATGGGATTGGGGATCGGCCGCGTTCAATGCCGTGATCCTGACCTTCGTTTTCTCGGTCTATCTCACCGACGCGGTCGGCGATGACTTGCCGGGTTCCATTTCGGCGACCTCGTGGTTCAGTTGGTCGATCGGCCTGGCTGGGGTGATCATTGCGGTCCTGGCCCCGATCTCCGGGCAGCGATTCGACGCCCGAGGGCGAAGAAAGCGGTCCCTCGGAATTCTCACCGGTCTGACCGTTATCAGCATGGTGGGCCTGTTCTTCGTGAAGGACGACTACCACTATCTGTGGCTCGGTTTGGTACTGCTGGCTTTCGGTTCGATTCTCTTCGAATTGGCCAGCGTTCCGTACAACTCGATGCTTCGCCAGGTCTCGACGCCGCAGAACATCGGCCGGGTCTCCGGATTCGGTTGGTCCATGGGTTATTTCGGTGGCATCGTGCTGCTGCTGATCTGCTACTTCGGTTTCATCACCGGCGATGGAGACACTCGCGGCCTGTTCGGTCTGACGACCGACGGCGGGCTGAACATCCGTTTCGTTGCTCTTCTTGCAGCCGTGTGGTTCGCGGTATCGGCCATTCCGGTTTTCCTGGCAGTGCCGGAACTACCGCCCACCGGTGCTGATCCGGACGCCGCCAAAGCAGGAATTGCCGAGTCTTACAAGGTGCTGTTTCGGGATCTCCGTGAACTGTGGTCGGTGGATCGGCGCAGCGTCTATTTTCTTGCCGCAAGTGCGTTGTTCCGTGACGGTCTGGCCGGGGTCTTCACCTTCGGTGCCGTTCTCGCAGTGAGCGTGTACGGCATCGGAACGGCAGACGTGTTGTTGTTCGGCGTCGCGGCCAACGTGGTCGCTGGACTCGGGGCGATCAGTGCCGGACGGTTCGACGACAGGGTGGGCCCGAAAACGGTCATCGTCGTCTCGCTCGTGTCGATGATCTTCGCGGGCGTCGTGCTGCTCTTCGTGTCCGGACCGCTGATGTTCTGGGTTTTCGGTCTCGTCCTGTGCCTGTTCGTCGGACCCGCGCAATCTTCCTCTCGTACCTACCTGGCGCGATTGGCCCCGCCAGGGCGGGAAGGACAATTCTTCGGCCTTTACGCTACGACGGGCCGAGCGGTGTCATTCCTCGCGCCGACCTTGTTCGGACTCTTCGTATGGCTCTTCGATTCGGACCGCGCCGGGATCGGTGGTCTGCTCGTGGTTCTCGCGCTCGGCCTCGGTGCGCTACTGGTAGTGAAGGCGCCGGACAGGGTCTAACTCGTGGCGATGCGTGTGCAGATCTCGTCCGCGAGCCGCTCGGGAGCTTCCTCGGGTACCCAGTGTGAGATGCCGTCCAGTTCGACGAAGGTGTAATCGGCGTCGACGAACTCTGCGCAACGTTCCGCTGCGGCGCGGCCGATCGCAGAATCGTGATTGCTCCACACATATGTGGTGGGGACCTGGACGGATTCGAGACGACCGAAGTCGCTCGTCATCGCGCGATACCAATTGAGGGCTGCAGTCAGAGCGCCGGGTCCGCTGAGGTGCTCGACATAGCTGTCGACAGCGCAGCTGCTGCCGAACATGGCACGCAATCGAGCGGCGTCGTGCTCCAGGAGTACTTGTTCGGCTTTTCCTTCGATGCGAAGCAATTGCATATAGCTCGAGCGCGCCTTCTGATCCTCGTCCTCGCGCAGAGCCCGACCGAACGCGGCTGTGTGCGGCACCGAAACTGCAGTGAGAGAACGGACGCGCTCAGGATGTCGCGCGGCCAGCTGCCATGCCACGGCAGCGCCCCAGTCGTGGCCGACGATGTGAGCCGATTCGAGATCGAACGCATCGAGCAACCCGAGAACATCGGCGACAAGCTTGGCCGAGGTGTATTTCGCGACACCCGAAGGCCTCGCTCCGGGGGAGTACCCACGCTGGTCGGGGGCGAGTGTGCGCATACCGGCGGTGTGCAGGCGAGGCGCTACCTCTCTCCAGGAGAGCGATGTCTGCGGAAACCCATGCAGTAGGACGACCGGTGTTCCATCGTCGGGACCTTCGGCCCGCACGTCGAACACGAGGTCTTCGATCGTAATGGTGTCCATGGTCATCGGTTTCCTTCCACTCGGTGTAGCGGATTCCACGATCCCATGCCGAGCACGATCAGCCGGACTTGCTGCTCGGTGCGGCGCACCAGATCTTGTTCCTTCGGGCTGCCGGGGCGGTCGATCTCCAATAGGCCTACCGTCGCGGTCAACATCGTGGAGACGATAAGGTCCGCGGCCATCTCCAAGTCGGCTACATCCCAGGTCGCAAGACCTGGCATGCGGGCGAGATCGACGGTCAACTCGCTGACGAACATCCGCAGTTCGGTTGCGAATGCTTGTCGTACTGCGGTGACACCGCCGTACCGTTCGCGTGAGAGGAATCGGAACTGCTCCTCGTGGTTACGCATCTGCCGAACCAGGATCGCAAACGATTCGGCCGCATTCTTGACGCTCGGATCCTTCCGCGCGTCGCGCAACATCTGTCGCAGAATTCGCATCGAATCCTCGACCAGGGCGACACCCAGATCGTCCATCGATGCGAAGTGGCGATAGAACGCAGTAGGAACGATCCCCGCCGATCGAGCAACCTCGCGCAGACTCACGCTTGCGAAGGAGCGATCTCTCAGCAGTTCGAGAGTGCCGTCCATGAGCGCCTGCCTGGTGCGTTCTTTGCGTTCGGCTCGGGTGCCCGGTTCTGTCACGGGTTCGAGTTTATGGCTGTCCACTGAGCGAGTACTCCCGGTCCTGAGCTCGACTATTAAGACCTCTGTGATCCGCGTCATATTACGGCTAGTTGTGTTCGTGCCGTCACGTTGACGTTGACAGCTCGGGGTGCCGATCTGCCACACTGATTCTAGTGCACAGCCGTACACCGAAATGGTTCCGCCGTTTCGACCGCTACCGGGAGGCGAGATGACACTTCACCAGAAGTCGCGAAGATCGCGACTGCCGAGCACCTTCTCTCTGTTGTCCTTGTTCGAGGCGATGGCGACACCGCATGCCCTCGATCGCTATCTCGAACTGGTCGACCCGATGACCACGGTCCGCGACCTTCGCGCCGAGGTCACCGCGGTACATCGCTCCACCCGTGACACGGTGACCTTGACGATGCGCCCGACGCAGCAGTGGCGTGGTTTCGAGGCAGGTCAATTCGTGCAGGTCGGGGTCGTCATCGACGGTGTCCGCCACACTCGCTGTTACTCGCCGAGCTGCTCCCAGTACCGCGATGATGGTCGAATCGAACTGACTGTGAAGGCGCATCCGGAGGGACTGGTTTCCCAGTATCTGCACCGGAACGCACGTGAGGGGCTGGTTGTCAGTCTTTCCCAGGCCGACGGGACATTCCACCTCCCACGGCCTCGGCCGGCCGGCGTGCTTTTCATCAGCGGCGGTAGCGGAATCACCCCCGTGCTGTCGATGTTGAGGACGCTGCTGGACGAGGGGTACAGCGGCGACCTCACCTTCTTGCACTACGCGTACACCGAAAGCGACGTCTCTCATCGGAGTGAGCTCGACGCCATTGCAGCAGCACACGACAACATCCGCATCGTGTTCGCTTACACCGATCAGGAGCAAGGCGGCGATCTGCACGGCTTCTTCGGCGTCGAGCAACTCCGATCCGCCGCACCCTGGTACGCGGACGCCGAGACGTATCTGTGCGGCCCGCCCGGACTGATGCGTGGCGTCGAAAACGTGTATGCCGACCTGGGTCTCGAAAACCGTCTTCACCTCGAAGAATTTGCGCCGCCCCTGGCAGTGGTCACCGGCGACGTCGGAGGTGAGGTGTCCTTCACCGAGAGCGGCAAGGTCGGTGACAACTCCGGTCTGACACTTCTCGAGCAGGCCGAAGAGGCGGGTCTGACCCCCGCATACGGATGTCGGATGGGGATTTGCTTCACCTGCACCTCGGTCAAGACATCCGGATGTACCAAGAACATCAAAACCGGTGAGACGGACAGTGAGCCGGACAAGAAGATCCAGCTGTGCGTCTCGGTGCCGGTCGGTGATGTCGCCATCGAGATCTGAGCAGTTCACCCCACGCCGCTACACATCGATCCGAAACGGAGAGTGTTCAATGTTCGGAATTCCATCACCATCGTTGTCCCTGTTGCCATTCATGAGTACTTCGGACTCGCCCCGAGAGCAACCCGTGCCCACAACGCTCTCCTACGAACAAGTCCAAGAGCTCGGCCGCGAGCTGGACGAGATGCGAGCTCGCACCGTTGCAAAGCTCGGCAGCGAGGACCGGGAGTACATCTACAAGGTCATCAAGGCGCAGCGCGGGCTCGAAATAACCGGCCGCGCCCTCATGTATCTTCCGTTCCTGCCGCCCGCATGGCTGGCCGGAGTCGGTGCGTTGGTGCTGTCGAAGATTCTCGACAACATGGAGATCGGGCACAACGTCATGCACGGTCAGTACGACTGGATGCGTGAGCCGGAGTTCAACTCCCAGGTC
This sequence comes from Mycobacteriales bacterium, assembly GCA_038198705.1. Classification (GTDB taxonomy): domain Bacteria; phylum Actinomycetota; class Actinomycetes; order Mycobacteriales; family Mycobacteriaceae; genus Rhodococcoides. Next base: position 9,955 of record JBBPZN010000055.1, read on the forward strand.
TTCGAATGGGACACGGTATGCCCGGCCGATCAGTGGAAGCACTCGCACAACTACATGCACCACACCTTCACCAATATCGTCGGCAAGGACCGCGATATCGGATACAGCCTGCTTCGCATGGACGAGGGGCAGAAGTGGAATCCGTACTACCTCGGTAACCCGGTGTATGCGTTCTTCCTGATGCTGCTCTTCGAATGGGGAGTGATGCTGCACGACCTGGAGATCGAAAACGTCGTCCAGGGCAAGCGCAAGTGGCACGATGTCAAGCCATTACTTGGGGGCATGTGGCGTAAAGCGGGCAAGCAGGTTCTCAAGGACTACCTCATCTTCCCGGCGCTGACCGGGCCATTCTTTGCCTCCACGGTCGTGGGCAATGTCGGCGCAAACCTGATTCGGAATCTGTGGACCTACTCGATCATCTTCTGTGGACACTTTCCCACCGGAGTGCAGACCTTCACCGAGGACGAGACCTCCGATGAGTCGCAGGGTGAGTGGTATGTCCGCCAGATGCTCGGGTCCGCGAACATCGAGGGCAGCCCGCTGTTCCACATCATGTCCGGCAATCTGTCGCACCAGATCGAGCACCACCTTTTCCCCGATCTACCTGCGCACCGATACCCGGAGTTGGCCCCGGAAGTCGAAGCGCTCTGCGAAAAGTACGGACTTCCGTACAACTCCGATGGGTTCTTCAGCCAGATCGGGTCCGTCTGGGGCAAGATTTTCAAGCTCGCTCTGCCTAATTCACTCACCGGGTCGAAGCCGACAGTCGGTGTTATCGTCGAGCGCAAGAAGGTCGCTGCATAGTGACCGGAGTCGAATCTCGACCGAATCAGGGGTGGCCAGAGGTGGTAGGGAAGTTCGAGCGCAATAAGGACACAGTTCAAGAATTGACGGAGTCCGCAGCCACGCACGTCGGCAAGATCGCTGTCATCATCGCCGGGGCAGTGCGCGATGTGACCCGCGAGATCGGCGACTGGGTCTCCGACGGTGTCGAAATGCGTGAGGCTGCACGTAAGGCCCGAGATGATTCACCGGGCGGCACGGTCATCAACGGAGAGTTCGAGAGCCGCTGAGGGTCGCTCCCTACGTGAGACCTGCAGTACACGTAGGGAGGCGACCAGGCCGCACGACCACACCGCGCGCGCGGCGGTACTCGAAGATCGTGGCAACGGGCTACACAGCGGGGTGTGGGTACTCCGGGCTGCGATGTTGGAAGGCCAGGATGTTGGGGTTGGCAATTACGCCCTCGCGAATCTCGATTGCCTTCCTTATCGTTTCGTCACTGTCCCACGACGCAGGCCCGTCCAAAACGATCCGAAGATAGGGGAGAAGTGACTCGCTGACTTCCCAGGTAGCGGAGTCCCAAAGGTAGGACGGACTGTGGTCGACTGCGTAGTACCGAACGTTGTCGCCGACGGTGAACATGGGTTCGGTGAACGAGGTCGGCCGGGCCCATTCGAACCCCATTCCCTCGTCGCACGACACGTCCACAACGAGCGTTCCTGGATTGATCGACGGTAAATCGTCGTTCATCAGGAATGTCAACGGTGCGTTGGTGTCCTGCAGTACGCAGTTGACGATGATGTCGTGATCGCCGAGGAACCCGGAGAGCGGCACCCTGCCTGTTTCGGTCAAGGCGCGGCTGCGGCGCGGATTGTCGCCGTCCAAGTCGAAATTGACGATGCGTGCGGAATGAATGGGTGAGCTGACAGCGGTTACTCCGCGCTGGGTGAGGACGTCTACATCATGAATGCCATGCGCGTTGAGTGCCGTGACAGCGCCGCGCGCAGTTGCTCCGAAACCTATGACTGCGGCGCGAAGTCGGCGGCCGTAGTCCCCGGTCACCCCGACGAGTTGCATCGCATGAAGGACGCTGCAGTATCCGGCGAGCTCATTGTTCTTGTGGAAGACGTGAAGATTGAACCAACCGTCCGAGGTCCAATGATTCATCGCCTCGAACGCGATGAGGGTGAGCTTGCGATCGATAGCGATCTGCGTCAACTTCTCGTCCTGCACGCAGTGCGGCCACCCCCATAGAACTTGACCGTGTCGCAGCGTCTCGAGGTCCTCGGCAAGCGGCTTGGGGAGCAGAATCACGTCACACTCGGCGACGAGTTCTTCGCGAGTACGAATACCTGCGACGAGAGTGTCGAGATGGGCGTCGGAGATTCCGAAAGGTTCGCCGTACCCGGCTTCGAAGTACATTCGAGCTCTGAGGTCGGCGGCGATGCGATCGAGGTGGAGTGGGTGTATCGGAAGTCGGCGTTCGTTCGGCTTACTAGACCGTGACGTGACGCCGAGGGTGAGCTGGTGCACTGTGGCCCCTTCGGTTGAGCTCAGTCAACCACAATCCGACATGCTCGTTCCTCGCGTAAAAGTGCCCCCGGCAGGATTCGAACCTGCGACCAATGGATTAGAAGGCCATTGCTCTATCCCCTGAGCTACGGAGGCGTGGTGCGGACAGCCGAAAGGCATCCGTCCGAGCACGGTGCATGAGTCTACATTCCGTGTTGCACCGTGATCCGCATGGAGGGGTTCGATTGCGTGGTGCAGGCCACATGATCTACGACGGCTCGTAGCAGTTGGCGGGCGCTGGCTTTCCCGCCGCGGCTCGGACCTCCTACTCTGGAGGGCATGGCAGCACCGGAAGTGGATCGGACCGAAACCTCGAGCACGGCTGGAGCCGAGGTTGATAGTGGGGCCAGGTCCAAAGATGTCCCGGGGTCGGCGACGACGTCCGTGTTCGTTGCCGCGGGCGCGATAGCCGGCGTTGTCGCGGCGCTGGTAGTGACCCTGTCCGCATCGGACGCGTTGGTTCTGCTCGGCATTCCGGATCCAGGACCGGCCACGGTCTACGGACTTCCTGCGGTGCGAGCGATCGGTGAGGTCGCCGTATCCATTGCTATCGGGTCGTTCGTGCTCGCGGCGTTTCTGTTTCCGCCGCAGAAGAACGGGGTGCTCGACGTCGGTGGCTATCGGGCGGTCCGTACGGGATCTGTGGCAGCGATCGTCTGGGCCGCGTGCGCCCTGGTACTGGTCCCGCTGACCCTGTCCGATACCTCGGGTCAACCGTTCACCACGGCGATCCAACCGAGCAACCTGTGGGTCGCACTAGAACAAGTCGAGATCGCCAGTGCGTGGCGCTGGACGGCGATCCTGGCGGTGCTCCTGGCAATCGCGTCGCGGGCCGTGCTGAAGTGGTCGTGGACGCCTCTGCTTCTCGTGTTTGCGCTCGGCACGTTGATGCCGATCGCTGCCACCGGACATTCGTCTTCGGGCGGATCGCACGACTACGCAACCAACAGCCTGATCCTGCATCTCGTTGCGGCGACGCTCTGGGCGGGCGGACTCTTCGCAGTGTTGACTCACGCTCGGCGTAAGGGCGCGCACACCGACGTCGCGACTCGAAGGTTCTCCACGATCGCAACCGTCTGTTTCGTCGTGATGGCCGTCAGCGGTGTCATCAATGCACTCGTCCGAGTATCGGTCTCGAACCTGTTCGACTCCACCTACGGTCTGCTGATCCTCGGGAAGATCACGGCGTTGACGGTGCTCGGATTCTTCGGGTGGATCCAGCGGCGTAGGTCGCTTCCCGCTCTGGCTGCCGATCCTGAGTCTCGTGGAGCACTCATCCGATTCGCGGGTGGTGAGGTGCTCGTCTTCGCTGCGACGATCGGACTTGCCGTCGGACTCGGCCGCACACCTCCGCCTTCGGATATCGATCCGAATCTTTCGCTTACCGAGGCCGCGCTGGGTTACAACTTGGACGGACCGCCGACCGTCGCTCGTCTGGCGTTCGACTGGCGATTCGATCTGATCTTCGGCACCGCGTCGATACTGCTCGCCGTGATGTATGTACTCGGCGTCCGTCGGCTGCGGAAACGGGGAGACGCGTGGCCGATGGGCCGCACAGTTGCGTTCATGCTCGGCTGCCTCACCCTGTTGATCGCCACGTCGTCGGGGGTCGGCAAGTATTCGTCTGCGGTGTTCAGCGTGCACATGGGTGGGCACATGGCGCTGTCCATGCTTGCCCCGGTTCTGCTGGCGCTCGGTGGCGGACTGACGCTGGCGTTACGCGCCCTGCCGGCAGCAGGGAAGAACGGAATTCCTGGGTTGCGGGAATGGCTGTTGATCGGTCTGCACAGCAAGGTCTCCCGATTCCTCACCCAACCGATAGTTGCCGCAGTGCTGTTCGTCGGCGGCTTCTACGTGCTCTACCTCGGTGGGATCTTCGGCGCTGTCCTCGACAACCACACAGCTCACTTGTTGATGAACGCACACTTCATCCTCAGCGGTTACCTGTTCTACTGGGTGGTCATCGGAGTCGACCCCTCGCCGAGGCCGATTCAACCCATCACCAAGCTCGCGATGGTGTTCGGGTCGCTGCCGTTCCACGCGTTCTTCGGCGTGGCGCTGATGAGCCAGACCACGGTGATGGGCGGCTGGTTCTACCGCTCCCTCGGACTCGACTGGAACGCAGATCTGCTCGGCGACCAGCAGTTGGGCGGCGGTATCGCCTGGGCGACGGGCGAAATACCGCTCGTCCTGGTCATGCTCTCGCTGCTCATCCAGTGGTCCCGTAGTGACACGCGAAACGCGACGCGTTCCGATCGTGCCGCCGAACGCGATCACGACGCCGATTTGGCCGCGCACAACGCCATGTTCGCGGAGCTCTCGAAGCGTGATCGAGAAAGCGGACTCTGACTTTTCTCGAGATCACCAGGCCTCGGTGATCTTGTCGAGGATCCGTGACAACTGCTCGCGTTCTTCGGCATCGAGCGTGTCGAACAGTTCGGTGGCGACAGCGCGACGTGCGGAATCGATGGCGTCGAGCTGGGTGCGCCCGAAGTCTGTCAACGAGACCAATACGGCACGTCGGTCCTGCGGGTCCGGTTCGCGGATCACCAGCGCCGCGGCTTCGAGCGAGTCGACGATGTCCGTCGCCGAGCGTGCGACGATGCGTAACCTGTCGGCGAGAGCGCGTAGCCGCATCGGTTGACCTTCGCGGGCGAGGACGTGAAGGGCCCGAGATTGCGACGGATTGAGATCGAACGGCTCGAGTGCATTCATGTGGGTGTGGCGTATTCGCCGTGCGACTGCCATGAACGAATCGGCGATGGTTGGGCTGTCTCCCGTAGGCATGACCGAAGCATAGCTTCATTGCTGACAACCTCATAATGAGGTAGCCTCTGCATTATGTCGTTCATCGAACCTGGAGGTCTTCTTGGTACGCCCACTCACGAAATCTGCAGTCTCCGCTCCTGATACCGGGACGGTCACCGATCCTGCTCCCGTCGGCCGAGTGCTCGCCCTCTTTCATCCCTACCGAGCGCGTATCGCTGTCGTCACCGCGATCATCGTCTTCAGTGCAGTCATCGCACTGGCCTCTCCTCTATTACTCCGCGAACTGCTCGACCATGCCATCCCTGATCGCGACGTCACACTCGTCACGCTGATCGCCGTCGGCATGATCGCAGTCGCCATCATCACCAACACTCTCGGCGTCGTGCAGACCTGGATGTCCAACGGCGTCGGCCAGAAGCTCATGCACGATCTGCGAGTCTCCGTCTACGCGCATCTGCAAAAGCAGTCACTCGGCTTCTTCGCCCGCACCCGCACCGGCGAAGTGCAGTCTCGCATTGCCAACGACATCGGTGGAATGCAATCCGTCGTCACCAGCACTGCGACGTCGATAGCGCAGAACGCCACCACCGTGGCAGCGACCGTCGTCGCCCTGTTTCTGCTCGATTGGCGTCTGGCCCTGTTTTCCCTGGTGATCCTGCCGGTCTTCGTCCGGATAGCGCGTCGCATCGGCAACGAGCGCCGAAAGATCTCCATCACCAGACAGAGACTGCTCGGCGAACTCTCCGTCCAGATCGAGGAATCCCTGTCCGTCAGTGGCATCCTGCTCGGCAAGACGACCGGATCCGCGCACGTGCTGACCGATCGGTTCGCCAGTCGGTCCGACGAAGTCGCCGATGTCGAACTCAAAGCGATGATGGCCGGCAAATGGCGAATGGCCAGCATGCAGATCAGCTTCGCGATCATGCCCGCCCTCGTGTACTGGTTCGCCGGAGTGACCATAGGAAACGGAAGCGCACTCACCGTGGGCACACTCGTCGCATTCACCACATTGCAAACCCAACTCTTCCGCCCCACCATGCAGCTGCTCAACACAGGCGTCGAAGTGCAGAGCTCGCTGGCATTGTTCGGCCGGGTATTCGAGTATCTCGACCTCCCGATCGACATCGCCGAACCGAAGAACCCGAAGGTTCTGTCAAGGCAAGACGTACGCGGCGACGTCGCATTCGACCATGTTTGCTTCTCGTACACCGGCGCCTCGCAACCAACACTGACCGACATCGACCTCGAGGTCCCGGCAGGGAGCACGTTGGCCCTGGTCGGATCGACAGGTTCTGGTAAAACCACGCTCGGGTACCTCGCTGCGAGGCTTCATGACCCGACGTCCGGACGCATCACCATCGACGGCGTCGATCTTCGGGATCTGCAGACCACGACCGTGGCCGAACTCGTCGGCGTCGTATCGCAGGAGACGTACCTGTTCCATGCGTCGATCCGCGAGAATCTCCGGTTCGCCAAACCTGAGGCAACCGATGCCGAGATCGAACACGCAGCCCGTGTAGCCCAGATCCACGACTTCATCACCGCACTGGACGAGGGATACGACACGCTGGTGGGGGAGCGTGGATACCGGTTCTCCGGTGGAGAAAAGCAACGACTCGCCATCGCCAGGACCGTCCTGCGCAACCCGCCGATTCTCGTACTCGACGAGGCGACCAGCGCACTCGACACTCGGACCGAGCGGGCGCTGCAGGACGCCCTCGACGAACTCATGGCGGGACGCACCACGATCCTCATTGCGCACCGACTCTCGACCGTACGGTCCGCGGACCACATTGCAGTTCTCGGCAGCGGTCGAATCCTCGAATCCGGTACCCACGACGAGCTGATGGCATCGGAGAGCCACTATGCCGAGCTCGTCCACGCATCGGAAGCCGCGAACTCGGAGCAGGTTGCGGCGTAACCCGTCCGCGACTCTCGATTGCGAAGGCGAGGAATGCATTGTTTTTCACTGTGGAACGACGCGCACAGGCGCTGATCGAGGTCAAGCGATCGAAATTCCTCGCGGTGGTCGAACGCGCACCGTCGGAAGAAGCAGCGCGGGCTGTGATCGCGACAGCCCGTTCGGCTAATCCCGTTGCCCGACATCACTGTTCGGCATTCATTGTCGGTGACGTACCGGGCAATCTGATCCTTCGGACGAACGACGATGGAGAACCGAGCGGTACTGCAGGTGGCCCGATGCTCGACGTCCTGGTGGGTCGCGAGATGACCAATGTCCTTGCCGTCGTGACTCGTTGGTTCGGTGGTGTCAAGCTCGGAACCGGCGGGCTGGCCCGGGCCTACGGAGATGCGGTCACGCACGCACTCGAGAACGCCCGACTCCTGCGGCGCGAGCGTCGTGAACTGGTGCAGGTCCAACTGGACTACACCGAGGTCGGCCGAGTCGAATCGGAACTTCGGGCGCGGGGGGTCGGCATCGTGTCCATCGACTATCGCTCTCGTGCGGTGATGACGGTTCAGGTCGAGGACGTCGACGCCGTGATCGGCATACTGGCCGGCCTGACCGGGGGAACGGCCCGTCCCGAGGTCGTGGGACACACCTACGTGGAGTCCGCGCTCCTCTAACACGCTCGACCGACACACTGACGCCCGAGACCCTCGGAGACAGCCGTTGTCCACAACCCGGACATCTATCCACAGA
>JBBPZN010000056.1:0-17695 GCA_038198705.1 Mycobacteriales bacterium
GACACCGGTGAAATCCTGCATGAGCACCCGCGCCGGGGTGTACTGGATCTCCGAGTTGGCCTCGGAACCGGCGTCCCATCCGGCAAGGGCGTTGATGTGTTCGGCCGTGACCAGACGCCCATCCTCGTTCCGCAGGAGATTCTCCAGGAGGATCTTGAGGCTGTAGGGCAGGCGCCCGGCCCCTTCGATCTGGTCGATCCGGTGAATCTCGTAGGTTTTGTCATCCACGCTCAGCTGGCCGCGGGCACCGAAACTATTGCTTGTCATGACGCTCCCTCACGCGATGGATCAGTCCGCTGCGGATCGCCCCGGCTATCAAGCTGCGCGAAAGGCTCTCAGCCGTCATCGGACTGACCTCGGACTGCTATGACGGCTGATGTTGATACAACCCAAACCTACGCATAGAACCTCTGTTCGTACAGAGAGCTGAAGCAACCGTCGCGAAGTTCCGGATTCAGGCCAGTGTCCCGCAGTTGACGCCGGTGTCGGCAGCCGAAGCGGAAGCCGGTAATCAGCCAATTACCAACCGACCCGCAAGACGCCAGATCGCTGCTTTCGTGTTGTTCGGGCTTCAGATAGCTCAGCGGGGGACAGAAGGCGGCTCGAGGCAGCTTTGCGGAAAGGTCAACAGCGAACAGAAACCTGGTCGCCGGACCGGGGTGTAATTCGCGGTGACACCCTTGTCGGTGATGATCCGACGGTAGGTCTCCACTGCATCGGTGGGCTGACGGGCCAGTGACGGATCAGTCTTTACGTCAACGGTGTACAGGCCGAAACGTGGACGGTGAGAACCCCATTCGTAGTTGTCGGTAATGGACCAGTAGTTGTAGCCGATCACGTTGGCACCGTCTTGGCGGGCTCGCTCGAGCCAGTAGATATGATCGCTGAGATGGTCGGATCGGGTGTAGCCGTCCGTCTGCGGCTGAGCATCGTCGGTAGGCATGCCGTTTTCGACGATGTAGATCGGCAGGTCGGGGAACTTGTCCTTGTAGTACATCAGTGCGTGGTAGATGCCTTCCGGCTGCGTTTTGACCTTGTAAAGCTGGTCGAAGATGGCGTACGTCGCGGTGATGTTGTCAACCGAGAGCCCGTAGTAGTAATCGAGGCCGAGAAAGTCCATCTTGTCGCGGACGCGGTCGACGAAGGTGGAGTCGAAAAGTCCAGCGACCGTGGGGATGAAGGAGAGGTTGCTGCTGACCGGTGCGCCGGGATCTTCGGCGTGGATCATGTCGAACGCTGCCCGGTGCACCTGGACGAGGCGGTCCATCATCTGCGGTGCCTGGGCGAGTGTGATGCCGCCGAAGGTGAGTTCTTTGATGATGTACGCGGTCGGTTCGTTGATGGTGATCCACTGCGCGTCGTTGCCGGCATATCGGTCGATCACATGTGAAGCGTTGGCCAGCCAGTCATCGACTGTTTTGGGGTTGGTCCAACCGCCCTGATCGGCCACCCAGCCGGGGTACACCCAGTGGTCGAGAGTAATCATCGGACGCATTCCAAGAGCGTGGATCTGCGCTATGACGTCGTCGTAGTACGCAAGTTCTTCTGCGTCCCAGGTTCCGGGTGCAGGCTGCACGCGCGCCCATTCGACACTGAAACGGAACACGGAGATACCAAGTTTCGACGCGTTCTCGATGTCCTCCGGATAGCGATGACGGAAGTCGACTGAGTTGCCGACCTTGTCGTCGGCATTTTCGGAAGCTGAATATCGAGACCAGTTGCTGTCCGGGGAGGACCCCTCGGCCTGGAAGCCGGCGGTGGACACGCCCCACAGAAAGTCCTCACCGACCGACAACGGCGGGGTGCGGCGGTGGCGGACGTTGCCAGCGTGGTGGATAGCCAGGCGCCGGGTACCAACAACCACGCCATGATCAGTGCTGTTGCGGTGAAAAGCCGTATCGAAATACGCATGGGCGCAGAGTAATACGCGGTCAGTGGGTTGGGACCGTTTCGGTTAGCATTCGAATCCGGCCAGACCGATCGGTCATACCGTCCACAATGCGGTGTATTTGAAAACCCAACCAGAATACTTCTGCATCTCCATTGCCGACCGGTTTCCCAGGACCGCAGTTCAGTTCGACTGTGGCGCTAAGAGTTCAGCGTTTGTCTGGACGTCATATCGCCCAATTTGCAGTCGTTCGATGATTGTCACGTCGGCTTGGCCGCCGCCCTTGCACATGGTCTGGAGGCCGAAGCGCCCGCCGGTCCGTTCCAGTTCGTGCAGAAGAGTGGTAATCAGGCGTGCGCCGGTCACGCCGAGGGATGTCCGAACGCGATGGCGCCGCCATTGACATTGACTTTCGACAGATCGGCTCCAGTCTCGAGCTGCCATGCGAGAACAACAGGGGCGATGGCTTCGTTGATTTCGATGAGATCGATGTCATCGAGGGTCAGTCCAATAAGAGTTCTGCGGTCCCGGAGATAACCGCGGCAGCCGCGGAATGAAGGTCTTGTTGGGAGGAGCCGCACTGACGGTCCACGGTGAAGCCCAAAACGTGCTCCGGGAGTCCGGCCGCGAGCCAAGCGGTTCTCGCAACATTGCCTGCCTATGGTCCCACTGCATCCGCGCAGCCGAATATCACGTTGTCCACGTTGCCTGGGTCGAGCCCACCGAGGCGACGTCCCAGCGGCGTTCGGACAGCATCGACCAAATATGCGGTACCGATTCCTGCATTTCAGAACACCTCTCGACCATTCCGACGGATATTCGTCATGCGACCTGGATCGGTGATGGTCAGCTCATCGGAGCAAGAATTCGAGTGTGGTTCGTTCGAATGCCCGCTTGGCTTCGATCATCACCCAATGCCCGCAGTTCGGAAATATGTGCAGCTCGGCCTCGGGGATCAGTCTCAACGGGATCATCGGCATGTCCGGCGGGCACTGCCGGTCCTCACGTCCCCACGTCATCAGGGTCGGGCACTGCACCTTGTGCATCATCGACCAATACGGTGGGGTGTTCGATTGGGCCATCATCTGTTGTTGCAGCGCAAAGGCTGTGGAGCCGTACATTGCAGCCAGCGTCTTGTGCGACGCAGGGTCTTTTGCGCTCATCCAGCGTTCGTCGATCCGCTCTTCGGTGATCACCGAAGGGTCGTGGACCATGCACTCGAGCCAGCGGATCAGCTTTTCGCGATTCGGACCGTCGGCGAATTCCTGTAACAGCCGGGTGCCTTCGCTTGGGTTCTGACTGAAGATGTTCGGCCCCACTCCGCCGATGGTGACAAGCTTGGCGACCCGCTCGGGGAATTTCATGGCGACGTTGACCCCGACGACCCCGCCCATCGAGTTGCCTATCATCGCAGCAGATTCGATACCCAGGGCGTCCATGAAGCGAATCACCGATGAGCTCGCGGTGATGACGGGGTGTCCGTCGACCGGATCACTGATGCCGAATCCGGGGAACTCGAGGATGTAACAATGGAAGTGTTCGGCGAAGACGTCGAGGTTTCCCCGATAATTTCGCCAGCCGCTCACGCCGATGCCTGAACCGTGCAACAGGATGAGCGGAGGTCCCTCGCCCGCCTCGTGATATCTCAGCACCCCCTTGTCGGTCGCGATTTCCCGCTGGGTCCCCTCGTAGGTCACGTCCATGCGGCAATACTAGAACATGTTTCAGTTCCGGGCGTTCGGAACGATAAGTTAAGGAACTGATCCTCGCGTCGATCATTGAACGCCGGACGTCAGTGATCAGATCAGCTCGGCTACAAGCGGTTTGATGATCCCTGGCAGTTCAGTCCTTGCGATGTCGGAGTGTTTGTGGCCCCAATAGCTGGGGCGTGTATAGGTTCGGGCAACCCAGCTGAGGTCGTCGACAGTCAGGCCGCCGTATCCGTACTCGATCTGCAGACTGGACGGACTGCCGATGTAGACCGAGGTCATCAAGTCGTTGGTGTGGCGTCCAAGGGATTGCATGACGTCGGTGTCGTATTCGTCGAGCAGATCGATGAGTCTGCCCAGGTCGTCCATGTGCGCGACCTCGAGCATGAGGTGGTTGAACCCGATATGGCCTGGGAACTCTGACAATGCGAGTGAGTGATGACGGCCGTTGATGTGATAAAAGCGGACTGTGGCGTACTTCGTGGTGATGCGGTCGGACAGACGAAAACCTAGGATGTCGACGTAAAACTCGTTGGCCTTCTCGATGTCAGGGACCTGGAAGACGATGTGGCCGAGTCCCTGGTCCCCGGTGACGAACCCGCCCCGCATGGTGCGCCCGGTAGAGAACGACAACGGCGTCGCTGCCTTACCCCAGCTCAGTTCGTGGCGAATTCCCCAAGGGTCTTCGAACCAGGCGAGTTCGGCAACTTCGCGTTCGTGGAGCAGCTGTGAATCGCCCCAATGAACCTTCACCCCATGGGATTCGAGATGGCCGGCGAATGCATGTAAATCGGTCTCGTTGGCGACGCCCCAACCGGCGTAGAGGAAGTCGTCCTCTGCGGCGGGATGGACGGCGATGCGGTAGTTGATGTCGTCGACGGCGAGACGGACGGCGCCATCCGGGCCATCCGGAGCGAGCATCGCCCCGAGTAGTCCGGTGCCGTATCGGCGCCAGTCCTCGGCGCGTGGTGAGCCTAGGCCGAGGTATGACAGTTCCTGAATCATCGTGCTCCTTCGATCGGTGCGACCGGGGTCCTGCTCATTCGATGGATGACCCGGCGGTGTACGGGTAAGTGGAATATTACCCATACGGCCTAATGATTGGCAATGCCAAGCAATATGTTCGATATGTCGACTCGACTTCAATCCCGCATTGAATTTAACTGCGCACCAACGTGTCTGGTCGAATTTACGCATTGTTGGGGGTCTCGAGAGTTAGGGAACCCTATGATCGGGGCATGAGTTCACCTGAATCTGCGCTCCGTTTGGCCCGCCGACCTGGGTTCGTATTCGTCCGTGCCGCGCTGCGGGTGAAACAGCTGTATGCGGAAGCTCTCATGCAAGTCGGCCTCCTCCCCAACCAGCATGCGATCCTCAGCGCGCTCGAGGAGCTCGGCCCATCGCACCAGAAGATGCTCGCGGACAGGATTGTTCTCGATCCGGGAGACATCGTCGCCTACCTCGACGGACTGCAGGACGGCGGATACCTCGTGCGCGAACGTGACCCCCGAGACCGGCGGCGCCAGATCGTGACGATCACCGACGCTGGACGCGGACTACTCGCCGAAAGCGACCGTGTCCTCGACCGAGTCGAGGAGGACACATTCTCGGTGCTGAACGAGAAGGAGCGAGGCGAACTCATAAGGCTCTCCACTATTTTATTCACTCAGTGAACGGAATCGAAGTAGTAAGCGGTTGTTGCGAGATCGGTTTCGATTGCACTGCCGAACCAGACAGTCCGTTTTCTGTCACACTGGGTACGTCGCTACGGACGTGGGGTCGGCCCGTACATCACATCGGGCTGTAGTGACGCGACATCTCGCACGGAAGGGCTCTGCCGATTAGGTTTCTGCTCGCTCGATGGTGTGCTTGCTCCGCTGACACCGTATGGACCGCGCCCTACCAGCGTTCCACTGCGCTGCCGAGTCCTGTTCGGATCGCTTTGGGTACCTGGTGCTGGCTGTCCGCGGTGTTGGCTGTCTTGGCGACCTTCACCCCGGTAGGGGTGCCCGGTGGTCTCGGGCAGTATCTTGCGTTCGGTCTTGCCGGTGTCGGATCTGTGATCGGTCTCGTGTGGGTCCGTGGGCCGTGGCCGACGGAGAACTTTTCACGTCTGTTCGTTGTCTATCTGGAACTGTTCACCGCGGCAGGGTTGTTGGTGCTTGCCGACCCGTTCGTTGCGTTGCCGTGTGCTGCGGGGTTCGCTGTGAACGGTGGTTATATCGCGGCGTTTCACAGTCCGAGGATGATCGTTGGTCATCAGCTGTGGGTTGGGGTGATTGTCGGTGTCTTGTTCGTGCGTGCGGTGATCGAGCCTGGCGCGGATGTGGTGCTCGCGTGCGCGTATCTGGTCTTGTTGATCTTGGTGTTGTTCTCCGCTCCCGTGCTGTCCTATGTCCTGATGCTTGTGCTGCGCCGTGATGCATCGGCGGCGTTTTACGATCCTTTGACCGGGTTGCGCAACCGGCGGGGGCTTGCTGCCGCGATCGCCGAGCTCGGTGATCGGGTAGGAGTGGTGACGGTGATGGTGATCGATCTCGATGATTTCAAAGCCGTCAACGATCGGCACGGTCATGCCCACGGCGACCTCGTTCTGCGTACGGCCGCGAATGCCATTCACGCGGCGTTCAAGTTTCCTGCTGTCACTTCTCGCACCGGGGGAGAGGAATTCGCGGTCGTTACTCACCTCGATCCGGTGGAGGCCCTCGCGCAGGCTTACGCACTACAGTCTCGTTTTGCGGAAGGGGCGCAAGTGGGGGTCACTGTGAGTATCGGGGTTGCGCATGCCGATGCGGCTACTCTCGGTGCAATGTTCGACAGCGTTTACACCAGGGCCGATATCGCGATGTATGCGGCCAAACGTGCGGGCGGCAACACCCTCCACCGCTTCGACGGCGGCGCGCACACCTCCGATGGTAGGGCGATTCCGGCCGACGGCACTGCGCTCGACTGAGCAACGGCTACTCCTATTTCTGGGAAATACAAAGTATCCGGAAGATATTCTTCGACCTTGAATTTTCATGTACACGACAGCGCTCGAGTTGCACTCGTTCTCGGATCCGGCGCCGCCGGTACGTCACTGAACGGGCAGGTATTTGTTTGTCCTGTTCTGCGGATTCGGCCTGGAGTCAGGACGGCGCGAGCGTGGACGAGCCCGCCGCTGTTCGAGTGAAGGCGACAGGGCCGTGGGTAGACGAACGGTCGAAAGGATTGAGGATTCAACCAAATCGGTCTCACTCCACCGTGATCTGGATCCTGGCATGACAGGTGAACCCCCGTGTGTACCGAACGCTTGTGAGGAATCTTTACGGCACCGTGACGTTACTAGCCAGTACTGCTCGCGCGGTCCTCTCTCGGACGGTATATCTCTGCGAGGGGGTTACCGAACGAGAGGGATTTACTTGAATATTCGCGTTGGATCCAAAGATCGATCTTCGGGTACCACTTCGGGGTTCTCGCGCAGAAACTTTCTCGCCGCAACAGGATTGGCTATCGGTGCAGCGGCACTCTCGTCTTCGTGGACAACTGCCGCGGCGGCGCCGCGGCGGGCATTGGGTGACGGCGATCGGGTTGCCGCGCTCGTCATCGGTAGCGGTTACGGCGGGGCGGTAGCCGCACTCCGATTGACGCAAGCCGGGATCGACACGCACATGGTCGAGATGGGCAAGGCCTGGACCACGCCGGGGTCGGACGGGAAGATCTTCTGTCCGATGCTGTCGCCGGACGGTCGGTCGACGTGGCTCCGAACTCGTACTGTGCAACCGGTTTCGCACTTTTCCGGTGGTTCGGTCGACAAGAACATCAGTAAATACGTCGGTGTTCTCGATATCGAAGACTTCGGTGGAATCAAGGTCTACCAGGGTCGCGGAGTCGGTGGTGGATCGCTCGTCAACGGCGGAATGGCTGTGACGCCGAAACGCAACTACTTCGAGGAAATCCTGCCGAACGTCGACTCCAATGCGATGTACTCGACCTACTTCCCCAAGGCGAACGCCGCGCTGGGGGTGAACAACGTCGACCCAGCGTGGTTCGAGTCGACCCCGTACTACAAATTTGCCAGAACAGGACGCAAAACCGCGCAGAGATCCGGCTACACAACAACATTCGTGCCCAATGTGTACGACTTCGAATACATGAAACAGGAAGCCGCCGGGCAGGTGAGCAAATCGGCATTGGCATCGGAAGTCATCTACGGAAACAACGCCGGCAAGAAGTCCCTCGACAAGACGTACCTCGCCCAAGCCTCAGCGACCGGCAAACTCACCATCACCACGCTGCACGTCGTGACGGAAGTGAAGCCGGCCGCCACGGGCGGTGGGTATCAGGTGGTCATGAACCAGATCGACGAGCAGGGAAATGTCACCGGCACCAAGACCGTGACAGCAGACAAGGTCTTCTTCGCAGCAGGCAGTGTCGGAACGAGCAAGCTGCTGGTGGCAATGAAAGCGCAAGGGCAACTGGCGAATTTGCCTGGAGCTGTCGGCCAGGAATGGGGCCACAACGGCAACGTGATGGTGGGCCGTGCCAACCACATCTGGGACGGAACAGGGGCCAAGCAATCGTCGATACCGGTTCTCGGTATCGACAACTGGGCCGACCCCGCCGCGCCGGTGTTCGCCGAAATCGCACCGTTCCCGGCTGGCGCCGAACTGTGGGTGAGTCTGTACCTGGCGATTGCCAAGAACCCCGAACGTGCACAGTTTCAGTACGACTCGTCAACCGGCAAGGTCGGGCTCGATTGGCAACGCTCCCAAAACCAACCGTCGATCGATATGACGAAGAAGTTGTTCGACAAGATCAACCGAAAGGAAGGCACCATCTACCGGACCGATCTCTTCGGACCCGTGCAGACGTGGGGCGATCAGCTGACGTATCACCCGCTCGGTGGCTGTGTTCTGGGCAAGGCAACCGACAACTACGGTCGGCTCCCCGAGTATCCGGGGCTCTACGTCATGGATGGTTCCCTGGTCCCCGGCAATGTCGGTGTCAATCCGTTCGTCACCATCACTGCACTGGCGGAACGGAATATCGAGAATATTATCGCCACCGATATGAGCTAGCCCGTGGACGCGACGAACGCATCGGGGTGCCCTGGTGCGTTCGTTCGCAAGGAAACTGCATGCGTCGGTTTCGTCACCGGTTCGATGGAGTGGAGGCGACCTGTGAGTCCTCTCTCGCTATGAATCGACCGGACGATGGAACGATCACAACAGGACAGATGGCACGTCCGAGTACCGATCGACTGGCCGAACCGAGCATCATTCCGCTGAATCCGCCGCGACCATGGCTGCCTACCACCAGTAGTTGCGCCCCCTGCGCATGATCGAGAAGGGCATGCACTGGTCGGTCCCTGACTACCACACGTCGGACGGACACCGACGGGTATTGGTGCGAGTATTCGTCCAGAATCCGCGTCAAAGCATCCTCGGTAGGGGGCTTGTTCAGCGGCCACTCGAGCCCGTGAACCGGAATTCCTATCGATAAATCCGCATCGGACCACGCGTGGACTGCGGTGAGTGGGGCCTTCCGGCCTGCGGCTTCTTCGAACGCCAGCGCCACTGCAGCATCGCTCGCCATCGTTCCGTCGACGCCGACGACGATAGTGTTCGCAGCCTGTACCCGATGGTCGTCCGGCCAGGCACGGACGACGGTGACGGGGCAGTGTGCGTGGGTGCTGAGGGCGAAGCTGATCGAACCGAGCGAGCGACGATCCGTGCCGCCGAGTCCGTTGCTGCCGATGACGACCATTCTGGAGGTCGTCGAGTGCTCGAGTAGCGTGCTCACGGCAGGTCGATCGGACAGGTGGGTTTCGATGCTGATCGGTCGGGCCGCTCGCCCGGCCACCGTGAACGCCTCGTCCAGAATTCGTTTCGTATCGCGCCTGAATTGCTCCGTCGCGGGTTCGGGCAGTGTGCGGAAGCCTGTCAGCGCCCTGGGCAGGGGGACCGAGGAGACGATGACGAGTCCGGAATTGTGCAGCTCGGCATCGAGTGCTGCCCACCGAACTGCGTTCAGTGATGCGGATGACCCGTCGACTCCGACGACTGTCGGGAGTGAAACCATCGCGAGTTCTCCTTACTGATGGTGCGGTATCTCTATGAGACCCGACCTTTCCGCGCGGCACGGCAGGACAACTGCACCCATTCGAGGGACTTTGGTCGCCGATTTCGGGGACAGATGACGGATTTCGGCAACGCTGTGGGTAGGTAGGGTTGGCCATGAGGCGCCCATTGGGGACGCGTGTAAGGGAGCGTTGGCGTGGTCACAGTGTTTCTGGTCGATGATCACGAGATTGTGCGACGCGGGTTGATCGACCTCATCGATTCCGATCCCGATCTCGAAGTCGTCGGTGAGGCCGGCAGTTGCGCCCAGGCGCTTGCCCGCATTCCGGCATTGAAGCCGGACGTCGCTGTCCTCGATGTGCGACTTCCCGACGGCAACGGCATCGAGTTGTGCCGCGAACTTCTCGATCGATTGCCCGACCTGAAAACCATGATGCTGACCTCGTTCACCGAGGATCAGGCGATGCTCGACGCCATCCTCGCCGGCGCGAGCGGATACGTCGTCAAGGACATCACCGGAATGGAGTTGACCCGAGCGATCAAGGACGTCGGCTCGGGGAAGTCGTTGCTCGACAATCGAGCGGCGGCCGTGCTGATGGACAAGCTGCGAGCGGGAACGGCAGCGCCGGGACCCATCGACCACCTCACCGGCCAGGAGCGCACCTTGCTCGATCTCCTCGGCGAAGGTCTGACCAACAGGCAAATTGCCGCCAGGATGTTTCTGGCGGAGAAGACCGTGAAGAATTACGTTTCCAGACTGCTGGCGAAACTGGGGATGGAGCGACGTACCCAGGCGGCCGTATATGCCTCGAAACTTGCTGATACGCATGCAGAGTCGAGGGGACACCGAGGAGTTCAGGATGGATGATCGCCACGGTGACAGCGGATCGTGGTTGCCACAACTGCGTCTCGGTGAGCTTCTCCTCGAAGTTCAGAACCGCATCGGTCGTATCGCCGACGCCAGAGCCCAAGCCGACGGGTTGCTCGACGCCATGCTGGTCATCACGTCCGATCTCGACTTGGAGGTGACCCTGCGGACCATCGTGAAGTCGGCCGTCGACCTCGTCGACGCTCGATATGGTGCTCTCGGTGTGCGTGGTGACGGTCACGAGCTGAGTGCCTTCATCAATTTCGGAATGGACGAGGACACGCGCGCGCGGATCGGACCACTCCCCACCGGCCGTGGGGTATTGGGACTGCTGATCGATCAGCAGGAAGTGCTGCGCCTACGGGACTTGACGTCACATCCGGATTCGGTGGGATTCCCGCCGCACCACCCATCGATGAAAACCTTTCTCGGAGTCCCGATTCGAATCCGCAACGAGATCTACGGGAACCTGTATCTGACCGAAAAGAAGGACGGCAAGTCTTTCAC
Organism: Mycobacteriales bacterium; assembly: GCA_038198705.1. Lineage (GTDB taxonomy): Bacteria > Actinomycetota > Actinomycetes > Mycobacteriales > Mycobacteriaceae > Rhodococcoides. Next base: position 11,035 of record JBBPZN010000056.1, read on the forward strand.
CGACGACGACGAGGTCGTTATCCAGGCGTTGGCGTCGGCGGCAGGTATCGCTATCGAGAATTCGCGCCTGTACGAGGAATCGCGCACCCGTCAAGCGTGGATGGAAGCCACACGGGACATCGGCACCGAACTGCTCGCCGGCGCCGAAATCGGCGAGGTACTGCAGATGGTGTCGCGAAAGGCATTGCATCTGCTCACCGCCGATCTGGCTTTCATCGCGGTCCCCGAGGACATCGAAGGTGACTCCGAACTCTCGACCCAGCTCGTCGTCTCGGTCAGCGAAGGACAGTGTGCCGAAGGATTATTGGGCTCCACCATTCCGATCGAGGGGTCGAGCTCGGGTGCCGCGTTCCGGCGTCGAGCAGCATTCCGTAAGGAAAAGTTCGATGACGAGTCCATTGCGCTGGAGAAGGGATTCGGTCCTGCACTGATCTCTCCATTGCGTGTCACCGGCGGCGTCAGCGGCGTGCTCGTGGTCTTGCGAAAGCAGGACAGCCGATCGTTCAGCGATGCCGAACTCGAACTGGTTGCAAGTTTTGCGGATCAGGCTGCGCTGGCGATGCAGATGGCGGACAACGCTCGTCGGGTCCACGAACTCGATGTTCTGTCCGATCGGGATCGTATCGCGCGCGATCTGCACGACCACGTGATCCAGCGAATCTTCGCGGTCGGTTTGTCGTTGCAGAGCACACTGCAACGAACCGAGTCCGAGGACATTCGCCAACGTTTGACGAGAACCATCGATGATCTGCAAGACACTGTGCAGGACATACGATCTACTATTTTCGATCTGCAGAGTTCGTCCCATTCCGTCACGCGACTGCGCCAACGCATCGACGACGCGGTCCTCGAACTCACCGAACACGTACCCATCCGTGCGGTCGTTCGAATGTCCGGACCGTTGTCGGTTATCGAGAACAAGCTAGCCCACCATGCTGTCGCCGTCATCAGGGAGGCGGTCAGCAACGTGGTTCAGCATGCGCATGCCGACACGGTCAGCGTCATCCTCTCGGTCGGCGATGATCTCCGAATCGAGGTGTCGGACAATGGGATCGGTATGCCTGATGATGCTACGACGAGTGGTCTGGCGAACTTGAGTGCGCGCGCAATCGAATGCGGGGGTGCGATGACCGCGACTGCGCCACTATCCGGAACCGGCACGAACTTGGTCTGGTCCGCGGCATTGTCGTGATACTCGTAGCGTTCTCGGACGAAGCGCTGCGCATCTGCGATCGGCTCGACACGCCGATGGTGAACCCGAGAGGAACCTGGTGAACAGTTCGTATCCGGTGGGTGCGATCGTTGTCGGAGTCGACGGATCCACGGCGGCACTCGGCGCCGTCCGGTTCGCCGTGCAGGAGGCGCAGGGACTTCGCGCTCCGCTTCGGTTGGTGCATGTGATCAGTCCTCGTTCCCAACCCGAGTCCGTCTACGGTGCAGCCGATGTGGATGGTGACTACGGTCGGGGAGTTCTCGTCGAGGCGGTAAACGCTGTAGCCGAGATCGACAGCAGTGTGGTGGTGGAAACTGCGGTGCTGCATGGTCAGCCGGAATCAGTGATTCTGGGGGAGGCCAAATCTGCGCGACTGCTCGTGCTGGGCGTGAGCCGAGGGCATGCTTTGGGCACGCGCGTTTTGCGGTCGACGGTCTTCTCGCTGGTCGAATCGGTGGCGTGTCCCGTCGCGATCGTGCGAGAGTCCAGTATCGGTTCCGATGGTGCGGTGATCGTCGCGCTGGGAGATGGAAACGCTCTGGATTCCGATGTCGTTGTTGCCGAAGCGTTTCGCGAGGCGTCGAGTAGAGGCGCCGACATTCTGGCCCTCCATTCGCGTTCGATCTCCGAGGGTGTCGCGCATGTTGTCGGGGGAGTCGACGGTGAGACACCGCAATCGCCGATGGACATCAGGCTGGGGTCGTTCGTGGAGGACCATCCCACGGTGGGATTGTCGTCCGTCTACGCCGGGTCCGGCGTGGGATCGGAACTGCTCATCGCGTCCGGTACCGCGCGGTTACTGGTCCTCGGTCACCAGCGCAGACGGATGTGCGGGAGCACACTGACCAAAGCGATCCGCCAGGCGAAATGCCCGGTGCTCGTAGTACCTCACCCTTGACGACGAACCACGGGATTCTCGATCTGTGGATCGTCCCCTTCGGTATGGCCGGCGTTCGTCAGCACCAGCGTGCGGGCGTGTTCGATTGCCTGAGGCGTGTTTTCGAAGAAGTGCCTACGTTCGCTGTCCGAGGTGGTGAAGACCCCCAGTGCTTGGAGCGGTCGTGAGTGCTCCGGTTTCAAACCCGAGATCAAGACGGTGATGTGACGGCGTTCGAGCTTGTCGATGGCGTCTTTGAGCACGATGGCACCCGTAGCGTCGATGGCAGTGACGCGGGACATCCGCAAGATGACCACGTGGACGTCGGAGACTTCGGCGAGCTCGAGCAGGAACCGGTGTGCCGCAGCGAAAAACAATGCGCCGTCGATGCGGTAGGCGACGATGTGCTGACGCAGCAGTTCGTGTTCTTCGCTTTGGTGTCCCTCGTCGTCGAGGGGGACTTGTTCGATCTTGGCCGACTTGGCGATTGCGCGCAGCGCGAGGATTGCGGCGAATGCGACGCCGACCGCGACTGCGGTAACCAGGTCGAGTGCAACCGTCACCAGAAACGTTGCTCCCATGACTGCGGTGTCTGCGCGGGTAGCGCGGGCGATGGCAATGATCGAGGCCGTCTCGACCATGCGTACCGTCGTGGAGAGGAGGACTCCGGCAAGTGCAGCCAGGGGTATTTCCGCGACCAGCGTCGACGCGAGGTAAACGATTGCGGCGAGAATGACCGCGTGGGTCAGCGCGGCAAGTCGGCTGCGAGCACCGGACCGAACGTTCACTGCGGTGCGCGCGATCGCGCCGGTGGCGGGCACCCCTCCGAACAGCGGTGCGACGATGTTCGCCAGGCCCTGTCCGAACAACTCCCTGTCGGGATTGTGTCGGGTGCCTACTCCCATCGAGTCTGCCGCAGTTGCCGACAGTAGCGATTCGAGGGCGGCCAACGCGGCGACGGCCAGTGCAGGCGCCAACAAGGAAGTGAGGTCTTCGAGGTGCAGGAAACTCAGTGTCGGAGCCGCGATTCCAGATGGAATCTCACCGATGCGTGCCATATCGAGATGCAGCAGTTTCGCGGCAAGAGTCACGATGGCGACCGCGACGAGTGAGATGGGAACCTTGGGCAAGGAACGTCCGCCGACGAGTATCACGAAGGCCACTGCAAGTGCCGTTACCGGCGTGAGAACCGAAGGATGATCCACGAACTTGACCACTGCGTCGGCAGCACTGCGCCACACCTTGTCGCCCTGCGCGTCGGCGATGCCGAGAGCTGCGGGGACCTGTTGGAGGGCGATCACCACAGCGATTCCGGCGGTGAATCCTTCGATGACGGGAGCGGGCATGAATCGCACAGCCCGCCCGACTCCGGCGAATGCGAGGATCAACAGCACGATTCCGGCGATCAGGCCGACTGCAAGTACTCCGGATCCGCCGAACTCGTGGACGATCGGGACCAGGACGACGGTCATGGCGCCGGTAGGGCCGGACACCTGAAAGCGTGAACCGCCGAATACCGCGGCAACGGCACCTGCGATGACTGCGGTGGTCAGGCCCGCAGCGGCCCCGAGCCCGGTCGAAATTCCGAATCCCAATGCCAAGGGGAGTGCCACCAAGGCCACGATCAGGCCGGCCAGCAGGTCCGCACCGGGTGCCCGCAGCGAAGTGCTCCATTCGCTCCAGCGTGGCAATAGTTCACGGATCGACTGTCCGGCTCGATGGAGAGTGGTTGCGGGAGCATGCTTCGGTGTGGGCGACTCGGTCATAGGGTCCTCGGTACCGCGAGAGGGGGATGAATTCTTACTTCATTACTTGCTAAGATTAGCAAGTAATGAAGACGGTGGGCCCGTGAGGTTCGACACTGCCTCCGACGTCGTGCGAGTGCTACTGCTCGGCGACCTTGGCCGTCGCGGCGATCGATTCTGCGGCAGCTGCGTCGCCGACCAGCATCTCGGCCTGCCCGGCGACCATGCCCGTCAAGATGGTCCGCGCGGTGGTCAGTAAGTCGGCGATGCGCGGTGACGTCAGGGCGTAAGAGACGGACAATCCTTCTCGACGCGCGGCAACCAAGCCTGCTCTCCGCAGGATGGAGAGTTGCTGAGATAGATTCGCCGGCTCGATGCCGACCTCGGGGAGCATTTCCGAGACGGCATGCTCGCGCTCGCTCAGAAGCTCCAAGATGCGAATGCGTGCAGGGTGACCGAGGGTTTTGAAGAAGTCGGCCTTCATTCGATACAAGGGCTCGCGTGAATGTGCCACTACGCCTCCAGTTTTTCGAGCAGGACTGTCGGGAGCCCACGGTCGTGGTACTTGCGAATCTTAGCAACTAACGTAGGTGGCGACGGGATTGCATCAGTCGACCAGTCTGTTCCTTACCTCTCGATGGACCGCAGATGATCGGTACGGCGCAGTTTCAACCGAGTTCACCGATGAACGAGCGTGCCGCCGAATTGGTGGGCTCCTCGGTGCGGCACACCAAAGTCAATTCTCTTGTGGGAGCTGGATGTACGTCGATGGCAACCGTGGACAGGTCGGCATGGCGCCGCGCAAGAGGCTCTGGAATTATCGCGACACCGAGGCTGTGACGCACCAACCCCAACAACCGCTCCATGTCGCTGATACGGAATGTGATGTCACGGTCGACGCCTGAATTGTCGAACAGTGCGTCGACGACGGTCTGTAAGCCGCGGCCGGCCTCGAAGTCGATGAAGGGATAGTCGGCGAGCTCGCCGAGAGAAACTGACTTTCGTTGTGCCAGAGGATGTCCTTCGGCGACGACCAGAGTCAGCGACTCGGTGTAGGTCGCCAGCGCGAAGATCCCGACCTCCAGGGGCCGTGCATCCAATGCGACGAAGGCCAGATCGAGCTTCCCTCCGACGAGTGCATCGAGCAACTCGGCGGTGGTTCCTTCGCGCAGAGCAACTGCTACACCCGGGTGGGCGGAGTGAAATCGGCCCAGTGCGGCGGGCAAGTCGATGGAAGTGAATGTCTGGACGGTTCCGATTGCGACAGTGCCGGTTTCGCCGTCGGAGATCTGACGCAGGGCATCGCGTGCATCGGCGACGTCACCGGTGATTCTGCGCGCATAACGAAGCAGTACCGACCCGGAGGCGGTGAGAAGCACTCGGCGGGTCGTGCGTTCGAAAAGTGCGGTGCCGATCTCCTTCTCCAGTGCCCGGATCGACGAACTCAGCGCGGATTGCGAAATGTTCAGCTGGGACGCCGCCCGGGTGAAATGGCCTTCGGCTGCTACGGCGGTGAAATGTTCGAGCTGTCGCAACTCCATTGAGCGATTCTATCAATGAATGAGTACGGAATAACATGTTGGACAGAGCGTTGGGCGTTGTCGACCATGGGCACATGCACTCTGAATTACCCACGACGACTCGGATGAACGGGCGGCTCGTCGGCATCATGGCGGTAATCTCCGGTTTGGTGGTTGCCAATAGCTACTATGCCCAGCCGCTGGTGGGTGCCATCGCCGACAGCCTCGATGCCTCGATTACCCGAGTGGGCCTGGTAGTGACCGCCAGCCAAGTGGGGTACGCCATCGGGCTGGCGTTTCTCGTACCGCTCGGCGACATCATCCAGCGCAGGAAGCTGATGACCTGGATGCTCGTGGTGACCTGCGCCTCCCTCGTGGCGATGGCGGTAGCACCCTCGTGGCAGGTGTTGGCATGTGCCGCGATGGTCGCCGGGGTCGGATCTGTCGTCGGTCAGGTTCTGGTGCCGTTCGCTGCCTCGCTGGCGGCCGAAGAAGAACGAGGCCGAGTCATCGGCAACGTGATGACAGGTCTGCTGCTGGGCATTCTGCTCTCACGCGTGGTCGCCGGATTGATCGCGCACGTAGCGGGCTGGAGGGCGGTCTTCGTCGTCGCAGCGATCTTGATGGTCTTCGCCGCACTGCTGGTGCGCACACTGCCCGTCGTGCCGCCCAGTGCGACGTCGTCGTATCGAGCGCTGTTGGCTTCTGTCGTCGATCTCATCCGCGAAGAACCGGTGCTCCGGTGGCGTATCGGATACGGAACGATCACCTACGCATCGTTCGGGGTGTTCTGGACGTCCATCGGATTTCTACTGTCCGGGCCGGGATACGGATGGTCCGATGCTCGAATCGGGCTTTTCACCCTCTTCGGAGTTGCCGGTGCACTAGCCGCACGGCTCGCAGGAACGTTGGCCGACCGCGGCTATGCGCAACGCCAGACGGGTTGGTTCGTGGCGCTCACGGCGCTCAGCTTCGTGCTGTTAGCACTCGGAGAACACAACGTGTTCCTGCTGGCAGCGGGCGTGGCCTTGCTCGATCTCGGCATTCAGGGCACGCACATCAGTAACCAGAGTCTGTTCTATCCTCTTCGGCCCGACGCCCGCAGCAGACTCAATACCGCCTACATGACGACGTATTTCATGGCGGGGTCGATCGGGAGCGCGCTGTCGGTCCTGGCCTACACCCAGGCCGACTGGACGGGCGTCTGCGTACTCGGTGCAAGCTTCCCCACGATCGGCTTCGGACTGTGGTTCACCGAGCAGCGCAGGCATCGAAACAGATGCTCGTGATGATCCACATATTCGTC
>JBBPZN010000057.1:0-7656 GCA_038198705.1 Mycobacteriales bacterium
TCATCACCACCGGTGATGTCCGCGAAGAGAGATCCAATTGTCTGCCCACTCGAGGGGGAGCATCGGCGGCGGCGGGCGGTGTACCGGCTGAATCGTTCGCCAAACCCATGAAAACCAGCGAAGGGCAGCTCACCAGCCCGTTCGGGGAACGTTGGGAAACCATGCACAACGGCATCGACCTCGCAGGCCCACTCGGCACCCCGATCTACGCCTACGCAGACGGCATCGTCGCCAAAGCCGGTGACGCTAATGGATTCGGACAGTGGATCGTCATCGACCACAACATCGGTGGTCAGATCGTCTCCACCGTCTACGGCCACATGTTCCCCGACGGTGTACTGGTCCGTGTCGGGGACACGGTCACCGCAGGCCAACATATCGCCGACGAAGGCAACAACGGCGACACCACCGGGGCTCACCTGCACTTCGAATACCACCCCGGCGGCTGGGCACCCGGCAACGCCATCGACCCGAAACCGTTCTACGACGCCGCTGCCGATCCCGGAAACGGCCCGATACCGCCTTCATCGCCGAAGGCACCATCGACTCCTTCGCCTGCAGGTGGATCAGCAGAGATGGCGATGCTCCCGGCCGAGGTCGGATCGGAGGAGCACTGGCAGATCGATACCGTCCGCGTGGCACGCGCTGTCCACGCGAAGTTTCCACAGATAGGGCGCATCGGCGGTTGGCGACCGACGGACGCGATCTCGCAAGATCACCCATCCGGCCGCGCCGCCGACATCATGATCGAGAACTGGTCCTCCGAGGAGGGCAAAGCTGTCGGCGACCAGGTCAAGGAGTTCCTGTGGGCGAACCGGGACTACTTGCAGCTCGAATACATGATCTGGCGACAGCAGTACATTCCCGCCGCCGGGGATCCGAACACGATGGAGGACAGGGGAACTCCCACCGAGAATCATTTCGATCATGTCCACGTCACCACTATCGGGCATGGTCCTCCGGCCCCCGGGCAGACCTACGGTCCGGTTCCCGGCGGCATCGGCAGCGCACCCGCGCCATCGGGGGAGTGCACGACCGCACCAGGGGCAGGCCTTGGTGATCGCGCAGACCTCGCTACCGGCCAGATCCCTCCGGAGTTCGAGCCGTGGCTCGAACGCTCGGCTACGCAGTGCCGCGAACTCTCACCGGCGATCCTTGCTGCGCAACTCAAACAAGAATCCGGGTTCACGCCTGGTCTGATCAGCCCGGCAGGGGCGCAGGGGTACGGGCAGTTCCTCCCCAGCACCTGGGCTGCGTATGGATTCCCGGTCGATGACAATGGTGTCGTCACCGGACCGGAGGGGGAGGGGGACCCCAATGACATCGGCGACGCGGTGATGGCGCAGGGCCGCTACAACTGCTCGGTTGCCGACTCGATCCGGCCTGGTATCGAATCGGGCTCCATCACAGGGGATCCCGTCGACCTGATGCTCGCTGGATACAACGCGGGACCCGGAGCTGTTCAGGAGTTCGGGGGCATTCCTCCGTTCTCCGAAACCCAGGACTACGTCTCCATCATCACCGCGACAGCCTCGAACTATGACCTCGCCCGATAGCCCAGATACGGGAGGAAGACTTCCATGACGCGGAACTCCGACGGCCACCAGCCGGACGCGTTGGCTATCAGCGATGCTCCCAGCTGGCTTTTTCTCCATGGCTTCGACTTGGACGTGATCTGCGCTCTTACCGACTCCCAGCTCATGCAGACGGTGGGCACGGCGTATGACGGAGGATGGGAGGCATTCGTGGACCACGCGACGGCCGCTTACTGCAGCCGACTACGGGCTGATGCACGGGACACCGGCGGGGTCGGGGCCGTGCGGCCGCCTTACCTCGCTCATCACTGCGATCCGGCGGCTGTTAGCGAAGCGCGCGGGTGGCTCCTCGATTGCGGTTTCGACGAAGATACCCTCGACGAGTTGCTCGACTGGCAGATCGTGCGTCTCGTAGACAAGATTTACGAGGGCGGATGGACAGCATTTCTGGACGCGATCGTCGGTCTGTTCGAGGGTCCTGAAGCGACATCCGCCACCCCTGAGATCGCCAACGTCAATGCCGGAGCACAGAATTCGATGACCGACCCGGTGGCTTCTCGGATGGCGTTCGTCATTGCGAAGGCCGCGGTACTCGGCGTCATCGCCGACGACATACCAGAGCCCCAACCCGGTACCGATGAGAGCGAGCAGACGACATGAACCGCACAATCACGCCCATACTGGTGGCGCTCGGCCTGGCCATCACTGCCGGTGTCGCCGTCATCGTCGTTCTACTTTTCGCCAACACCTCGGATTCCCCAGAGACACTCGGCACGGACGCAGGTTTCGCGATCGACCCGCTCGGCAGCGAGCCGGTCGACGTAGCTGTCATGGTGATGGCCGGGGTGTACAGCTGGCAGCCCGCCGTTGAAGAGTCCGCGTGGGATGCACTACACAGCCAAGAGCAGTACCTGACGGGGCCGATGGCGAGCGCCGCCGCGCAACGACCGAACCCAGCTCCGAAGCCGCTTTCGGAGTGGGCGGCCTGGGCGCGGGGCGGCGACATAGTCTCCGCTGTCGTGCAGCCCGGCGGCGAAGGGAGCATCGACGGTGACAGTGCCACCGTGCCGGTCACGATCATCCAAACCGTGCAGCACATCGACGGCGATATCACCCCGTTCACCACATACTCCGCGACTGTCACACTCGAAAACGATTCCGATACTTGGAAAGTAGCGAACTATCGTCTCGAGAACGCCAGCCGGTAGAGCCAGTGAACCGCACTCTGCACTAGTCGGTGCTGATCGATACCAAACATGCAGAATCGGGTACCCCCGAGCACCGATCGTGCTTCGCCGTTCTGCAGGTGTACTGGTACGAGTAGTCCCAGTACGAGATCCTCGGACTTCGGGGAGGAACGCGGCGGCGAGTTGTCGGAAGAGCCTGAATGTGGGGATCAATTTTTTTCGAGAGGTGATCTAGATCCACGGGTGCTATTATTGCTGCATGCCCGACAAGTGGAAAGGACTACGCGCGATCTCGCGTGACCAGTTCTGGTTGTTCACCGCTGCCCAGGCACGCCAGCGCGGGTTTCACACGTACGAGTTGGCCCGCGCAGTAGATCGGAACATTCTCGTCCGGGTCCATCACGGGGTCTACGGGTTCGTCGATGCCGAAGGGTGGTGCCCGTTCGAGAACGTCGCAGCCCAGTGGCTTGCGCTGGACCCCGACGCCGATGTCGCCGTGCGCCGTGCCGCACCGGAGGTGATGGTCAGCCATGAGAGCGCGGGCTCGATCAGGGGTATGGGGACGATTGCCTCGTACGGAGTGGACTTGACCTCGCCTCGACGGATTAACGTCCGTGATCCACAGGCTCGAACCTACCGCCGGCCTCTCGGAGAGCGAGGAGTCGACTGGGACCTGTACGAGGGGTTGCCGGTGGCTACCGAGTCGCGGGTCATCACCGATCTTGCCGAAAAACGTGTCGATGGAGGCGATCTGGGTACCGTGGTGCGCGATTGCATCGATTACGGCACCCTGTCGACCGACACGATCGTCGGCCTTCTCGCTCCGTATGCCGCGCGGTGGAATCTCCGAGCGCGCGACGGTAGGGGCCTGCTCGAGTTGCTGTTGTGGTCGTGCCGCGAGCCGGTCGGCGCCTGAGTGGGGCACTACGCCGGTGAAGGCGACTTTCGGAAGGCGCTGATCGCGCGACTTCGACAGCTCGGGACGGACACCGGATGGGGTCCGCAGGACGCGGCTCGCGCATTCGCACTGCAACAGCTCACCTCACGACTGTTCCGATCCGAGAGCGCCCGAAGTTGGGTGCTCACCGGCGGAACCGCCTTGCAATACCGCAGTAACGAAGCCCGTCCGACCACCGACGCTGACCTTGCGTTCGCCGCCGATGCTGCCGCGCTCCGCGCCACTCTGACGAGCGCCCTCGCGCAGCGCGAGGGCGAGTACGGCTCTTTCGACGTCGTCGTGCATGTCTCTGCCGACCGGGGCCAGCACAAAGCGCGCATCGCCTACCTCGTCGTCGGTCAACGGTTGTCCAGTGCCACCCTCGACGTGAATACAGCTCGCGCAACCGATTTCGAGCCGGACACTCTCACCCCAGCCCCGTTCGTATCGATGCCTGATCTTCTACCGCAGCCGCCGATGCAGGTTTACCCAGTGGCACGGCACCTGGCGGACAAGGTGACCGCGATGTACGAACGGCACGGTGCCACTTCGGCGTCGCCTTCGACTCGCCCGCACGATCTCGCAGACATCGTCATCCTCGCCCGCAGCAGTACCGTCGATGCCAGCGAATTGCTTGTCGCGATCAGGAGCGAAGAGCAGCGCCGCGGAGTCACAGTGCCGTCGCCACTGGTCTTGCCCGACGAGTCGTGGGTGAGCAGTTACCGTCGCCGTGTCGAACGCAGCGGATTGCCTGCCTCGCTGCACGAGGTACGGGCTGCACTCACCGTCGCCAACGAACTGCTCGGCCCGGTCATGTCCGGGCAGGTACTCGATGGGCGATGGGATCCGACGTCTCTCTCGTGGACTGCGAGCGAGAGGGGCGAGCAGCCACCGCTATCGATGAGGACGCTGTTTCGTGCCGTCCAGCCGCGGCCGTCCGCACCTCGGACATGGCAGTCCGATCATCAGTCGGCGCCCCAACCTCCAGCGCCGCCGATTTACGAATCGCGCCCTGACACCGGATTCTCACTGTAAACCCGGTGTCGGCCGGACTCTGACAATTTCACAACATGAGTGCTGGAACAGTTTTCAACTGACGATTTTAGATATTCTGACTATCGGAATCGAATGCGGATACACCTCTCATCCATCGGCTGCGCGTCCTTCTACGAGCCCATACTGCGTCGAAGGACGCGATGGTCTGTCGCCACGCAAAGGGGGCGACTATCCGCTCTCCCGCTTGTGGGAGGTGGAACGGGCGATGGAGAAGTGTGGTTTACGACAACTACACCCTGGTTGGTCAACTATGAAGTGACCTGCACGGAATCTGCAATATCTGCTTACATCGATACTGTGACAGCAAACGAGTCACCGCTCGGTTACGACGAACTGCATGGCAGCACGGCCTCTGACCCTTCGATCCAGGAGGTCGGTAGAGGTACTACAAAGGCGAAAACGGCTATCGGACGAATGAAGGTCCGAGTGTCCACCGCTTCGGATTGTTCTTGGCAGGTGAGCGTGGTTTCCGCGTCGTAGCCTCGATCATTCGTTGGGCTGACGGGTCGCGGCCTGAGCGGGCGGGTCGCGGCCTGAGCGGGACAAATCGTGGCTTCGTCTGTATCTGCCGGACCCGCACGTTTCCGCGGATGGTAGTTCTCGTTGAGGGGTTTCGGCCCGAGCCTGCGTTGCGACACCATGTCGGCTGTGCTGTGAGCATCGCGAGGATCGCGAGGATCGAGCAGTCTGTGGCTGCGCGCCACCGCCGCGGTTCAGGCCGAACGCGACTGAACCACGGACACGTCGAGACGGAGAAAGCCAGGGGGAGATCCCGGGCTTGGCCCTCAGCATGGGTGCGGCAGATAAGCAGCCCTTATGTCAGGCCGGATTAGGAGCGGCAACTCTCCCGATCAGGATGGGGCGTTCCGCTTCTACTTGGCTGATTCTCCGTATCGATTGAAGATTTCTGAACCGAGGAGCCGGTTCGCCGACAGCTGGTCCGATACAGATTGTTCGAATTGCCAGCTTCCAAGCCCGTCTGCCAACGCAACGGCGAACGCGATCACAGCTGCTTTCAGTTCATCAAGTTTTGATGGGGTCACTACACGCATCCCATCGACCTTCAGCGCCTTCTCGTGGAGCGTTCTGCTCGGGTGGACGAGAACTGGGAGGCTCTTCACACCTGCGTAGTTGTCTTGATCCCAACGGACACTACCGCCTAGCTGGTCGGCATCCTTCTTCGCAATCGTGTCCGTCGTGCAGCCAGTCTTCAGTTCTGTGACTGCGTGCAGGTTGTTGCCGAGGATCCAGAGATTGTCAGGGCCGGTTCCATGGGTCTTTTCGGGCCGGCTGCTGTCGAAACCGAGATGTAACCCCAACTGCTCCCATGCGAGTTCAGCCTGCGGAGTCAGTTCCTCGTCCCACTCAATTCGGTTGACCAAAGATCGAACTCCCAGTACGAGGGCCATCTGGTCGGGATAAGTGGCACCGAGAAATTCGGCAGAAGCCCTGGCCTGAGCACGAGCTGGCTTCGCTGCTGCGAACGAAATTCCTGCCGCTGGCCTGAGCACATAAGGGTTCTTCTTCACGGCTTCGGAGAGAATCGTTTGTGCGGAACTGCTGTTCGTAAAGTGCATATACGCGGCCTTTTGTTCGAGTAACCACCCCCGTAGGTCGTCTTCGGAGGCATCATTCACTGCCTTCTGAATACGGTCGGCGGCGTCCTGTGTCTGGCCTGCTGCAGCCAAATCGAACGCTTGGCGCGCGGCAATAGCGTCCGGACGAACGAATCCGGTTTCGTCGTATTTGATCTTCGCAAGGGCTCGGCGAGACCGTTCAACCCACTTCGGATCTCGATCAAGAAACACACACAGTGCTTCGCGCACTGCTGCGATTCCACCGCCTGCGATGCTAAGTGCGAGGCTTCGGCTGAGGTCGAGCTGAGCTCTCGTTGCAGGCGAAAAAAGGGCCGACAACATCGGGTTGTGAACTGCGAGGCCGAGGTCTGTGCCGACGAGAAGAACTGCACAGTGGTCGTCGCTGTCGCGAACACCCCGGCCCATTCCTTGCTCGATACGCTGTACCTCCCGTGTCTGACGCCCTGTACTGCTCCGCAACGCAAGGGCCTCGCGACGTTCGACTGCATCCATAGGTTGCGGAATACCGTCGATCACAAGCAATTCGCACGCAGCTCTCGGAAGATCGACCCCGTCGTACTTGTTGACCAGAACAACGAGTCCGACGTGCCCCGCTTTGAGTTCCTCGACCCCGGCTTCCAAATCGCCAACGTAGAGCGTTCGATCTGCGAGCGAGCTCCACTTCTTCGCCACCGAACCGCTTGGAACCAACACGACTACATTCACGGGTCGTGCTTCAGCAACCCCGTCGCCGTCCCGGTCGCCTAGGGAGAACTGTTTAGCGAGCGCGCGAACGTGAGTGTCATCGAGTTCGGAATTAAGTGTGACCGGTGACAGAATCATTCGGTCACCGAGGTCGGCGGCACTCCCCGGTGACACGGGGCGAACGATCTCAGCCGGGTTTGCATCCAGGTCTGTGACGAGGACGCTGTCGTCAGCGAGAGTCGCTGTCAAATAGACCCTGCGCTTGGCATGAGCAAAAGACGGAATGGTGTCGATAGGCGGGCAGGGCGGCCGAATTTCAATGTCGCGCGGCGTGACTGTCGCAGAGCAGAGGTGCAGGACGTGGGCGATTAGAGGCCACGTCCATTCGAACTCCTCATCCGACCTGTAGGGGTGGAGGATCTCCATCACTTGTTGACCGCGGTCGGCCCACGACCAAAACGGGATACGCGCTGCTGCACTGTAGTCGCCGGCTTTGATGTCCTCCCACACCTTGTGCGATTGGGCGCGTAGATCGGACTCGAATAGGTCACGCAGTTTGAAGTAGGCGGCGTGCGAACTGGGGATGCGGAGCCGAAACTGGTTTTCGGTAGTCGCCAGCGCGGCGTGTGCATCGTCGACAACAACAACGCCGAGGTCGA
>JBBPZN010000058.1:0-15349 GCA_038198705.1 Mycobacteriales bacterium
CGTGGCCGAGCGTGAACTTCAACGATGCGCCGCCACCGCGTGGCCGCAACATCAATTGGCGGGTGGCACCGAGTGACACGATGGCAACCATCGTGTCCTCGGTGGCGCTGCGGCCGAGGTTGTCCCCATGCCAGGCGACGCTGTCGGATCCATCTCGGTAGTAACACAAGCCGGCGGTGGCGAAGGGCTCGCCCAGTTCGGCCCGATAGTGCGCATCGAGTGCCGACTTGGCCTCGAGCAACCGTGCCTCGGGCCAGCTTTCGCGCTCGGAATAGAAGCGCACCAAACGTGGCACGTCGACCACACGGTCGTACATCTGGCGTCGCTCGGCTCGCCAGTCGACCTCGGTGACGAGTCGATCGAACAAATCCATGGTGCTGGCCCATCCGGGGCGGACATCGACCCATGCGCCTTTCGTGAGAGTGCGCCGGGTAACCGAGGGTCCGAGTGGACCGAAATCTTCGTCGGCGTCGGTGAACAGCGACCCCTGCAGTTCCACGCTCATGGTCGCTATCGTAGCGTCATTCGAACGTACGTTCCAACGGTTGATCCACCGAATAGTGTCACCCTCGTGTCCTATCGTGTGCGCATGGGATACGAAATTCAAGTCACCGTAGACAGCGTCAACCCCCATGAGCAGGCCGCATGGTGGGCTACGGCACTCGGTTGGCAGGTCGAGGAGCAGGACGAGAAATTCATCAGAGAAATGGTGGACGCCGGTCACGCGAGCGAGGACGACACACTCCTCTTTCACGGTCGGCTCGTCTGGAAGATCGGCGCCGCAATCGTCGATCCCGAACGCTCTTCGGCGCCCCGAGTGTTGTTCCAGTGGGTTCCGGAATCGAAAACAGTGAAGAACCGGCTGCATTTCGACCTGCGGGTCGGAGACGACCGCGAGGCAGTAGCGCAAAGCCTCGTCGAGACCGGGGCATCGATCGCCTTTCGCGGGCAGCTCGGCCCGAACACGTGGATCACGATGACCGACCCGGAGGGCAACGAGTTCTGCGTCTCCTAGCGGTATTTCACCGATACGCGCCAGGTGTCTGCCCGGTCCACCGCTTGAACGCCCGTCGGAAGGCGGACGGTTCCGAGAATCCGAGCTGGTGAGAAAGGTCGTCGACCGAATCTCCGCGACTCAACCCGGAGATGGCGGCGTCGCGTAGTACTTCTTCGCGGATCTGGTTCACCGACGTGCCCTCCTGCCGCAACAGCCTGCGAAGGTGCGCGGTGCTGACCGTCAGCTTGGCGGCTATCTCGTCGGTACCTGGAGTGCGGCCCTGAAGTCCCAGTTCGAGTGCTCGTCGAACTTGTGACGATGCGGTGCTGTCGTAATCGCGCGCAGTGAACAATAAGTTGGGTGATTCGCGCAGATAGTCGGTCAGGCTCGCCTCGGTTTGCACGATCGGCGCTCGCATCGCGGCATTGTCGAACTCGAGGACTGCTACCGATGCACCGAATGCCACTCGGGTGCCGAACATTCGGTCGTAGAGCTTGGCGGTTTCCGCGTCTGCCATGTCGTAGGGCAGTTCGACCGAGTGCAGCTTCACCCGACCACCGATGAGCCACGCGGCGAAGCGATGTACCAGCAACATTCGAAAGTCGGTCAACAGCTGGCCGGCCCGCTCCCTGGCCTGTTCCGGTAGATGAGTGTTGTCCACGGGCGGCATCGTCAACCGAGTCGTGCTCTCGCCGCGAGTGATCGTCATGGGCGGAAGTCCCGAGAGCACTCGCGTGGTTTCCGTCATCCGGTTCAAGGCCGACGCGAGGTCGGGACTGTGTATGAGAGTCTGGCAGATGACGCGAAAACTGCCGCGTCGCATGGGCGTCGACGCCAATCCGAACAGCTCGTCACCGGTGAGCTGCCATGCGGACTGAGTGAACAGCGTGACCTGTTCGGCGGTGAGTCGTGCGCGCGGATCCCTCAACGTTTCCGGCCCGATTCCCGCGATCGACAGTGGATACGACAGATCGACGCCACTGCTCGCCGCGAGAGCAGTGGCATTGACGACGAAAGCGACGGGGATGGTTCTGGCGGTCATGGTGGTTGTCAGAGTCTCAGCAGTCTGTCGGACGCTTCGGCCAGCACTTTGTCTTTTTTGCAGAAGGCGAAGCGCACCAAGGTTTTCCACGGCTCGGCATGATCTACGAACGCAGTAACTGGGACGGCCGCCACGCCGATTCTTGCGGGCAGTGTGCGACAGAATTCCAGGGCGTCGGTCTCACCGAGCGGTGCCACGTCGGCACAGACGAAATACGTTCCGCTACTGGACTTCACCTCCAGACCAGCTGTGGTCAGCGCGGCGGAGAGTACGTTTCGTTTGGCGTGCAATGAGTCTCGGAGTTGGTCCACCCAGGCGCCTTCATGGGTGAGCGCGTGCGCTACTGCAGGCTGGAACGGGGTTCCTCCGACGAACGTCAAAAATTGCTTGGCCGAGCGCACGGCATCGATGAGTTCGGCTGGGCCCAGTGCCCAGCCGGTCTTCCAGCCCGTTGCGTTGAAGGTTTTTGCGGCACTGGAGACGGTGACGGTTCGCTCGAACATGCCGGGCAACGATGCAATCGGCACATGCTCGGAGTCCTCGAAGACCAGGCGTTCGTAGACCTCGTCGGTCAGGACGAGCAAGTCGTGCTCGCAGGCGATCTCGGCGATCCGGCCGAGCTCGTCACGCGTCAACACCATTCCCGTCGGATTGTGCGGGGAATTGACCACGAGAAGTCTGGTGTTCACCCCGATCGCACGTTCGAGCGCATCGAGGTCCACAGCGAAACCGGTTCCATCGGCAACGAGAGGGACCGTGGACCGACGGGCGCCGGCCAACGCGATCGCGGCAGCATACGAGTCGTAGAAGGGCTCGATCAGCAAGACCTCTTCGCCGGGCTCGACGAGCCCGAGGATCGTCGCGGCAATTCCTTCGGTGGCACCGACGGTGACGAGAACCTCGCAGGACGGGTCGTAGTCGATGCCGTAGCGGCGAGAGCGATCGGCGGCAATGGCCTCGCGAAGGACCGGCATACCCGACCCTGGCGCATATTGATTCAGGCCGCCGGCAATGGCGTCTCGAGCGGCCGCGAGCATGGACGCAGGCCCGTCGGTGTCGGGAAATCCCTGACCCAGATTGACCGCGTCGCTCGCCACTGCGAGTGCTGTCATCTCCGCGAAGATCGTCGACGCGAAGGGGCGTAGACGCTCGACAGTTCGGCTTCGGTGCTCCGCGGACATTCATGCAGCGTAGCTGGTGTCACATTCGGTATGCGCGCCTCGTCCAGGAGGTAAGAACCCCCCCTACCTGTCGACGGTAGTTTCGATTGCATGAGATTCGGACTGTTCATCCCTCAAGGCTGGCGACTGGATCTGGTCGGCATCGAACCCTCCGCACAGTGGGGAGTCATGCGCGATCTGGCTACGGCAGCCGACGCCGGACCATGGGAATCGCTGTGGGTGTACGACCACTTCCATACCGTCCCCGAACCCACCGAAGAAGCCACGCACGAAGCGTGGACGCTCATGTCCGCGATCGCCGCGTCGACCTCACGTATCCGGCTCGGCCAGATGTGCACTGCGATGGCCTATCGCAACCCTGCCTACCTGGCCAAGGTCGCCGCCACCGTCGATCTGATCTCGGGCGGGCGCGTCGAGATGGGAATCGGTGCCGGTTGGTACGAGCAGGAGTGGCGCGCATACGGTTACGGATTCCCGCCGCCTCGCGAGCGTTTGGGCCGTCTCGACGAGGGCGTCCAGATTCTTCGGCAGGCCTGGACCACCGGATCGGCGACACTGGATGGCAAGTATTACCAGGTCGACGAAGCACGGGTGTGGCCGAAGCCGTTGCAGAGCGGTGGAATTCCGATATGGATCGCGGGCGGCGGTGAAAAGGTAACCCTGAAGATCGCGGCGAAGTACGCCGATTACACGAACTTCGACGGCAGCCTAGAGGCGTTCTCGCACAAGTCCGACGTGCTCGAAAGCCATTGCACGGCGTTGGGCCGCGACTTCGATTCGATCGTCCGCTCGGCGAACTACAACGTCGCTGTCGGTTCCACCGAGAGGGAGGTGGCGGATCGGTTGACGCAACTCGAAGATCGGCTCGGAAAGTATGTCGGCGCAGACAAAGCTGCAGTCGCTCTCGAGGATTTCCGCAACGTACCCGCCGTCGGAACACCGGAACAGATAGTCGAGAACTTGACGGCACTGAAGGCGAAGGGGCTGTCCTACGGCATCTTCTACTTCCCCGAAGCTGCCTACGATCGCTCCGGGATCGACCTGTTCGAGCGCGAAGTCATCCCAGCGTTCTCCTGAGTCCGGACTTACCGAAGGTCCTCGGGCAGTTCGTGTGGATCGACCAACAGCTGCTGATTATCGGCCGCACGCACCTTCTCGGACAGGCCGATGTTGGCAAGCAGCAAGGACCATTCGGGTTCGGTGATCTTCGCTGTGGCTCGCTCGATGACGGACGCGTCGGTGGTTCCCCAGGCAATGGGCATGGGGGAAACCATCTGCCAGGTGTCACCGGTGGTGTTCGTGGTCCGGTCGGCAAGCACCGCAATCGACGGAACAAGTTCCCCTTCGACCAGTTCGTGGCCGGGTAGGGCGCGAATACTCCTGGTCACGAGCACATAGTGCCGTGCATGGGCGTCGGGCTTCGCGATGTCCAGCAGAGCGAGAATGGTCACCCCGCGCGGACGGGTCTCGGCGATGACAGCCGGAATCAGCTGACCCTTCGCGTAGAGGTCCTCGACTGCGCCCACCTTGCGAGGTGCCCACACCGTGACCCACAGCGAGGTCGCTGCGGCAATGAGGAATACCGCACCCAGAATGTACGACCACGGATGAGCCATCCAGAAAAACCATGCCGCGACGGCTACCAACACGACAGCCGTGACGATCGCAGACACTCTGAGCCTGCGAACCTCTGCCATCGTCTCGTTCACCGACGAGGCATGGGCTACATCGACAGGGAACTGGAAACGGCGCACATGCTCATTAGTAGCACGAATATCAGATGGCAGGACCGAGCAAGTCGTCTGCATCGGTGATTCGGTACGCATAACCCTGCTCGGCCAGGAACCGTTGCCGGTGTGCGGCGTATTCGGCGTCGAGTGTGTCCCGTGAGACGACGGAGTAGAAGTGCGCCTGACCGCCGTCGTGCTTCGGACGCAGCAGACGCCCGAGTCGCTGCGCTTCTTCCTGGCGTGAGCCGAAAGTTCCTGAAACCTGAACTGCCACAGATGCTTCCGGTAGATCGATGGAAAAGTTCGCGACCTTGCTCACCACGAGGGTCGGGATCTCGCCCTTCCGGAAGGCGTCGAACAACACCTCACGTTCCTTGTTCTTCGTCGAACCTTGAATCACCGGCGCGTTCAGTGCCTCACCGAGCTCGTTCAACTGATCCAGGTAGGCGCCGATCACCAGGGTCGGCGCACCTTCGTGCCTGGCGAGGATCGACTTCACGACCGCCACCTTGGTGTGGGCCGTCGAACAGAGTTTGTACCGTTCCTCGGGCTCGGCAACCGCATACGCCATGCGCTCGGCGTCGGTCAACGTCACCCGGACCTCGATGCACTCGGCGGGTGCAATCCACCCTTGCGCCTCGATGTCCTTCCACGGGGCGTCGTACCTCTTCGGCCCGATGAGCGAGAAGACGTCGCCCTCGCGGCCGTCCTCGCGCACCAGCGTTGCGGTCAACCCGAGACGGCGACGCGATTGCAGATCCGCTGTCATCCGGAACACCGGCGCGGGTAGGAGGTGGACCTCGTCGTAAATCACCAATCCCCAGTCACGGGAATCGAACAGTTCGAGGTGCTTGTACTCACCCTTGGTGCGACGCGTGATCACCTGGTACGTGGCGATCGTCACAGGGCGAATTTCCTTGCGCTCGCCGGAGTACTCACCGATCTCTTCCTCGGTGAGCGAAGTACGAGCGATCAGCTCACGCTTCCACTGCCGACCGGCGACGGTATTGGTGACGAGAATGAGCGTCGTCGCCTTGGCTTTGGCCATCGCGGCGGCGCCCACCATCGTCTTACCCGCACCACACGGAAGTACTACGACGCCGGAGCCGCCTGCCCAGAACGAATCGGCGGCCATCGCCTGATAGTCGCGCAGCGTCCACTTACCGCCCTCGGTGTCGAGTTCGATGGGATGCGCCTCGCCGTCGACATAACCGGCCAAGTCCTCCGCGGGCCAGCCGATCTTCAGCAGCAGCTGTTTGAGATGCCCACGCTCGCTCGGGTGGACGAGAACGGTGTCCTCGTCCACCATCGCACCGAGCATCGGAGCGATCTTCTTGTGCCGCATGACCTCGGTCAACACGGCGCGATCCAGGCTGATCAGTGAAAGACCGTGGACCGGACTCTTCACCAACTGCAACCGACCGTAACGCGCCATCGTGTCGACGATGTCGACGAGCAAAGGTTGCGGAACGGCGTAACGCGAGAAGTTGACGAGCGCGTCGACGACCTGCTCGGCATCGTGGCCCGCGGCCCGCGCGTTCCACAGAGCAAGCGGAGTTATCCGATACGTGTGAATATGTTCGGGGGCGCGTTCGAGTTCGGCGAACGGAGCAATGGCGGCGCGAGCGGCACCTGCGAGCTCGTGATCGACCTCGAGCAACAGGGTTTTGTCGGACTGGACGATCAGGGGGCCGTCGGTCACAGTTCCTCCTAGAGAACCTCGCGTTGCATGGAAGAAAGTGCGCAACTTCTCCATTGTCCTGATATAACGCCCCCGGCGCCATGTGATGCTCCGCGCTCGGCGCCTAGTCGATCAGTGCGACCGAGGTGATGCGGTGCAAGGTGAACCGGCGGACCTCACCGGTGGCCGACACATACGCGTCGAGCTGGCCGCCACCGACACTGACAGGGTCGACGATGCGTTGCGACGCGACCCCCTGCGCGTCGACATATCCGATCGACACACTTCGCCGAGCTTTCAGCGCGGTGTGGAGCAATGCCATCGTCGCCGATCCGGTGGCGCGCGTCCCGTCGGCGAGGACCGGGCGCCCACCCGCGCGAGATGCACGATCGCCGGCGCGCAGTTCCGAGACGAGGCGGGTGAGCTGCTCGTCGGTGGCGATGGCAGGCGCCCTGAAAGCAGAGCGAACTCGGTGTAGCGGAATCCGGGCGCCGCGTGAGCGCAGATCGAGAATGATGCCGTTGGCGTCCTCACCTGCAGGTGCAAAACCTGCCGCGTCGAGCGCCCTCATGACTTCGTTGAGCGGCGCCTGGGAGATCGCGACCGTCGGTGCGAGCGCGCGTAGCGCGAGCTGTTCGGCAGCAGCAGAGGTAAGTACCTCGGCAAGCAGGGCTGGATCTTCACATCGCACGAAGGACGCGGCGACCCCCGCGCGTAGTCGGCCGTGACGGCGGGCGACGTCGTCGATCAGGTAGGTCAATCCCTGGGGGACCGGTGTACGGGAGTGCGCGGCGAACAAGGCGTGCAGCTCGGCCGCACTCATACCGACGTCGAGCGCCCGGCGAAGAGAGTTCTCGGTGATCCGATAGACCGTCGCAGCACCTGCGGATTCGACATCGGCGACGAGTTCGATGCGGTGCTCGAGATCGGGTTCGAGGGGGCCGGGCGCGACGAGGGTGAGATCGGCCTGAATCAGGACGTAATCGATCGGTTCGGGCAGTGCAGCACGCATCGCGGCCTCGGCGTCGCCGCCGTGCAGTAGCGCCTTACCTGGTGTCGACAGCGCTCCGCGGGCAACGATGCCCATTGCCGTCGCCTCGCCGATCATCTTCGATACCGGTCGAAGCGCGTATCGGGACATGGCACGCGGTCGACGCCAGGCGAGGCCGCGCGCGACCTCACCCTCGGCGATGGCGTTGCCAGGGCCCAGTTCGGCGAGGAACTCGGCAATCGTTCGACGGTCGCGTGGAGCTGCAGGGGAGCGCACCTCTTCGGACAGCGCGGCCACCGGTTTGTCGTTGGGGTCACGCATCCCGATCAGCCAGGGCGCACGCTGGACATCGAGCCATGCCGCCGCGAGGGTCTGCCATCGCGATGCCGGAGTTGCGGTGGTCCACGGTTCGACGGCTGGGGTTGGACCCCAGTAGTCCTCGCCCGAATCGTTGGGTGGCAGCGGGTCGGGGGTTCCGCTGGTGATGAGCGATGCAGCTGCCAGCACTTCCAACAGCAGGCTGACGCGGTGTTCGTCGAGCCCGGTTGCCTTGGTGATGCGTTTGACTTCACGTACGCCCAAGCCACCGGCTTTGAGCGCGGGTGCGGGCGTGATCGACAGCGCTTCGATGATCAGGGCACAATGCCGAATCAGTTCCAGGGCCTCACCCGCTGCGGCAGCATTCACATCGGTGAGAGGGTATTTGGTGCTGGCGCGCTTCGGTGGCGTCAACGACGTCGGATCGAAAATCGGCTCGTCGCGTAGGGCCTGGCCGACCTGCTGGGGGAGTTCGACCGTCTGTTCGTCGAGCCAGATCAACAGCCCGGCGCGCAGTAGCTTCTGAACGGGACGGTCCTCGGATGTGCCCGGTGCAGCATCTCTGGTGCGCCCTGTCGGTGATGACCGGGCCAGGGTCATGAGCAGGGTGCGTTCGCCTTCGCCGATTCGGGCGAGAGCGTCGGTGATCCGCTCGGGGGTGAGGTCGTCGGTTGGGTCGAGTATTCGCCCGATTCGCCACGGGACCGCATCCCGCGCCGCCGGCGGCATCCGAATCGCGCCGGTCCCCCAGACGAGTGCTCGTTCTCGCAACAATCCGAGTGCTTTGTCGACGGCCTTGGTCGTGGCTCGCTTGCCGACGGCAGCATCCAGTCGCTCGCGGTCGACCGGCATTTCGTGGGCGCCCTCGAGTGCAAGGATTTCCAGAATCGTCAGCGCCAACGTGTCGAGTGCGTCAGCGCAGCGCAGGATCGAGGCACGCTGTTCGGCCCGGCCGGCGAGCACGCCGATGGTCGTAGGCGGTGGCACGGTGAGGTCGGGTCGCAGCGTGAGGATGCTGACGAGCTCGTTATCGGTCCGTGAAGAAAGCCACGCTGCGAGGTCTGGAGGCACTGCAGTATCGGTCATCGATTACCAGATTAGAGACCTGGACTGGCTTTGGATGCAGCGCAGGTGTCAAAATGGTCCCCATGGTGAACAAGTCGAAGAAGCCTTACGTAGATCCAGGCTGGCCGGAAACCGCTCGCGGCGACCATGCGGTCAGTGAATTGGCGTCCTCGCGCTCGGGAAGCTTGTCGCCGTTCGGCGAGGAAACCGAGTTTCCGTTGCCCGTGGACCAACTGCTGTACGCCCATCCAGTGACCGTCATCAACCGTTAGATCCGAACCACGAAAAAGGGCCCCCGAGCGATCGGGGGCCCTTTTTCTATGGTGTGCGATTTCTACTGAGGCAGGAATGCCTTGTTTGCCTGGTAGAAATCGACGACCTGCGGGTCGAGCTGGATGCCCTGTGTCGCGTTCTGAATGAACGAGGAGATCGCCGGATCGTTGGAGACGGTCTGAACGGCGCTCATGATGCCGTCGATTACCTCGGCGCTGCCGTCGATGGTGGGGATGCTCGTGAGGTCGGGGAGCTGGGGTGCCTCGGGAGCGGACTGTGGCGATGCAGGCACGCTGCGCTCGCTCGGCGAGCTGCTCAGGCCCAGGCTCGACGAGCAGGAGGGCCATGCGCCCCATCCCTGCGAAGCGAGAACCTTCTCGGCCACGGCGATCTGCTCTTCGCGGCTGGCCTGGTTCGCGGTGGCGGCGTACTGCCCGCCGCCATGTGAACTCCAGGTGCTCGGTGAGAACTGCAGGCCACCCTGGAAACCGTTGCCGGTGTTGATGCCCCAGTTACCGCCTGCTTCGCACTGTGCGAGACGGTCCCAATCGGAATCGGGGGCTGCACTGGCGGTGCCGGTGAAGGCCATGCCTGCTGTGCCCATGATGGCGCCGGTGACGGCGACCTTGGCTACGGTCCGGCCGGTGGTGGTCGGCTTGCGATGACGTCCGCTCATACGAGTTGAAATCCTCTCCACTGGCGCCTGCGAGGTCAGCTGTCGGGTTCGGGCTGAGAGGTAGCCCGGCCCAGCGCTTCGAAGTGGAAGTGCGTGGGCTTCACCCCAAGGAAATTCTCTGCCGAGGTAGTGAATTTCCGGTTATCCGAGAGGACGTGTGGGTCCCCCGTCCTCGTCCCCTGGGTGTTCTTGTGGGGGTCCGTTCCCGCGGGACGAGGTTTGGCGCTGCGGGTCCGGATTCAGCCGAAGTTTCTCAGCCGTGGACGACGGTACTGAAATTCCCGCGGAGTGTCACTATTTGGTAACTCTTGGTTTATCGGGTTGTCCGGGTGTGCAGCTGGACACAGTTTTCGGTTACGAACGAATGCGCAGCTAGCGGCGCTGCCGTCGGGTGAACCCTCGGTCGTTGCACATCCGTTACCCGGTCGTTATGTGATGGAAGTCACAGTTATTCAGGGTGGTACTGGTGTGTCTGGAGTGTCAGGAGTCGACGATGTCCTTGCCGAGTGGCATGAGTGAGATCGGGATCATTTTGAGGTTCGCGACGGCGAGTGGAATGCCGATGATCGTGATCGCCATTGCGATCGCCGACACCACATGCGCGATGGCCAGCCAGATGCCCGCAACGATGAGCCAGACGACGTTGCCGACGACTGCCACGACCCCCGATGTCGGCTTGTCGACGATTGTCTTGCCGAACGGCCACAGGGCATAGACGCCGATCCGGAACGACGCGATGCCGAAGGGGATCGTGATGACGAGGACGCAGCAGATGATGCCCGCCGCGAAGTAGCCGATGGCCAGCCACAGTCCGCCGAAAATCAACCAGATGATGTTGAGAACGACTCGCATGTGGTGCCCCCTGTTTTATCTCGCCCGTCGGCCGGACAGCAAGGCAAACACTATCGCCAGCACGAAGCCCAGGGGCGAGAAGATCATTGCGGTCAGATAAAGCCACAGCGGGGGGTCGTTGCCGGAAAGCGCAGGCACGGCGAAGATGGCGACGATCGCGACCAACCCGACCGCAAAGATCGCCAACGAGATACGAAGAAGGGTCGTGCCGTTTCGGGGTGTTTGATCAGCCACGTCGATAACGGTAGCCCGATCAACCGACGTGCTGCCGGGCACTCCTTCGCGCTATGCTGGGGCATTCGCGTCCAACACGGCTGTTGGGCGCGAAATTTGTGCAGAACAGGCTATTTACCGAGACAAATGGACGGGTGAGCGCAGTGCCTACCGGCAAGGTGAAGTGGTACGACGTCGACAAGGGATTCGGTTTCCTCTCGCAAGAAGAAGGAGAGGACGTCTACGTCCGCTCGTCGGCGCTGCCAACGGGCGTCGAAGGCCTCAAAGCAGGTCAGCGCGTCGAGTTCGGTATGGCCGCAGGACGGCGTGGGCCGCAGGCGCTGAGCCTGAAAGTTCTCGAGCCGGCTCCCACTCTGCGTCAGAACACCGCCAATCGTCGCGAGCCCGTCGAGCGTAAGCACACGCCCGACGAGCTGCACGGGATGGTCGAGGACATGATCACGCTGCTCGAGGCGACGATCCAGCCTGAATTGCGTAAGGGCAAGTAC
Organism: Mycobacteriales bacterium; assembly: GCA_038198705.1. Taxonomy (GTDB): domain Bacteria; phylum Actinomycetota; class Actinomycetes; order Mycobacteriales; family Mycobacteriaceae; genus Rhodococcoides. The sequence goes on from JBBPZN010000058.1 coordinate 11,529, forward strand.
CCCGATCGCAAGACCGCGCAGAAGATCTCCGAGGTGGTCAGGGCCGTCGCGCGCGAGCTCGACAGCTAACCGGTCGGTGTCGTCGCGATCGACCAGATCGCGTGGCTGACGATCTCTTCCTGCTGGGTGTCGGTGTCGATGATGCCGGAGGGCAACCTGATTTCGACGCCCAGCAGTGCTCGTCCGTCTGCGTCGACTGGTGGCACGGTCAGACCCAATTTCTGATCGGGAAGATACAGCGAGTCGGTCTCGACGACGTCGGCCCCGGCATCGTCGGAGTACACAGCTGCGAGAATCCACGGCGCCGAGGTGATCTCGGAGGGCAAAGACAGCTGCAGCGGGTAGCCCTCCCGAACCGGCACGGTAGCGCTCGAACCATCGTTCTCGCAGAGCGGCGCCTCGACGGGGCAATACAGGTACGGCTCGACGGCGACGGCTTTTCCGTCCGCGAATGCCGTGATGGTCGGTCGGTGCTCGGGAGCGTCGGAGACGAGTTGTGCGAGGACGGCGACGAACGCCACGACGACGACGATCAGTCCGGCAGTGCCGATCGCCAGTAGCTTCTTGGTCTTCGGTGCAAGATTCACTTAACTCACGTTCTCTTGGGGTGAATAGTCGGGACTGCGCTGCTCGGCGTGCTCGGGTCGGTTTCCGCCGAGTCCTGGGAGCAGTGTCTTGCCTCGGTAGGTGAGTACGGTCTGCACCAGGCCGACCGTAAGCAAGATCGAGACGACCGTGAAGCCGAGCCAGTACTCGGTGGGCAACAGCACGCCCAGCGTTCCCCCGAGCACCCAGCACAGCTGTAGGACGGTCTCCGAACGCCCGAATCCGGACGCAATGGATTCGGGTGGGAGATCGGATTGCAGGGATGCATCGAGCGACACCTTGGCGAGCGCACTCGCACAGGAGGCGACGAGCGCGGCCAATGCGGCGGTCAGCAGGCTGTCGGTGACGGCCGCGACGATGGCAACGACGGTGACGGCGAACGTACATCGGATGATCATGATGGCCGGCCGGCCGAGCTTGACCCGAGCGCCTGCGGCGTTACCTGAGAAGTTGCCGATTGCTGCGCATGCACCGACCAGTCCGAGCATTGCGGCTTGCTTGATCGGCTCGTGTTCGGTCTGAGCTTTGGCAACGAAGGCTATGTAGAGCGTCAGAAATCCGGTGAGAATACGTATGGTTCCGTTGCCCCACAGGCCGACGATGACGGCTTTACCCAGCGGTTGGCGGCGGTTCTTCGGTGGTGTGGTTCCCGGTTTCACACGGTGCATCACCTCGGTCTCGGCGTCGTCACCGTGGTATCTCAAGGTGGCTGGAACTTCGCCTTCGGTTACTTCGACCCACGACGGGATCCGCATGCTGAGGTAGGCGCCCAGCACGGTGATGGCGGCTACGAACCACAGTGCGCCCGGCGATCCGGAGAGCCAGGCGATAGCGCCCGCGATTCCGCCGGCGACAATGGTTCCGCCGATCAGGCCGAACACTGTCAGGCGAGAATTGACGCGAACGAGGTCGATCTCGGGTGGCAGCACTCGCGGTGTCACGGCGCTCTTGAGTACTGCAAAGGATTTACTGAACACCAGCATGCCGAGCGCAGCCGGATAGAGAATCCAGCTGTCGAAGTTGAACACCAGCACGACGGCCAGAACCGTCCGCAGCAGGAACGAACCGGCGAGAGCGAGCCGTCGACCATGCTGCAGCCGATCGAGCATCGGTCCGATCAGCGGCGCTATCAAAGCGAACGGAGCGATGGTGATGACGAGATACAGCGCGACCTTCGTCTTGTCCTCACCGGTCGCGGCGGAGAAGAAGAGTGTGTTGGCCAGCGCGACAGCCGTGGCGGCGTCGGAGGCGAAGTTGGCCATCGTCGCGTACGTCAGCGCAGTGAGTCCCGATTTGTCGGCACCGTCTGCTTTCGCAGCCCGATGAAAAGTCGCGATGCCCTTGTTGGTGAGCTCGCGGCTGCGCATCGCCGCGACGCGAGTCACGGTCAACTTGCGAGGCATGGGCGGCGGCTTCGGTCCACGCGGACGATCACCCGGCGGGGAAGTCGACGGGTGAAGGGGAGGCAGCGGGGTTCTGCGGCTGGCGGCGCGCGGAGCCGGTGGATAGTTCTCGAACCCCGGGTGGTCCTCTCCCGGCGGGGTGTCGGAGTCTCGAGGGTCGCTCACGTCGTCAATTCTGTCCTAAAAGTGGAGGGTGTGAGTACACCGACTCACTCCACGGGTGTGAACTCCACCTCGAACATGCTCGGCCACAGCTTTCCCGTCACCAGAAAGCGGTCGGTGCCGGGTATCTGGGCGATCCCGTTGAGTACGTCGGTACCGTCGCGCTCACGCTCGGTCATCGAGTTCCAGAGGGGTTCGGCATCGATGATCTCCGACACCGTCCCGGTGGCAGGATCGATCTTCGCAATATCGAACGTGCGCCAGAGATTGGCGTAGATCGATCCGTCCTCGGCGCATTCGAGTTCGTTCAACGATTCGAGCGGCGTTCCGTCGAGCGTTACCTCCACGGTGCCGGTGGCCTCGAACGTGTCCGCGTCACGGAAGGTCAGCATCGAGGACCCGTCGCTCATCACCAGGCTGTCCGCTGCAGTACACAGACCCCAGCCTTCACCGTCGTAGCCGACCTCGCGCTCGCCGGTCAGCGTGGTCTTGTCTCGGGCGAACGCGATTCCGTTCTGCCAGGTGATCTGCCACAGAGTTTCGCCCGCGACGGTCAGCCCCTCGCCGAAGTATTGGGCAGACAGATCCACACGCCGCAGCTCTTTGCCGGTGTCCAAAGACGACACGCGCACGTACGACGAACCCTTGCGGCCGGTGCCCTCGTAGAGCTCGCCGCCGTCGATCTCCAGGCCCTGGGTGAACGCGGAACGGTCGTGCTCGAGGGTCCTGACCACGGTGACCGTCGACCTCGTTGCCGAAGAATTTGCGCTGACCTCGGGTTCAGCCGAGCACCCGACAAGCAGAATCGGCGCCGCGAGGACGCCGAGCACGCGGCGGAGCGAGGCGATCATCTGCACCATCATGGCAGCCCGAACTGGGCACTCCGGAAGTGATGCGGCAAAATGAAGCTGTGAGTTTCGCATCTTTCCCAGAGCTCGACCAGATTCGTCCTGTCCTAACGGAAGCCGCCGAGTTGGCGCGCCGTGCTCTGATCGACCTGGGTGAAGGCGGCGTCGGCGATTATCTCGGTGTCACCGCCGAGGACGACAGTGCGGCGACACATCGCTTCGTCGCCGACCTACCCGGCTATCGCGGATGGCAATGGGCCGTGGTCGTCGCAGCCCCCGCCGACGCAGACAGCGCCACCATCAGCGAACTCGTCCTGCTTCCGGGCCCCGATGCCCTGGTGCCGCCGACCTGGTTGCCGTGGGACGAGCGCATCCGACCCGGCGATCTGGGGCCGGGTGATCGGCTCCCACCGCGAGCGCACGATCCGCGTCTCGTCCCCGGGTACGTCGCCACCGGTGACCCCCAGGTCGACGATGTCGCCTACGAGCTCGGATTGGGCCGTCCACAGGTTCCCAGCCGCGAAGGGCGTCTCGACGCGGCCGAGCGCTGGCACGACGGCGAGTTCGGTCCGGACAGCGAGATGGCGAAAGCTGCACCGTCGACGTGCGGACTGTGCGGGTTCTATCTCCCGCTCGCTGGATCGTTGTCGGCGGCGTTCGGCGTCTGCGGCAACGAGTATGCGGCCGACGGCCATGTAGTGCACGTCCAGTACGGCTGCGGTGCGCATTCCGATACCGAGCTTCCCGCCGGCGCCGGGTCGCCCGCCTATGATCCGTTCGACGACGCGGCTCTCGATGTCAC
>JBBPZN010000059.1:0-7655 GCA_038198705.1 Mycobacteriales bacterium
ACGTTGACGCCCTTGCCGCTCAATTCCCGGTGCGCCGAGAGCGCGCGGTTGACGCGACCGAGGAGCAATTGGGGAAGCACATAGGTTTGATCGATCGCCGCGGATGCGGTAACGGTGACGATGCCCGTCACGATTCTCCGTACGTTCCATGCCGGGATGCGACGGCGCTCTGCTGCGCCCACCACGGCGTCATCGCGGCGTTGAGCTCGCCGAAAGACGAAATCACGTCACGCCAATAGCCTTCGGATTCGCTCGACGGCACGACTGCTTCCGTTTTCTCCACGAGGTTCTGAACCTCCTCGATCGACTCGAAGATGCCCTGTGCGACGCCGGCGAGCGCCGCGGCGCCGAACGCGCCAGCCTCATCATTGTGCACCACCTGAATAGGGGTTCGAAGTGCGTTCGCGACGAGTTGCACGTAAAGCGGTGAGCGCGACAGACCACCGCCGAGCAGAATCGGGCTCTCCCAGCGGAACTTCTCGGCGAGCGCGTTGGTGTGCCAGTAGTGCATCAGAGCAACTCCCTCGAGCAGGCCCCGCATAACGTGGCCCCGCGTATGCCAGCCACGTATGCCGGTGAGAGCCGCCGAGGCATCCGCACCGAGAGGCGACGCATAGAAGTAGGGCAGCACGAGCGGTACCGGGGATTGCGGGTCGAGCGCGGCGGCCTCGGCGAGGAGTGCATCACGCCCGGTGTCGTCGGCGGCGCCGAGCAATTGAAGCATCCATTCGAGGGGTGGGGAGGCGGTAGGCGACGTCGACATTGCGATGCGCAGGTCGGGCGTGATCGAGAGTCGGGACTGCCAGCGCGGATCAACGTCGGTCTGGAGGGTGGTGACACCGTTGGTGCTGAACGAGCCCGCGACCATTGCGAGGCGTCCGGGAACGAGAGCTCCCATCCCGATCGATGCGGCTTGCACGTCGTGCATGCCGACGAGTACGGGTGTTCCTTGCTTCAGTCCGGTGCGCCGAGCGGCTTCTCTGGTCACGGTGCCAGCCGAGTCAGCGCTTCGTCGGAGCTCGGGAAGTAGTCGCTCGAGACCCGAAAGCCCGTACGCCGCCAGTACCTCGTCGCTCCAGGTCGCCGTCGAGGTGTCGAGGAACGATGCCGTGGCATCTGAGAAATCCGTTGCGATCACACCGGTCAGACGCAACCGGATGACGTCTTTGCAGAACAGTAATGCGTGGGCCTGCTCCACGAGCGCCGGCCGATTGCGCACGTGCCACAGCAGGAGCGCACCGGCACCGCCAGCCGTCGGCTGCTGGCCGGATAGCTCGAGCACGGTGTCGGACCGAACGGGATCGTCGAGAATCTCTTGTGCTTCGCGATAGGCGCGTGAGTCGACCGCCGTGATCGCGGGCCCGACGGGAGCGCCGTCCACGTCGACCAGGTGCAGCCCGTCGCCGTGCCCCGTGACAGCGACTCCCGCGATGTCGCCCGGGTCGATTCCCGAATGCCGCACGGCGTCACCAATCGCCTCCGCAGCGGCGGCCCACAGTGCGTCCTGCGAACGTTCAGCGTGTCTTGCGACGCGCTTGTCGACAGGACTCGAGCGTTTGCCGGTGGCGATAGGTCGCATCCGCTCGTCGTGGAGAACGGCCTTGACAGTCGTCTGCCCGGCGTCGACGCCCAGCAGATAACGCTGTTTCGTCACTCTTGCCTCTCGTCATCAACACTGTTCCCGTTCGTTTCCTTCGTCACCACCATAACGACAGCCGCAGGAGAATCGTTTCGACCCTCGTCGCTCTGGTTTCAACTCAGGGAACGACCACGATCTTGTGGACTGTCGGGTCGTTCTGAAGCGCCTCAAGCGCCTCCGCATACTCCTCGAGGCGGTACCGGTGGGTGATCAAACCGGCAGTAGTCGCCCGCCCGTTGCGTAGCGCCGAAATGGTCTGCGGGAACGAGGAGATCTCAGCGAATGAGCCCTTGATGGTAATTTCGCGGCGGAAGATGTCATAGGGGCTGAGGCTGACCCGGTCTTCGGGGCTCGTCACTCCATAAAACATGACGGTGCCGCCGCTGCGGGTCAGGTCGACGGTGCGTTCGCTGATATCGGCGGAACCGGTTGCGTCGATCACGATGTCGTATCCGTCATCGCCAGAAAGCTCCATGAGCGCACGCTGGCTTCCATCGAGGTCACCGCGATCCATCAGGTAGGTGCCGTCGATGCCCAGAGCGAGAGCGCGGTCGAGCTTGAACTGCGTCGACGCGGCGACCGTCACGCGCGATGCGCCGCCCCTGGCGAGGAATTGACCGAGCAGCAGACCGATCGGACCCGCACCGAAGATGAGTGCCGTACTGCCGGGGCGCACCTGTAGCGTCTCGAGCCCGTGCATCGCGCACGAGGCCGGCTCGGTAAAAACCGCCGTATCGTCGTCGAGACCGTCGACGCTAAAACAGAACGCGACGGGAATCGCGAGGAACTCGGCAAATCCGCCGGGCCAATTGGTACCGAGGCCTTTGAGATTCTCGCAGAGCAATGGACGGCCGACGTGGCACTGATGGCAGGTTCCACAGCTCATATTGGGATTGACCGAGACGCGTTCACCCGGGTTGAAACCCTCGACTCCTTCGCCAACGGCGGCGACTATTCCCACCACTTCGTGACCCGGAATGAGTGGAAACTCGGCGAAAAAGTCACCGTTATGAATGTGCAGGTCGGTTCCACAGATGCCCGTCTGGATGACCTTGATCAGCAATTCGCCCGCCCCGGCAGACGGCGTCGGTACGTCTTTCACGGTGAAGGAACGAGGGGAATCGTAGACGACGGCTTTCATGGAACTCCTTGTTCAGCGGCTGGTTTGGGTGACAATGATCCGACCCCGGTGAGACCTGGCCGGGAATGAACGAGAGCTGACATCGCCCCTTCTGTCCAGATCATCAGATCTCCTGTCCCGTCGGCAGCAGGACGAGGTCGCGTACGACGACATGCTTCGGCCGGGTCAACATGAAGATGACCGCGTCTGCAACGTCAGACGATCGAATGCCGTCTCCTGCATCAACGCGCTGCTGCTCTTCGACCGACCCGTGTTCGAAGCCCCAGAGCGGGTTCAGCACTATTCCCGGCGCAACCGCTCCGATCCGTACGCCCGTTCCTGCTGACTGCCGGCGCACGGTGTGCACGAATGATTGCACGGCATGCTTGGTCGCGGAGTACACCGGCTCCCAATGGATGTCCTGGTGGCCGGCGACCGAACTGGTTACCAGGACGTCACCATGCCCTTGGCCGATGAGGTGTGGGAGCGTCGCGCGCACGAGGGCGAATACACCGGTGACGTTGGTGGCCACCACGTTGGCGATCGTGTCGATTGAGGTTTCGACCAGGTCGCCGCCGGCGTAGATGCCCGCATTCGGCATCACGATGTCGAGGGCACCGAATCGCTCGAGAGCCGTGGCTGCAATCACTTCGGCCGAAGCGGGGTCCGACACGTCTGCCGCGAGCGTCAGAATCATCTCCGGGTTCTGAGCCCGCACCTGGCAGAGCCTGGTCTCCGATCGCCCGACAGCCAGCACGGAACAACCCTCTGCCGCGAGCGCGAGCGTCGTCGCGAATCCGATGCCGGAACTGGCACCGGTGACCAGTGCAACCTTGCCGTTCAGCTTTCCCGCAGAGGTCGACGTTTCATGCATCGGTCATTCCTTCCGTCACGGAGTTGTTATGGTCGACATCGGCACGGTCGGCAACCTAAACCGGCATTCTTGGAGCAGAGGATCGAGTTGACACCGCTCGCTTTGACGAGCATCCGCTCGATGACCCGAGATCGACCGCGCTGAAACCAGCGAGCCGCGGCCCGAGTGCACCCTGTAACGTCTCGGCTCCTGCCAGCACTTCTTCCCTCCATTCCGCCTTTCCTGGCGACGGTGTGTGATTCCGGTCGCCTAGATCGCGGTATAGCCCCCGTCGATCACGAGAGTCTGGCCGGTGAGGTAGGACGATGCGTCCGAAGCCAGCAGCAGCACCAGGCCATCAAGATCCTGCGGTTCCCCCATGCGCCCCAGCGGGATCCGGCTGATCCAGTCGTCCGCTAGTTCTGGGTTCGCCCGCGTGAATTGTCGCGTCATATCCGAGAGGAAGTATCCGGGCGCGAGTGCGTTGACGCGGATGCCGGCGCGCGCCCACTCCACGGCAAGCGACTTCGCGAGCTGGCTCACCGCTGCCTTTGTGGAGTTGTACGACGCCTGAAACTGCGGAACGTTGACCACTTGCCCCGACATCGATGAAATGAGGATGGCGGAACCTCGCTCCCCTGACTGGATGAGCCCGCGGCCGAAGGACTGGCTGGCGAAAAAGGTGCCGTTGAGGTTGATGTCCACGACCTTCGACCACATCTCGGCCGTGACGTCGACCGAATCGCCCCAGATCGTGACCCCTGCGGCGGTGATCAGGATCGTCGGGGTGCCGATCTCCGCGCGCACCTCCTGAAACGCCGCTTCGACTGAGGAGTGATCCGTAACGTCCACGGTCACACCGTGAGCGCGGACGTCGTGTCGTTGTGTGATCGCCTGCGCCGACTCTGTAACGTCCGGCAGGATGTCGAGGAGGCCGATGTGGACGCCGTGTCGCGCGAGCGCGGTCGCCAAGGAATACCCGAGTCCCCTCGCTCCGCCGGTGATGATCGCCGTGCGGCCGGCGAGATCGTCGAACATCCGTGGTTCACTCAAAGTTCGGCACCTCGACGCTCTGACGTTCGTTTGATGTGAGCGCCGCGTCGTACAAGCGGTGTGTCTTCCAGGCCTCTTCCGGCGTGACGCAACCGAAGCCCGCGCCGAGCGAGCCGTGCCACTCGGCGAGGAAAGCCGCCCACATCTGGAGGATCGTGTCGGAGAAACCGGTTTCGAAGATGCCGCCGGTTACGGTCGGCCAGACCGACTGGCTTCCGACATCGATGAGCTGCCAGCGCTGTTCGTTCGCGAGCGTGCCGAGCGTCGATTGTGGCTCACGCGTCAGAACGCGGAGGGTTTTCGGCTCCTTGGTCGAGAAACTCACGGCTCCGTCGAGGCCCGTCACGGTCAATGCCCAGGTGTTCTTCTCACCTGGAGCGATGCGCTTGGTTTCAACGGTGAGCGGAAACTCGTAACCATCCTGCTTGACAGTGGAAAGGACGCTCGCGTTCTCCCACGTATCGCATTCCAAGGTTTCGCCCTCCGGACCGGTTCGGAATGGAACGAGGTTCTGCAGCACGGCGTAGAGACGCTCCGGCACCCAACCGAGGCGGAGCGGCACGTGCCAGGCATGCAATCCAAGGTCGTTCATGACGCCGGCCTTGCCGTTGAACTTCTGTTGTCGCTTCCAGTTGAGCGGCTTGTCCAGGTCGAAATCACTCGAGTGCAGGAATGCGCTGCGCGCCTCGATCACTCTCCCGATCGCACCGGAGCGGATGTACTCCACGGCAGCCTGTGCGCCGGGAAAGAAAGGCATCTCGCTCGAGACCCGCACGAAAGAGTCCGGCGTCTCGCGGATCGCCCGAAGTATCGCATCCGCGGAGGCTGAGTCGATGCCGAATGGTTTCTCGGCAAGCAAGTGCTTGCCCGCGCGGATCGTGTCCACATACATCTGCTCGTGGAGGTCATGCCTTACCGCGATGTAGACGACATCGACGTCCGGATCCGCGAGCAGCTCCCGGTAGTCCGTCACGAGGGTGTCCACTGTTTCGATCGAACGGAACCACTCGAGAGCTTCGGGGTTGATGTCGGCTACTGCAGTGAGCCGCGGCCGGACAGGGTGATCGATGAGCGCGGGCCAGCGACGCAGCGCCATGGCGATCTCGCGTCCCATCAGGCCTCCACCGACGATGCCGACGTTGACTGTGCGCGTTGCGCTTCGCGTCACGCTCATGACTTGGCACCGCCGATGCGCTCGAGAGCCTGTTGCGCGCTCAGGTTTTCATGGAGAATGCCCATAAGAGCAGCCGTGATCCCGGCAGGGTCGGGGTGCTGGATGATGTTGCGTCCGTAGACGATGCCGCGAGCGCCCTGAGCGAGCAGCTCAACGGTGCGCTGCAGAATGACTTCGTCGCTCGTGCGCCCTCCGCCGCGTACGAGGACAGGGACGTCGCCGGCGGCCATCACGACTTCGTGGTAGTCAGACACGTCGTCCGTTGGATCGGCCTTGATGAGATCGGCGCCGAGCTCTTTCGCCTGGCGGACGAGGGCCACGATCTTCGCGGTGTCACCGTCGACCATGTAGCCGCCGGCCTCGGCATTGTCGCGCATCACGAGCGGCTCGACCATGAGCGGAATGTCGTATTTCGCCGTCTGCACCCGAAGGTCCATGATGGTGCGGATGCACTGCTCCCGAACGTCTGGGCGGCCGGGAAGCTGCAGGAGGTTGGCCACCACGCACGCGGCATCGAGCCGAACGGCCTGCTCGACTGCATCCGGAAAATGAATGCTGTAAATGTGGTCGTCGAGCGGGTTGCCATAAACGTTGGCGACGTCCGTGCGCAGCACGAGTGCTGGCTTGTCCCGAAGCGGCATACGCTGCAGCACGGGCGCCTGCCCCGGGGTCAGCTGGATCGCGTCCGGCTTGGCGGCGACGAGCGTTCGAAGAGACTGTTCGATGTCTTCGATGCCCTTCAGGAAAGCGTGCTCCCCGAAGAAGCCGTGGTCGATCGCGACATTCAGTAGTCAGCCGGATGTCGGGTTGAAGAGCCTGTTCAGTCGATAGTCGATCATTAACCATTCCTCAATTCACTGCATATTCGCCTCTTCGGCGAGCGGTCGCAAGGCGCGGCCCGGGCCGGGCTCTCGCCCGACCCGGAACCATGTCGTACTACCCTCAGCAGGCCGACTGGTAGGCGGCGTCTCCCTCTTCACCGTCGAGGTTCTCCTGCGTAATGATGGTGAATCCGGTCTGGGTCGTCTCTTCGACCGACTCGTCATTCAGTGCGGCGAGTCCCTGCTCCACACCCAGCTGACCGATCGTTCTCGGCTCCTGGGCGATGAGCGCCTGGACGATTCCTTCCTCAAGCTGCTGCACCTGAGCGGGTCCGGCGTCGAAACCGACGACCGTGACGCTGTCTGACGCGCCAGCCTGCCGAACGCCCGTCGCCGTTCCCTCTGCGGCGAACAGGTTGACCGCGAAGATGCCGACGATGCCGGGGTTGCCCTGCAGCGCAGCGGTTACGATCTGCGCGGCTTGCGCGGGCTCGTTGTTGCTGTACTCCACGCCGAGGTATTCGAAGTTCGAGTCGGCTTCAGCAGCGTCAGCGAACCCCTCGGTGCGAGCGTCCGTCGTCGAGATTCCCGGGGTCAGTCCGACGACGAGCACCTGGCCACCCTCCGGGTTCTGCTCCTTGATGGCATCGAATGCCGCCGCTCCTCCGCCGATATTGTCGGAGGAGATCTGCGACACGGCGAACGACGGGTCGTCGACCGTCGTGTCCACGAGAACGACCTTGATGCCGGCCTCTGCCGCTGCCTCGAGCGGAGCCTGCATGGCGGTCACGTCGGTCGGTGCGACCAGCAGAATGTCGGGCTCTGATGCGACGACGGAGTCGATGATCGGCTTCTGCAGCGTCGGGTCGAATTGCTGCGGACCCTGAACGTTTACTGTCGCGCCAGCTTCCTCAGCGGCCTCCTGGATACCGCACTCCATCGTGATGTAGAACTCGTCACCGATGACGCCGGGGATGAAGGCGATCTCGATTTCG
>JBBPZN010000060.1:0-33117 GCA_038198705.1 Mycobacteriales bacterium
CTCCCTGCTGGAAATCGGCGACGGCGTCGTCGAGGTCCGTGCCACCTCGGGCGACAACCACCTCGGTGGCGACGACTGGGACGAACGGATCGTCACCTGGCTCGTCGACAAGTTCAAGGCTCAGAACGGCATCGATCTGACCAAGGACAAGATGGCTCTGCAGCGTCTGCGTGAAGCTGCCGAGAAGGCAAAGATCGAACTGTCCTCCGGGCAGAGCACCTCGATCAACCTTCCGTACATCACGGTCGACGGCGACAAGAACCCGTTGTTCCTCGACGAGCAGCTCAGCCGCTCGGAGTTCCAGAAGATCACCTCCGACCTGCTCGATCGCACTCGTGCGCCGTTCCAGGCAGTGGTCAAGGACTCCGGCATCGCCGTCAAGGACATCGACCACGTCGTACTCGTCGGTGGTTCGACGCGTATGCCTGCGGTCTCCGAGCTGATCAAGGAACTCTCCGGCGGACGCGAGCCCAACAAGGGCGTCAACCCGGACGAGGTCGTGGCCGTCGGTGCTGCATTGCAGGCAGGCGTGCTCAAGGGTGAGGTCAAGGACGTTCTGCTCCTCGACGTCACACCGCTGTCCCTCGGTATCGAGACCAAGGGTGGCGTGATGACCAAGCTCATCGAGCGCAACACCACCATCCCGACCAAGAGGTCCGAGACCTTCACCACTGCCGACGACAGTCAGCCTTCGGTGCAGATCCAGGTCTTCCAGGGTGAGCGCGAGATTGCTTCGCACAACAAGCTCCTCGGCTCCTTCGAGCTGACGGATCTGCCACCGGCCCCTCGCGGTGTGCCCCAGATCGAGGTCACCTTCGACATCGACGCCAACGGCATCGTGCACGTCACGGCCAAGGACAAGGGCACCGGCAAGGAAAACACGATCAAGATCCAGGACGGCTCCGGCTTGTCCAAGGAAGAGATCGACCGCATGGTTGCCGACGCGGAAGCTCACGCCGACGAGGACAAGGCTCGTCGCGAAGAGGCCGAGGTACGCAACCAGGCCGAGTCCCTCGTTCACCAGACGGAGAAGTTCGTCAAGGACAACGAGGACAAGGTCGACGCCGATCTCAAGGGACGCGTCGAATCGGCAATCGAAGAGGCGAAGTCGGCTCTGAACGGTAGCGACATCTCGGCAGTCAAGTCTGCTGTGGAGAAGCTGTCCACGGAGTCGCAGGCTCTCGGTACCGCCATCTACGAGGCTCAGGCCAACGAGCAAGGCGGCGCTGACGGCGGGGCTCAGGCTGCTGACGACGGTGTCGTCGACGCCGAGGTCGTGGACGAGCCCGCCGACGACACGGACAAGAAGTGACGCCCGGTAACTCCGAGCAGGAACCGGTCACTTTCGTGGACAAGCGAAAGATCGATCCCGAGACCGGTGAAGTTCGGGAAGGTGACGCAGTTCCGGAGCCCCTGGTGGGCACCGGGGCTGCACCCCAGCCCGACTCGGTGGAAGAAGGGGATGTCGAGGTAGAGGTGGTGGAAGACGTGCGCGATACACAGATCGCGGAACTCACCGCCGATCTGCAGCGGGTGTCGGCAGAGTATGCCAACTACCGTCGTCGGACCGACCGCGAGAAGCAGGTAGGAGCGGAGAACGCGAAAGCGTCCGTCGTCTCCCAGTTGATTCCCGTGCTCGACGATCTCGAGCGGGCACGCCAACACGGGGATCTCGAGACAGGGCCTCTCAAAGCACTGTCGGACAAGCTCGCCAGCGTCTTCGCAAACATCGGCCTCGCTGCTTTCGGCGCCGTCGGTGACAAGTTCGACCCTTCGGTTCACGAAGCTGTGTCCCATGAGGGCGAAGATCACGATCCGGTAGTCGGAACGCTCATGCGTCCGGGTTACAAGCTAGGCGATCGCGTCCTGCGGACTGCGATGGTCGGTGTGGTCGATGATGCATCACAAGATTCGGGAGCCGATGCTCCCGAGGGGCAGTAAACAAAAATAGCGCGAGAGGAGGAAACGCCCGGTGAGCCAGCGGGAGTGGATCGAGAAGGACTTCTACAAGGAACTGGGCGTTTCTTCCAACGCGTCCACAGACGAGATAAACAAGGCGTACCGGAAGCTGGCCAAGGACAATCATCCTGACGCCAACCCTGGAAACGTCGAGGCCGAGCGTCGCTTCAAGGCGATCAGCGAGGCCAAGTCGGTTCTCATCGATCCGGCGAAACGTAAGGAGTACGACGAAGCACGTCGACTCTTCGCTTCCGGTGGATTCGGCCAGGGCGGAGGCGGATTCAGCCCCAGTTCGGGCGGATTCGGTGGAGGCGGCGGCCAGACATTCGACGTCGGCGACATCTTCGGTCAGGCCGGAGGCGGCGACGGCGGAATCGGCGACATCTTCGGTGGACTGTTCAACCGCGGTGGGACACAGCAGCGCCCCGCGGGCAACCGTCCACGACGGGGCAGCGACGTCGAGACCGAGACCACTCTCGGTTTCCGGGAAGCCACGCAAGGCGTCACCGTTCCGCTGCGACTCACCAGCCCGTCCTCGTGCACCACGTGTCACGGCAGCGGTGCGAAACCAGGAACCAGCCCGCGCGTGTGCCCCAGGTGCAACGGCGCAGGCGTGGTCAACCGCAACCAAGGCGCGTTCGGGTTCAGCGAGCCGTGCGACGACTGCCGCGGAACCGGTTCGATCATCGACGATCCGTGCCAGGACTGTCGCGGTACCGGAGTGCAGAACCGCACGCGCACCATCACCGTGCGTGTCCCGCCCGGAGTGTCCGACGGCCAGAAGATCAGGTTGGCAGGCCAGGGTGAAGCCGGACTGCGCGGTGCGCCGTCGGGCGATCTGTATGTCACCGTCCGGGTTCGGCCCGACAAGGTCTTCGGCCGCAACGGCGACGATCTCACCGTGACGGTGCCGGTCAGCTACGGCGAACTGGTCCTCGGAGCCACGTTGTCGATCCCGACCCTCGACGGCCGAGTCGGCGTCAAGGTGCCACCGGGCACGGTCGACGGACGAGTGCTTCGTGTTCGCGGGCGAGGAGTTCCCAAGAAGACCGGAACCGCAGGAGACCTGATGGTCACCGTCAAGGTCGCGGTGCCGCAGAAACTCGACGATCCTGCCATCGAGGCACTGCACGCTTATCTGGAAGCCGAAAAGGCCAGCGGATTCGACCCGCGTGCCGGGTGGGCAGGTGCATCGTGACACTGCCGCCGAACATTCCAGGATCGGGTGGCCCCGGCCACGCTGACCCCGATGCCCAGGTGTTCGTCATCTCGGTCGCGGCCCAACTCGCGGGCATGCACGCACAGACCCTGCGCACGTACGACCGCTTGGGGTTGGTGACGCCACATCGCACTACCGGTGGGGGACGGCGTTACTCCCCGCGCGATGTGGCACTCCTGCGCGAAGTGCAGCGGCTCTCGCAGAACGAGGGCGTGAACCTGGCAGGCATCAAGCGGATCATCGAGCTGACCAATCAGGTCGAGGCGCTACAGGCACGTGTCGCCGAACTCGCCCAGGAATTGGCGAACGTGCACGCGAGCTACCGACGCGATCTCGTTCCCGTACAACGCAGCGCATTGGTCGTCTGGAAACCACGACACCAACGCTGAACATCCCTGCCGAAGTCCGGAAGCTATCGGCTGATCGCACACAGGCGGTGAGACCGCTTATCCTTGACGGCATGCAGACATGGAACGCAAAAGTGGTCCAGTACAACCGACTACGCAACGACTTGGCCGTCGTTCGTCTCGTCGGGGACGCCGTTCCATTTCGAGCCGGACAGTCGATAGAGGTCGTGGTGCCGCAGAACGCAACACTGTCTCGACGGTATTCCTCGGCGCTTCCGCCGTCGCTGGACGGCAAGCTCGAATTCCATGTTCGAGCGGTGCCGGCGGGCTGGGTCAGTGGTTCGATAGTCAACGAGACCCGCCCAGGTGACGTGTGGCAACTCCGCGATCCGGGCGGCAACTTTCACATCGACGACTCCGGTCGCGATGTCGTCATGATCGCCGGAGGAACCGGGCTGGCACCGATGCGTTCACTCATCCTGGACCTGACGCGTCGGCCGTCGCCACCTCCAGTGACGTTGTACTTCGGTGGCCGCTCGCCCAGCGATCTGTATGCCGCGGATCTGTTGTGGATCCTTGCGTCCGAACTGCCCTGGCTGAAAGTCGTGCCGGTGGTGGACCAATTGGCAGACCCATGGGCGCCGGACAGGTGGCACGAGGCCATCAGTGCACACGTCGCGGACCCTGACGCGAAGTTCGGGGCGAAGCACTGCTGGGAAGGCAGCCTCGCCGACGTCATCGCCGTCCAGGAGCCCTTCGACCGTCATCAGGTTCTGGTGTGTGGTTCGCCTGGCATGGAAGCTGCGACGCTGTCGGCACTGGCCGACAACGGAACGCCGATGGAGGCGGTCCAGCGCTGAAGCGCTAACGCCGTTCGAACACCGGGGCCCGCTTCTCGGCGAAAGCCCGGGGCCCTTCCTTGGCGTCGTTGCTCTTGAATACCGCTACTCCGAGTTCGGCGTCGATCTTGAACGCCTCTTCCTCGTGCAGTCCCTCGGTGTCTCGGATGGTCTTGAGTATCGCCTGCACGGCGAGCGGGCCGTTCGCGGCGATGAGTTCGGCGAGTTCGAGCGCCTTTTCCAGCGCCTGGCCGTCAGGGACCACGTGGCCGATCAGCCCCATCTCCTTTGCTTCGGCAGCGCGAATGTGTCTGCCGGTCAACAGGATGTCCGCCGCGATCGTGTACGGGATCTGCCGGACGAGCCGCACTGCGGAGCCGCCGAGTGGAAAGAGCCCCCATTTTGCCTCGGAGACACCGAACTTGGCACTCTCACCTGCGACGCGAATATCGGTGCCCTGAAGAATCTCGGTACCACCCGCAATGGCGGGACCCTCGACGGCTGCGATGAGCGGCTTGGTGAGCCTGCGGCCTTTCAACAGAGCCTCGATCTTCGACAGATCCCACCCGCCGCCGCTGAAACGGTCACCTGGGTGAGTGCTGGTCATTGCTTTGAGGTCAGCGCCCGCGCAGAATGCGCCGCCGGCGCCGGTCAGGATGGCCACACGAATATCGGGGTCGGCATCGACGCGATCCCAGGCGTCACGCATGATAGCCATCATCTCGCCGCTCAGTGCATTGCGCGCTTCGGGTCGGTTCATCGTCACGATGAGGACGGGGCCGCGCTTCTCCACGAGTGCGTGCGGTGATTCCGTTCCGATTTCCGGCGCGCTCGACGTCACTGTGGCTACCTCGCTCTTGTGATTTCAGTCTCAGAGTGGCTATTGCCAGAAACGATAACACGTTCTACTTTTAACGCGTGGCCCTAAATATCGCAGACCTCGTCGAGCATGCAATCGACCTTGTTCCCGACCGGATCGCCCTGGTGTCGGGAGACCGGGAGATCACCTACGCGCAGATGGAAGACAGAACCAACCGGCTAGCCCACTACCTGCAGAAACAAGGCGTCAAGCCAGGCGACAAGGTCGGCGTGTACAGCCGCAACGGTATCGAGACGATCGAGTCGATGGTCGCTATCTTCAAGATCCGCGCAGTAGTGGTCAACGTGAACTACCGCTACATCGAGAACGAGTTGCAGTACATCTTCGAAAATTCGGACATGGTCGCACTCGTGCACGAAGCTCGCTACTCCGACAAGGTCGCTGCTGTCCTA
Organism: Mycobacteriales bacterium; assembly: GCA_038198705.1. Classification (GTDB taxonomy): domain Bacteria; phylum Actinomycetota; class Actinomycetes; order Mycobacteriales; family Mycobacteriaceae; genus Rhodococcoides. The sequence goes on from JBBPZN010000060.1 coordinate 5,637, forward strand.
CCGACGTGTCCCCTGTTGAAGACGATCGTCGTGATCGACGGCACTGAGGGTCAGGTCTCCTACGAAGACGCGCTGGAGAATTCTTCCCCCGAACGTGACTTCGAGGAACGCACCAACGACGACATCTACATGCTCTACACCGGTGGAACCACGGGCAGTCCCAAGGGTGTCATGTGGAGGCACGAGGACATCTGGCGTGTGCTCGGCGGTGGCATCAACTTCATGACCGGCGAGTACGTCGAAGACGAGTGGGACATGGCCAAAATGGGCGCCGAGAATCCGCCGATGACGAGAATGCCGATTCCACCGATGATCCACGGCGGGGCGCAGTGGGCCACGTTCCAGAGCCTCTTCGGTGGCGGAAAGACCGTGCTGCACCCCGATTTCGAGGGCCATGCCATGTGGCAGCAGGTCGACAAGTACGGCGTCAACCTCATTTTCATCACCGGCGATGCGATGGCACGACCGATGCTCGACGCGCTCATCGAGGGCGGCCCGGATGGCAAGCCCTACGACTTGTCTTCGCTCTTCCTGATAGCCAGCAGCGCAGCACTGTTCTCACCCAGCATCAAGGAAAAGCTCCTCGAACTGCTTCCCAACCGGATGATCACCGACTCGATCGGATCTTCCGAGACCGGCTTCGGTGGTCTGTCCATCGTCGCCAAGGGCGCCGAAAACACCGGCGGACCGCGGGTGAAGATCGACGCCTCGACGATCGTGCTCGGTGAAGACGGCCATCCCGTCGAGGCAGGCTCGGGAGTCAAGGGACTGCTGGCGCGGAGCGGACACATCCCGGTCGGGTACTACAAGGACGAGGTCAAGACGGCCGAGACGTTCAAGGAGATCAACGGCGTCCGCTACTCGATTCCTGGCGACTACGCCAGGGTCGAAGCCGACGGCAGCGTCACGATGCTCGGTCGCGGCTCGGTCTCGATCAATACCGGCGGCGAAAAAGTGTTCCCCGAAGAGGTCGAAGGTGCGCTCAAATCGCACCCCGACGTGTTCGACGCCATCGTCGTCGGCGTACCGGACGAACGGCTCGGCCACAAGGTCGCTGCCGTCGTACAGACCCGAGGTACACATCGTCCTACACTCGCAGACCTCGATACCGCAGCACGCAAAGAGATTGCGGGATACAAGATTCCGCGTGCGGTGTGGTTCGTCGACGAGATCAAGCGTTCGCCGGCCGGGAAGCCCGACTACCGGTGGGCATTGAGTCAGACCGAACAGCGCCCGGCCGACGAGACCTCCGCGTCGCGTCTCGCCAGCGCAGAGAGCTAGGCAACCATGCGCACCGATCTGTCGGAGAAGTTCGGAATAGAATTTCCGATCTTCGGCTTCACTCCGTCCGAACATGTCGCTGCGGCGATCAGCCGAGCCGGCGGACTAGGTGTGCTCGGCTGCGTGCGGTTCAACGACGCCGAAGAGCTCGACGCGGTGCTGACCTGGATGGATGAGAACACCGACGGTAAGCCGTACGGTGTCGACATCGTCATGCCTGCGAAGATTCCCACCGAGGGCGCCTCGGTGGACTTGAACGAATTGATTCCGGCCGAGCATCGAGCTTTCATCGATCGGACGCTCGACCAGCTCGGTGTGCCGCCGCTCGACGACGATGCGGCACGTAATGAAGGCGTGCTCGGCTGGCTGCACTCGGTGGCTCGCTCGCACGTCGACGTCGCGTTGAAGCACCCGATCGCATTGATCGCCAACGCGCTGGGCTCGCCGCCGAACGATGTGATCGTGCAGGCACACGAGCACGGCGTACCGGTCGCAGCGCTGGCAGGTACGGCGGAACACGCGCGCCGACACATCGAGAACGGTGTCGACATCGTCATCGCTCAGGGGTATGAAGCTGGGGGTCATACCGGTGAGATCGCTTCGATGGTGCTGCTACCCGAGGTCGTCGAGGCATTGGGCGACTCGGGTGCAGTGCTTGCGGCAGGCGGAATCGGCAGTGGACGGCAAGTAGCGGCCGCGTTGGCGCTCGGCGCCCAAGGTGTCTGGATGGGTTCGATGTGGTTGACAGCGGCCGAGTATCGTCTCGGTGCACGTGTGGAGGGCAAGCCGTCGGCGATGCAGGAAGCATTGTTGACGGCGACGTCGAGCGATACGGTTCGAACTCGCATCTACTCGGGTAAACCCGCGCGTTTGCTCAAGACCAAGTGGACCGAGGCGTGGAACAGCGCCGAGGCCCCGGACCCGCTACCGATGCCGTTGCAGAACATCTTGGTCAGCGAAGCGCATCAACGAATCAACAACGCCGAGAAACCTGACGTAGTGGCTATGCCGGTGGGGCAGATCGTGGGCAGGATGAACGAGATTCGGGCGGTCGCGGACATCATCGCCGACTTGGTGAACGGATTCGAGGAAGCAGTCAGCAGGCTCGACAAGATTCGCTAGACAACTCGGCGGGCTCGGGTAATCAAGGGTGAGTCCGCCGAGTTGTGTTGCGGAGCAGTGTGTATCGAGGTATGACAGTCCGTTGCCGCCGGGTGGGGGCGCTCGAGGCGAGCAACGGGCTGCGAGCCGACTAGGGTTGGGTCACACACGAATGAACGAACCGAATGGAGACTCGTAGTGGCTTCCGCGATCGCAGCAGGCGACCTGGTCCAGGCGAACGGGCATGCCGGCCCGTGGAAAGTGCTCGAGATTCGACAGGGTCTCGCACTTTTGGAACATCACGGCGGCCACCGACTCTCGGTGCGGACCACCACGCTGTCAGTGGTCCGTAAAGGTACTCCTGGGGGAGAGTCGCAGCCCACTGGCTCCTCGGCAGCAGCGATCGACGAGCAGCCGTCACCTACTCTTTTCGACTGACCTGCCCGTAGAGGGGCCGTTCGAGCTCTGGCCGAAAATCGCTGTAAGGCAGTCCTTCTCGGTGTCGCCCGACCTGGTGTGGACTAGGTTGGGCGATAAGTTCGAATCAGGCAGGCGCGTCGGCTAGAGCAGAACCGAGACGTCGCAGCTGCGCGGTGGCATGCCCGTAGGCGAACTCCGCTCGCTTCGCGACGAGGAAGTATCGGTGCACCGGATGATCGCGATCGAGCCCGACACCACCGTGAATGTGCACCAGCGTGTGCGCGACGCGGTGGCCCGCGTCGGCTGCCCAGAACTTCGCGACCGCAACATCTTCGTCACCGTTGTTGCCTGCTGAGAGGCTCCACGCAGCCTTCCAGAGCGTCAACCGGGCGCCCTTGACGTCGATGTATCCGTCGGCCAACCGCTGTGCGACGGCCTGAAAGCTGCCGATGGGCTTACCGAACTGAACACGTTCACGGGCGTACTCGGCGGTGAGCCGAAGCGATTCCTCCAGGACCCCGACCTGGTATGCGCAGGTTCCGAGCGTGACACGTGCCAGAACCCAGCGCGCGACGTCCGGATCTGCGAGCAACCGTGTCGAGTCGACCTGCACCGAGTTCAATTCGAGAACTCCGATGCTGCGGTTGTCGACGCCTTGCTGGGGTAGAACCGTGACGCCGGGGTCGTCCGCGCGAACGAGGAACGCGCCGGCGGCGGTCGTGACGAGGAAGCCGTCGGCGACGGGTGCACTGTCGACGCCGATCTTGGAGCCGGTCAAAGTCCAGCCGGTGTCGGTGCGGTCTGCTCGGGTCAACGGGTCGAGCGGTTCTCCGTGTTCTTCATCGATTGCCAGCGTAAGGATCGAGCTGCCGACAACGGCTGGGGCTGCCCACTCGGTCCGCTGCTCGTCCGAACCGAACCGGGCGATCGCCGCGGCGACCGAAGTACTTGCCACGAACGGGACGGCGGCAAGGCCTCTGCCGAGTTCGATGGCGATCGACGAAGCTTCCAGCTCGCCGTAGCCGTCGCCGCCGATGGACTCGGGCGCGGTAGCCGACAGCAGGCCGCCGGAGGTCAGCGCATCCCACAGGGCGCGGTCGATGCTGTCCGGGTTCGAATCCAGCTGTCGCTGAACGTCGTTCGTGCTGTACTTGGTGACGATGTCATGGGTGAGCCCGGCGAGATCGCGCTGAGCCTCGGTGGTGGTGAAGTCCATTTCATTCTCTCCCGAAAAGTCAGCGTGCAGATGCGGGCAGGCCGAGCGCGGTCATGCCGATGATGTCGCGTTGCACCTCGTTGGTGCCGCCGCCGAAGGTGAGGATCAACGAAGAGCGGTGCAGCCTTTCGAGTCGACCCTGCAGTTGGGCACCAGGCGAGCCGCGCCGGAACGTGGCGGACGGTCCGAGGATTTCCATCATCGTGCGGTATGCCTCGGTTGCCAGCTCGGTGCCGTACACCTTGTTCGCCGACGCGTCGGCCGGGCCGGGGGTGGAGCTGGCGGCGGTGATTTCCCAGTTCAGCAATTCGAGGTAGGACGCCTTCGCGTGGACCCGAGCGAGTGCGATCTGCACCCATTCCTGATCGATGATCCGAGTGCCGTCCGGCTTCTTGGTGTTCTGCGCCCACGCGCGGACCTCACGGAGAGAGGCGACCAAAGGGCCGGCCGAGGTGAGAGCGACACGCTCGTGGTTGAGCTGGTTGGTAATCAGCGACCAGCCGCGGTTCTCCTCGCCCACGAGTGCGGTCTTGGGTACTCGCACATCCTGGTAGTAGGTCGCGCTGGTGTCGGGGCCTGCCATCGTGTGCACCGGAGTGGTGGAGAAGCCCTCGGCGTCGGTGGGGACGATCAGCATGCTGATCCCGCGGTGTTTGCGAGCCTCGGGATCGGTACGGCACGCGAGCCACACATAGTCGGCGTACTTGATGAGCGAGGTCCACATCTTCTGGCCGTTGATGACGTAGTCGTCGCCGTCGTGCACTGCAGTGGTGCGCAGCGCTGCCAGGTCGGTGCCGGCTTCGGGCTCGGAGTAGCCGATCGAGAAGTGCAGATCGCCTGCCGAAATACGCGGAAGGAAGTACGCCTTCTGCTCGGGGGTGCCGAACGCCATGAGAGTCGGCGCGACACTGTTGATGGTCAGGAACGGAACCGGAGCCCCCGCAGTGGCGGCCTCGTCGGTGAAGATGAGCTGGTCCATGGCCGAACGTGCCTGGCCACCGAACTCAGTAGGCCAGCCGAGCGCGAGCCAGCCGTCGGTACCCATCTGCTTGACCACATCGCGATACACGGTGCCCTCACCGTATTCACCGGACGTCGAGCTCAGTGCCTCGCGGCGCTCGGGAGTAATCAGGGTGGCGAAGTAGGCGCGTAATTCGGCGCGCAACTCGGACTGTTCCTCCGTGTACATGATGCGCATATCAATGGCCCTCTCGTGCCCGGAATCTGCAACAAGTTCATACTGAGTCGACGTCGGAATCCGTCCGCCACCCTCAGATAAGTCGAATCATTGCACACGGGGTGGAACAGGTTCTAGTCTTGAGGGATAAGCGGCCCGTCGGCCGGATACGCGGCCCTCAACTGGGGACCGACCGCGATGTACCTGCGCCGACGCGGCTTCATCCCTAATGAAAGTGGGTATCGACAGTGCTCGAGGTGGATTTCGATCGGTGTGAAGCGAACGGCGTCTGTGTAGGTGTAGCACCCCAGGTGTTCGACCTCGACGACGACGACAAACTGGTGGTGTCCGATGCCGCAGACCTGCCCGAGAACAAGGCGGACGTGGACGAGGCAATAGCGGGTTGTCCGCGTGCCGCGCTGCGGTGGAAGGGATAGCTTGCTTGCCACAAACATAGAACACGTTCTACAGTCCGGAACGTGAACGACGAAGAGGTACGACTCGACGGCAGAGTGGCGCTCGTAACCGGTGCTGCGTCCGGACTCGGCCGCGCGGAGGCCATCGGCCTCGCGCAGGCGGGTGCTGACATAGTGCTCGGCGACATCGCTTCGGGACCCGCCGCGGACGAGACGATCGCGGCGATCCAGGCGACGGGCCGTCGGGTGGTCTTCGTGCCGGGCGACGTGAGCGAGCGTTCCACTGCCGACGCCATGTTCGCCGCCGCGCAGGACAAGTTCGGCCGCGTCGACATCGTCGTCAACAACGCTGGAATCGTCCGAGACCGCATGCTGTTCAACATGTCCGACGACGACTGGGATGCCGTCGTTCGGGTACATCTGCGCGGACACTTCCTACTCACGCGTAACGCGGGCGCTTACTGGCGGGCCGAGTCGAAGAAGTCGGGTGCCCCGGTCTACGGCCGGATCGTCAACACCTCTTCCGAAGCAGGTCTGCTGGGGCCGGAGGGGCAGGCCAACTATGGTGCAGCCAAGGCAGGAATCACTGCCTTGACGCTGTCGGCATCGCGGGCGTTGTCACGATATGGCGTTCGCGCCAATGCGATCTGCCCACGGGCCCGTACGACGATGACCGAGGCTGTCTTCGGTGACGCCCCCACTGACGGGGTCGATCCGTTGTCGCCGGAGCACGTATCGACGCTGGTGACCTACCTGTCCTCGCCCGCCTCGGACGCCGTCAACGGCCAGGTCTTCATCGTCTACGGGCCGATGGTTGCTCTCATGGCTGCCCCCGTCGTCGAGCAGCGGTTCGATGCAACTTCGGGTGCATGGACGCCTCTGTCGCTCGGCGCCGAGATGAGTACTTATTTCGATGGACGTGACCCCTCGAAGACTTTCTCGGCCAGTGCGGCTCTCGATCTGGATGTGCCCGTGGTATCGGTAGGTACATAGCATTTCGATTTCGGCCACATCCAGGTCGATTTCAGGTGAAGATAATGCGGGCACGTGGGTTTGGATGTGGTTTCTATGATGCGGGTGCATAACTAGAACCTGATCTAGTTATGCACCCGTTTCGTCGCGTTCAACCCTCCGCTTGCGGTGGCTGAGTGGTTCCTTCGGATGTAGCGAAAATAAGAGTGTCTGGAAGCCAAAACCCTTTTCCTGCAGTGTAAGTAAACAGAAGGGCCGTACGCGATATGTCCGACTCTCATGGGTTGTCCGCGGTGCTCGACGTCGAGATAGGTCGATTCTTTGACTACTGAACGTGTTCTAGTTAACATGGGCTGGACGGCCATGACTTGGATCACAGTGTCGCATGTAGTGAGGGAGGTTTCATGAACGACGTTCTACTCGTACCCCTTCGTGCGGTAGGCGCCTTCTTCGACATGTCGTGGTACACGCTGCGTTCGGTGTTCTCCAGGCCCTTCCAGCGTCAAGAGTTCATCGACCAGGCGTGGTTCATCGCCCGCGTGTCGATGGTCCCCACCGTCCTGGTGGCAGTGCCGTTCACCGTTTTGGTCAGTTTCACCATCAACATTCTTCTCCGCGAGATCGGTGCAGCCGACCTCAGCGGCGCGGGTGCTGCTCTTGGCGCTGTCACGCAGGTCGGTCCCATCGTCACGGTGCTCATCGTCGCTGGAGCAGGCGCGACGGCCATCTGCGCCGACCTCGCTGCACGCACCATCCGCGAAGAAATCGACGCGATGCGGGTGCTCGGCATCAACCCGATCCACCGCCTCGTCGTCCCGCGAGTACTTGCCTCGACGGTCATCGCTCTGCTGCTCAACGGCTTGGTGAGCACCATCGGCATTCTCGGTGGTTTCGTGTTCTCCGTTTTCCTGCAAGGTGTCAACCCGGGTGCCTTCGTCAACGGCATCACGCTGCTGACCGGCTTCGGCGAACTCATCGTCTCGCAGGTCAAAGCCGGTCTGTTCGGCATGATCGCCGGGCTCGTCGCGTGCTATCTCGGGCTGAACGTGCGTGGTGGAGCCAAGAGCGTGGGCGATGCAGTGAATCAGACCGTCGTCTTCGCGTTCATGGCGCTGTTCGTCGTCAACGTCGTAGTCACCGCCGTTGGTATCAAATTGACAGCCGGATGAGGGGGATCTAGAGATGGCTCTCGTTGCAACCGGCCGTTTTCCGATGGTGCGTAAGCGCATCGGTCGCACATCAGGGGCGGTTGACCGCCTGGGAGAACAGGCGATCTTCTATCTCCGTGCGCTCGGGTATATTCCGCGCGCCGCCGTTCGCTACAAAAAAGAGACTTTGCGACTCGTCGCCGAGATCAGCATGGGCTCCGGGGCGCTGGCCGTCATCGGCGGAACAGTAGTCATCGTCGGATTCCTGACGCTCTTTGCCGGCGGAACCATTGCTGTGCAGGGCTTTTCGTCGCTGGGTAATATCGGTGTCGAGGCGCTCACCGGCTTCTTCGCCGCCTTCATCAACGTGCGCATCGCCGCGCCGGTCATCGCGGGAATCGGGCTTGCGGCCACCATCGGAGCCGGCTCTACGGCGCAGTTGGGCGCCATGCGGGTCGCCGAGGAAATCGACGCACTGGAATCGATGGCAATTCCTTCGATCCCGTACCTGGTCAGCACGCGTGTGCTCGCCGGCATGGTTGCCATCGTTCCGCTCTACTCGCTTGCGGTCATTGCCTCGTTCATCGCGAGTCGTTTCGCCACGGTGGTGCTCTTCGGCCAGTCTGCGGGCGTCTACGACCACTACTTCGACACATTTCTGATACCGACGGACATACTGTGGTCCTTTGCCCAAGCCATAGTCATGGCGCTCGCGGTGATGCTGATCCACACGTACTACGGTTTCACGGCCAGCGGCGGCCCGGTCGGCGTCGGGGTGGCTGTCGGAAACGCGGTCCGCGCTTCACTCATCGCGGTCGTGACGGTGACATTGTTGATCTCGCTGGCCATCTACGGCAGCTCCGGCAACTTCAACCTGTCGGGATAACGAGAACATGGACAATTCGATTACCAAGAAACTTGCCGCCGCCGGACTCGTGCTCGGTCTGGTCGCTATCACGGCGTTCGCGCTGATCACGTTCGCCGGCGGATTCACCAGCACGGTTCCGGTCACCGTTACCTCGGCGCGAGCCGGACTGGTGATGGATCCGCAGGCCAAGGTCAAGCTCCGCGGCGTCGAGGTCGGCCGAGTCGGGTCGATCTCGCAAAAAGACGGTATGGCCCACCTCGACCTGGATCTCAATCCGTCGATGCTGTCGCTGATTCCGTCGAACGCTGCGGTGGAGATCAAGTCCACCACGGTGTTCGGCGCCAAGTATGTCAACTTCGTCGTTCCCCCCGACCCATCGAGCCAGAGCATCGAGGCCGGCGCCGTCATTCCCGCAGACAGCGTCACCGTCGAATTCAACACCTTGTTCCAGCACCTGTCGGAGGTTCTCCAGAAGCTCGAACCCGAGAAGCTCAACGCGACCCTCGGCGCGGTGTCCTCGGCGCTACGCGGCCGCGGCGACCAACTCGGGTCGTTGCTCGAGGACACCGATTCCTATCTGAAGACAGTGAATCCGAGTCTTCCCGCGCTGCAACGAGATCTGTCCGCGGCAGCGATCGTCACCAATGTCTACGCCGACGCAACCCCGGACCTCATGCGGGTACTCGACAACGCGAGTGACACGGGTAAAACCATCGTCGAGGAACAAGCGAACCTCGACCTACTGCTGATGAACGTGACCGGTCTCGCCGATACTGCAACGCAGGTGCTGACCGAGAACCAGCAGCCACTCGAGACCGCACTGTCGACGCTGACCGACACCACGACACTTCTCGACGAATATTCACCTGCCCTGACCTGTTTCCTGGTGGGGCTCAACAAGGGACGGAAGCAATTCGGGCCGATGGCCGGTGCAGGAGACAACGCCTCGCTCAAGCTCAGTACGAGCTTTGTGCTGGGTGATCCGGCGTACACGGTAGAGAAGGATCTGCCGAAGATCGCGGCCAGCGGTGGCCCCAACTGCTACGGACTTCCCGACTTCGATCCGAAGCAGGCCCATGCACCGTTCGTCGTCGCGGATACCGCCGACGCACCTTATGTGCCCGAGACGCAGCCTTCCATCAACGTGCCCAGCATCTTCCAATTCCTGTTTGCGGGGGCGTGGCCATGAGAAGTAATACGATAAAGCTTTCGATCTTCGCCCTCGTCATGGTGGTGATCTTCGGTGCTTTGGCATTGGTGTTCAGCCAATACCGGTTCGGTAGCGCCGACTCGTACCATGTCGTGTTCAGCGATGCGTCCGGGCTCGAGTCGGGTGACAAGGTCCGTATCGCAGGGGTTCCCGTCGGAGCCGTGAAGGGTGTGGACATCGGTGACGAGAACCTTGCCGAGGTCGAGTTCGACGTCGACTCGAAGCACCGACTGCTGACGAGCACCGCAGCAACCGTCCGATACGAGAACCTCGTCGGCGACCGGTACCTCGAGCTCCTCGAAGGACCCGGCGGGATCGACGAACTCGACAGCGGTGGCACGATTCCAGTGAATCAGTCTTCACCCGCACTCGATCTCGACCTGCTACTCGGTGGGTTCAAGCCACTGCTTCGAGGGTTGGATCCGCAGCAGATCAACGATTTGTCCGCGGCGTTGCTCGGGGTCCTGCAAGGACAGGGCGGAACTCTCGTCTCGCTTCTCGGTAACACGAGCTCGTTCACCAACACTCTCGCGGACCGCGACCAGTTGATAGGCGATGTCATCACCAACCTCAACGCAACTCTCGGCACGATCGACCGTCAAGGAACCCAGTTCGAGACCACCATCGACTCATTGCAGCAACTCGTCAGTGGCCTTGCCCAGGATCGAGACCCGATCGGTGACGCCATCCCGCGTATCGCCGGGGCAACAGGAGATCTGGCCGGGCTTCTCCAGGCAACGCGTCCGGATCTGCAGTCGATGATCGCTGCGGCGAACCGCACCGCAACTCAGCTGGACCTCGGAAAAGACAACATCGATCAGGTGCTCACCCGGTTGCCGAGTGACTACAAGAAGCTGATCAGAACCGGATCGTACGGCAGCTTCTTCCAGTTCTTCTTGTGCTCCAACACATTCAAGATCTCAGGGCCAGACGGACAGACGCTTCTCGTCCCGACGGCGAAGCAGGATACGGGGAGGTGCGCAAACATCAATGATGTCAACTAAAGCGGATAAATCACCCAACCTCATCCACGTCGGGGTCATCGGCATCGTGCTGGGGCTCTGCATCGTGATTGCGACGCTGCAATACGACCGCCTCCCGTTCCTGAACGGTGGCATCAACTACTCGGCCAACTTCACCGATGCAGGCGGGTTGATGGTCGGTGACGACGTCACGGTCTCCGGCGTCAAAGTCGGCAACGTTGAGCAGATCGCGCTGGCCGACCAGGAAGTTCGCGTCGAGTTCACGGTGCGCGAAAACATCGAACTCGGCGAGGCGACTGCTGCGGCGATCAAGACCAACACCATTCTGGGCCGCAAGTCGCTGAAGGTGACACCCGATGGGCCCGGTTCCATCGATGTCCACGACACCATTCCGTCCTCTCGCACCAACTCCCCGTATTCGCTGACCGATGCACTGGGCGACCTGAGCACCACGATCTCCGACCTCGACACCCAGCAGCTGGGGGACGCGATGAACGTGGTCTCGGATACGCTTTCCGACACTCCGCCGGAGTTGCGTACGGCGCTCGACGGCATCAGCAGGCTTTCCCAAAGCATCAACTCGCGCGACGAGAGCCTGCAGCAGTTGCTCGAGCGCGCCGAGAGCGTGACCGGAATCCTCGCTACCCGAAGCGATCAGATCAACCAGTTGATCCTCGACGGCAACGAGCTGTTCGGTGAACTCGATCGCAGACGGACGGCGATCAGCCAATTGATCACCAATATTTCCTCGGTGTCTCGCCAACTCACCGGTTTGGTCCAGGAGAATGCGGCGCAGATGGGCCCGACACTCGAGAAGCTCAACTCAGTGGTGGCGGTGCTACAGAAGAACAACGACAACATCGCCGGTGCACTCGACGGCTTGGGGCCGTACATCAGCGCGCTCGGTGAAGCGGTCGCGAGCGGGCCGTTCTTCAACGCCTACATCCAGAACATCCTCCCGGCCCCATGGTGGAAGGCAATCGTCGACAGCGTCGTCGCTCCGGATCAGTTGCCTGGCACCCTCCAGGACCTGATTCCGAAGAATGCTCCACCCATCCTGAAACCTCCGGGGCAATGACATGAAGAAGAAGCTGCTGTATCTCGGTGCCGCCGTGCTAGCGGTTGTGTTGGTCGTGGTCGGCTACAAGGTGATCATCGGACTGACCCAGAAGTCTGTAGTCGCTCAGTTCTCCTCCACGACAGGCCTTTACGAAGGCGACGATGTCAGAGTGCTCGGCGTGACCGTGGGTAAGGTGAAGAAGATCGAACCCCAAGGTGACGACGCCCGCGTAACCATGCAGGTTTCCTCCGACGTCGCGATCCCGGCCGACGCCAAGGCCGTGGTCATTGCGCAGAGCCTGGTGTCCGCGCGGTTCGTCCAGATAACTCCCGTGTTCGCCGGCGGACCCGAATTGGCCGATGGGGAAACGATCCCCCTCGAACGCACAGCGGTACCCGTCGAGTGGGACCAGATCAAAACCGAACTGACCAAACTGTCGACGTCCCTGGGACCTGAGGGAGTCGACGAACAGGGCCCAGTCGGTCGGTTGATCGACACTGCTGCCGACAACCTCGACGGAAACGGTGAATCGCTTCGCTCGACGCTGCGCGAACTATCCGACACCATGCGCGTTCTGTCCGATGGTCGAACAGACCTTTTTTCGACCGTCCGCAATCTGCAAGTATTCGTCGGTGCGTTGTCCAACAGCAACGATCAAATTGTGCAGTTCGGTGGCCGACTGGCATCGGTATCGGAGATGCTCGCGCAAAGTTCGGATGAATTCGGTACTGCCATGACCGATCTCAATGTCGCGCTCGGTGAAGTACAACGCTTCATCGCAGACAACCAGGCAGGATTGGTCGAGGGTGTCGGCCGGTTGGCCGATGCGACCCGCGTCCTGACGGACAAGCGCCCGGAGATCGAGCGCATCCTGCATGCAGGACCGAATGCACTCGCCAACTTCAACAACATCTACCAACCGGCGCAGGGTTCGCTGACCGGAGCCATCTCGCTGAACAACTTCGGCAACCCGATCAACTTCATCTGCGGTGCGGTGGCGGGTGTGGGAAACGCCACGTCCGAGCGAAGCGCCGAACTCTGTAAGCAGTACCTCGGTCCCGTCCTCAGCTCGCTGGTCTTCAGTTACCCTGCCTTTCTGGCCAATCCGACTACGGGAGCGGCTGCGAATCCGGATCAGATCGTCTACACCGAGCCTGGCCTCGAACGAGAGCAGGCGCCCGCTCCGAAGTCCGAGCCCATGGCCGATATGCCTACCGTCCAGGTTCCAAGCCTCGGCGACCTGTTGGGAGGCGGACGATGAGAACTCGTGCACGCACCGTTGTAAAAGTCGGCGTCCTGGCTTGCGCCATGTCGATCACGCTGGCAGGCTGTGAATGGGGCGGCTTGAATTCCCTGCCACTGCCCGGCACTCAGGGTCGCGGTGACGGGGCCTATCAGGTGCAAATCGAAATGCCCAACGTGACCACGCTGTCGCAGAATTCACCGGTGACCGTCGACGACGTCACCATCGGAACTGTCGATGCGATCACGGTTCAGAACTGGCACGCTCTGGTCACCGTGTCGCTGAACGAGGGCGTCGAGTTGCCGGAGAACGTCACGGCCAAGATCGGTCAGACCTCGTTGCTCGGGTCGCAGCACCTCGCGCTGGTGCCGCCACCCGATCCTGAGGGAAGACTGCAGAACGGCGACCTGATTCCCATCGATCGCGCCGGGGCGTACCCGACGACCGAGCAGACCCTGTCCTCGCTGTCCGTGGTGCTCAACGGTGGTGGCCTGGCGCAAATTCAGGACATCACCACCGAACTGAACAACGCCATCGGTGGCCGAGAAGACTCGATCCGTGACCTGTTGCCGCGGCTGGACGAACTGGTCGGCAGTCTCGACGATCAGCGTGGTGACATCATTGCTGCATTGGATGGAATCGATCGCCTGGCCGTCAATGTCGAGAACCAGAGTGCAACGCTGACAAAGGCATTGAACGAACTGCCACCGGCGCTCGACGTCCTGATCCAGCAACGTCCGAACATCACCGGCGCCTTCGTTTCGCTGGGCCAGCTCAGCAACGTCGTGTCCCAGTTGGTCGAGACCAGTGGCGCAGATCTGCAGACCAATATCGAGAGCATCACACCAGTGCTCAACGCGTTGGCCGATTCCGGTAGTGCGCTGACCGAAGTGTTGTCGGTTCTGTTGACCTACCCGTTCCCGCAGGAGGGCATCGACAACGTGATCCGTGGAGACTACGCAAACCTGGGAATGGTCATCGACCTGTCTCTCCCGAGGCTCGACTCCAACTTCCTCACCGGCACGCCCCTCGCAGGTCGTATCGCTGGCCTCGAAGGCGCTCTCGGGGTACAGGCCGCGCCGACCGCAGCATCAGCGGGCGATCCGCTGCGCGGACCCATCAGCGCACCGACCCTGCAAATTCCAGGACTGCCTGCGATTCCTCTGCCCGCGATTCCTCTGCCCACCATTCCTGGACTCGGGGTGCCTGCACCATGATGCTCACCAAATTCGTCCGCGTGCAGCTGATCATCTTCTCGATCCTCACCGTCATCGGACTCGTCGCAATGGCCACCCAATACGTCGGAGCGCCGGCTCTTGTCGGAATCGGTCGCTACAACGTCACGGTGCAACTGCCGACGACCGGCGGGTTGTACCAGTACTCGAATGTGACCTATCGAGGCACCACCGTCGGTGAGGTTAAGTCTGTCGAACTCACACCCGACGGCGTCGATGCGAAGATGTCGATCGACAGCGACTTTACGATTCCTGCGGATGTCGATGCCGAGGTGAAGAGCGTTTCTGCCGTCGGAGAGCAGTACGTCGATTTGATCCCGCGCAGCTCGGACGGACCCGCCCTGTCGAACGGCGATGTCATTCCGGTTGACCGCTCGACGGTGCCGCAAGACGTCGGGCCGATGTTGGACCAGGCGGATACGCTCCTGAGCAGTATTTCCGACACCAGGCTTCGGACCGTCGTCGACGAGTCCTTCAAGGCGTTCAACGGAGCCGGTCCGGACTTGCAGAAGCTCATCGACTCGACTCGTTTGTTCGTGCAGGAAGCGAACGCCAACTCCGGCGAAACCATCCAACTATTGGATCAGCTCGGCCCGTTGCTGGATGGGCAGGTGGTCAGTAGTGATGCTATTCGTTCCTGGACAAGCAATCTCGCTACCTTCACCGATCAGCTTCGTGCCAGCGATCCGGATCTGCGTGCCATCCTCGAGAAGGGGCCGAACGCGGCAGCGACAGCCAACAAGCTGTTCCAGGATCTGCAGCCGACGCTGCCGATTCTGCTCGCCAACCTGGTCAGCATCGGTGAAGTCGGTGTCATCTACAACGCAGGCATCGAGCAGATCCTGGTGTTGTACCCGCCGATCACTGCAGCCTTGATGACCGCCGCGGGCGCCGGGCCCGCCGACGAGGGTGCCATCGTCAACTTCCAACTCGAAGTCAACGACCCGCCTTCGTGCACAACAGGATTTCTTCCTGCCGATCAGCGACGCGATCCCAACGAGATGTCTGTTCCCGATACACCCGCCGACCTGTTCTGCAAGGCCGATCAGTCCGATAGCACCGCGGTCCGCGGCTCGAGGAACCTGCCATGTATGGAGGTACCCGGTCGACGCGCACCCACGCCGGAGATCTGCCGCAGCGCGGAGGGGTATGTGCCGCTGGGCAACAACCCACCGTGGGGCCCGATCGAGCAGGGCGAGCCGTCGTACACCGAAATCCCCAGTGGTGAAAGTAGTGTCACTCCGGCAGTGGCAGCACGCCCGTACGATCCGCAGACCGGAATGTATGTCGCACCCGGTGGCGTCGCCTACGCCCAACCCGGACTCAATGGCGGCGTCAACGATCTGCAGGGCCTCATGTCGGTCCAGCAGGGCACTGGTTAACGGCTTGCCCAGCAAAGCCCACTCGACCGCAAGGCGGTCGAGTGGGCTTTCAGGGGAGTGGTCCTCAGAGGTTGCGAGCAGCGAAGGCTACAGCGAGATCCAGGACCGTCTTGGCTTCCGGCAGTGCGCTGGCCATGACGGGGAACGCGTGCACTTGCCCCCTCCATACATGCGTTTCGACGGTTCGGCCGGCGACACCGAGCTTTCGGGTCATCGATTCGACGTCGGGGCGCATGATTTCGTTCTCCGCCGTGGAGAGGAACACCGGTGGAAAGATCGATGGGTCGGCATCGACGGGCGAAGAAGCGCAGGGGATGGTGTCCGGTCCGGCCAGCCAGCGATCTTCGAGTGCGAGAACCTGCTTCATCGGAAGGAACGCATCCTTCTTCATGAACTTCCGCGGATGACTCTTCAAATTCAGATTGAGCAAAGGGGAGAAGCCCAACACCGCGGCAGGTGGAGTGAGACCTTCCAGCACAGCAAGTTCGGCGACCTTCATCGCGAGATATCCACCGGCAGAATCACCGGCGACGATGATCTTGGCCGGATCGGCGACGGTGCCCAGTGCAGCCCGGTAGGAGCGCATCGCGTCGGCAATGGAGGTACCGACTCCGCCGTCGGGGATCTGTCGGTACTCGACGGAATACACGGGGACGCCTGCACGAGCAGACATGGTGGCGCACGCGCTCCGGTGAGTGGCAAGACCACAGAAGACGAAACCGCCCCCGTGGAAGTACAGGATGGTTGCACCGGCGAGGGATCCCGTGGCGACGCGAGGGTGCGTCGTCTTCTCGCACGGAACGCCGCCGAGGGCAACCTGCTCGATTTCGACGCGCTTGGGCTTCGGTAGCCGGTCGACCGCCCGGTCGAGATGACCGATCGCTCGGATACCGTTGTCGGTGAGTGGCCAGATACTGAACGCCGGCTTCAGCGTCAAACGCACGGCGTAGGACAGCAACCGTGCCTGCCGGCTGACGTCGTCGTGCCACGTGAGCGTGTGAGCCATAAGGAGCGGTCCTCTCGCAGTCAATCCGACAAGTGAGAGTATCAGCCCGGTGAACCAGTTCTAGTTCTCGACCGTTCTGTTACCCACAGCGTGCACAATGTGAATGAGATGTAGGTCGATACCCGTTCTAGTCGGCACGACCACTGGATGCAACGAGGAAGGTTTTTATGGCAGACGACGAGGGCACGGCGCCGAGGCGCCCACGCCGTCGGGCAGTACGACCGGCAGGGCCTATCGCGGGCGAGACGACGTCGAAGGACACCGTCGAAGCACCGGCAACCGCACAGGACTCACCCGTCGACACGCCGGACCTGAAGAAAGAGGAACCCAAATCCTCCCTCGCCGAGGCTGACGCCGAGAAGAAGCCGACAACACCGACGACGGAAGATACTCGGCTGGAAGAAGAAAAGCCCGGGCAAGACGAGAATGCCCCGCGGCCGACAACGAACCGACTCGGCCTAGTGCTGACGTCGTTGTTCGTCGTCGTGGTTCTCGCCCTCCTCGCTGGAGGCGTCTACCTGTTCCTGGCCAATCGAGCGACGAACGCCGAAGACGCGCAAGCCGAGCGATTCGTACAGACCGCCCGACAGACCGTCTTGAATCTGACGACGATTCATCCCGATTCGGCGCAAGAGGACGTGGACCGGTTGCTGGCAGGCGCCAGCGGTGACTTCAAGGCAGAGTTCGAGGGCCGCGAGGGGCCGTTCGTCGACGTCGTCAAGCAGGCTCGTGTCGACTCGAACGGCGAAATCATCGAAGCTGGAATCGAAAACAGCAGCGACGATACGGCGGATGTCCTGGTGGCTGCACGGGCAATGGTGAAGAACTCCGATGCCGAAGAACCTCAGCCGCGCGACTTCCGGTTGCGCGTGACAGTCGCTGACGACGGTGACGTGATGACCGCGTCGAGAGTGGAGTTCGTGCCGTGATGAAATCTGGAATTCTTGTGCGCAGCTTGGCCGTTGTCATCGTGTTGGCGCTTGCCGCCGGTGTCGGGGTGCTGTTCTATCAGTATCGGCAGAACGAGCAGACCGAGCAGGCACGTACCGACGCCGTATCAGCAGCTTCGGCGCAGGCAACTTCGATGCTGGCCTACGACTTCGACAATGTGGATCAGCAATTGGGCTCTGCTGCAGACGGTCTGACCGGAGACTTCAGAGACGAATACACCAAGTTGGTGACCGACGTGATCGCTCCCAGTGCCAAAGAAAAGTCGCTCACTGTTCAGGTGACCGTGCAGGGCACCGCAGTCGTCTCGGCCGATCCGGACGAGGCAACGATATTGCTGTTCCTCAATCAGATCACGACCAGTACCGACGTACCTGACGCTGCCAGCAGCGGAAGTCGGGTTCGGATGACGATGGAAAAAGTCGACGGGCGTTGGCTCGCAAGCGAGTTGGCACCGATCTGAGTACCGTCCACTGGAGGCCAGGCGCCTCCAGTGGACGGTCGGTGCCGAATCAGCGCTGAGTTATCGCTGGACCGTCCTGCGGCGGATTCGACAGCGCGTCGAGGAAGGACCTGGCCCATCGGTCTACGTCGTGCGCGAGCACCTGCCTACGCATGGCGCGCATATGCCGTCGGCCGTCCTCGGGCGACTGCTCGAGTGCATTGATGATGGCGTCCTTGACGCTGTCGAGATCGTGCGGGTTGCACAGATATGCCTGACGGAGTTCGGCAGCGGCACCGGTGAATTCGCTCAACACGAGCGAACCGCCGAGATCGCTACGGGACGCGACGTACTCCTTGGCGACGAGATTCATCCCGTCGCGTAGGGGAGTGACCAGCATGACGTCCGCTGCGACGAAGTAGGCGATGAGGTCGTCCCGCGGGATCGGTCGATGCAGATAGTGCACGACGGGGTGGCCGACCTGGCCGTACTCGCCGTTGATGCGGCCGACCTGCTGTTCGATCTCACCGCGCATCGCCTTGTAACTTTCGACGCGTTCGCGGCTCGGTGTGGCGAGCTGGACGATGATGTTCTCGGCCGGATCGACTCGGTCCTCTTCGAGAAGCTCACGGAATGCGTTGAGCCGGACGTCTATTCCCTTGGTGTAGTCCAGACGGTCGACCCCGAGCATGATGCGCTTCGGGTTACCCAGATCCTTACGGATCTGCTTGGCACGATCACGGACCGCCTTGCGGCGTGACTTCTCGTCGAGATCCCCCGAATCGATGGAGATCGGGAACGCGCCGACGCGTACCGTCCGGAAGCCGACCTGGACGGATCCGAGCTTGGACCGCACCCCGACGGATCCGCGTGAGGTGACCTGACCGGCGAGTCTGCGGGCGAGGTACAGGAAGTTCTGGGCGCCGCCTGCGAGATGGAATCCGATGAGGTCGGCGCCGAGTAGGCCTTCGACGATCTCGGTCCGCCACGGCATCTGCATGAACAACTCGACCGGCGGGAAGGGGATGTGCAGAAAGAACCCGATGGTCAGATCTGGGCGCAGCATCCGCAGCATCTTCGGGACCAGCTGGAGCTGGTAGTCCTGAATCCACACCGTCGCACCCTGGGCTGCCGCAGCAGACGTCGTCTCGGCGAACCGACGGTTGACCTCGACATAGGCATTCCACCAGGAACGGTCGTAGATCGGTTTGACGATGACGTCGTGATAGAGCGGCCACAGGGTGCCGTTGGAGAAACCCTCGTAGTAGTCGGCTACTTCACGCTCGCTCAACGTGACGGGACACAGTTCGAGCTCGTCCTCGACGAACGGCTCGACCTCGACATCGGGGACGCCCGGCCAACCCACCCAGGCTCCGTTGTTGGCTCGAAGGATCGGTTCGAGTGCAGTCACCAGCCCACCTGGGCTTCGCTTCCATCGCGTACTTCCATCGGGAAGCGTCTCCAAGTCCACGGGCAACCTGTTGGCCACGACGACGAAATTGGAACCCTGCGAGGCGTCAGCCACTACTGTCCTATCGGTTCATCGTTCAGAAAGTGCGATTGCTGGTGCGTGCGATCACTCGGGTTTTGCCGCCGGTTCGATGCCCAGCATCGCAAACAGCATGCGGCACTCGTCTGCGTCGAGCGCGTATGCAGCGACGACGCGCTGCGCCTGGCTGGCGGTCTCGTCGGCCAATGGGACGATCTCGTCGTCGGCGATGTCTTTGTCCGTGGTCGTATTGGCGGCCATGATCGTCTCCGTAGTGGTTGCTGGCGTACTCGACAGGGTTGGTGCCCACGAAAGTTTCTTTCGCGTCGGCACCAACTCTATGAGAACTGGTCGCCCTCTCGCCACTTCCTCTGAACGAGCGCAGTGCTCGCCGAAGTGACCTGGGCCCTATCGGGGCATGGATTAGGGTCGATCAATGCACTTTTTTTCCTCGGCGACGTGATGGGTGTGTCGACGACCACGAACCCCCCTTCGACCGGTACAGCGATTCTTCGCCGGAGTGTGCGACGCCAGCGCACCCGGATGATCATCTCCACCGTGTTCCTCTGCGTGCATCAGTTCTGCGAGACCATGGTTCCGGTCGCGATCGGTCTGATCGTCGGCCGCGCCATCGATACCGGTGACGGAACCGCGATGATCATCTCGCTGCTGGCTCTCGCTGGACTGTTCGGGGTTCTGTCGTATGCGTTTCGTTTCGGCGCCCGCATCATCGTGGTCGCGATCGAACGTGAGGCGCACATGATGCGCGTCGAGGTCGCAGGCCGGGTGCTCCATCCCCGAGGCGTGCGCACCGACCTCATGTCCGGCGAACTGCTGTCCGTTTCCACCTCCGACGCCGAGAAGACCTCGTGGATTCTCGATGTCATCGCGCGTACGGCCGCGGCGATCACCGCCACCCTCGTCAGCGCAGTTGCGTTGCTGATCATCGACATTCCGTTGGGGTTGGCGGTCGTCATCGCCACCCCGGTCATCATGTTCGGGCTGCAGCGTGCGGCTCCGCTGCTGACCAAGGCCGCGACGGCGCAACAAGCAGAGGTTGCACGAGTGTCCGGCATGGCGACCGACCTGGTCGGCGGGGTGCGTCCACTACGCGGTATCGGTGCCGAGGACGCAGCGTCGGCCCGATTCTTCGCCTCGAGCCGCACCGCATTGAGCGCGACGATGAAGATGGCCAAAGCCAACAGTATCTACCTCGGATTCTCGACGACGGTCAGTGCGCTGCTGTCGGTCGGAATTGCCGGTGCAGCAGGACTGTTCGCGCTACAGGGTCGAATCTCGGTAGGTGAGCTCATCACCGTGGTCGGACTCTCGCAGTTCATCATCGAACCGCTGACCACGATGTCGCGCCTACCGGGTGTCGCTGCAGTCGTGCGAGGCTCCGCCGATCGCCTGGCCTTGGTACTCGGCGCGGATCACGTTCTGGCAGAGGGCGGTTCGGTGGCGCCGCCGGCCACCGATATCGCGGCCGCGGGCATCGCTTACCGGTCTCTCGACGGCTTCGATCTTTCGGCCGCCCCTGGGGAACTCCTCGGTGTGGTGGCACTGCGTCCCCAGGACGGGGAGGCATTGGCCGCGGTGCTGTCCGGGCAGATCAGCGAGGACGACTACCTCGGCACAGTGACCATCGGTGGCCTCGGAATCGGTGAACTCGGACTGGCCGACGCGCGTCGAACTGTGCTGGTGGAACCGCACAACACCGACCTGTTCGCGGGCACCGTGCGAACGAACGTCTCCGCCGGGCGCGCCCGTGAGGACCACGAACTCGATCGAATACTCGCCGCGTCCGCTGCTACCGACGTCGTCGCAATGCACGAGCGTGGCCTCGACCATGCAGTCACCGATCGCGGGGCCAGCCTGTCGGGCGGTCAGCGTCAACGTGTCGCCTTGGCTCGGGCATTGTCGGTGTCGGCCCCGGTGCTCGTCCTGCACGACCCGACAACGGCCGTGGACGCCGTCACCGAACACTCCATTGCCGCCGGGATCAAGGAACTGCGTCATAACGGCGATCGCGCCCAGACCACCATCCTCATCACGACCAGTCCCGCCCTCCTCGCAGTGACGGATCGCGTCGTACTCGTCGACGACGGATGCGTCGTCGCCGAGGGAACACATCACCACCTCGCAGTCACCGACGAACGCTACAAGGGGGCGGTCCTGCGATGACCACACCGGAACTTCTCCCCATCGCGACGGGTAAGCGGTCCTGGGCCTACCTGTCGGGCGAAATACGCGCCCAACGGGGACTTGCTCTCCTCACCCTCGCGATCAGTGCCGTCTCGGCGGCCATGTCACTCATCCCCGTCTACGTCTTCGGCGTCCTCGTCGACCGCGTCACCGAAGGTGCCCCGACGTCGACGATCGTGAGCGTGGTGGTCGTCATCACCACGGCCGCCGTGATCGGAGGCATCTTCACGGCGCTGAGCACCTACATGATCAGCACGCTGGGCGAGCGGACTCTCGCTACGCTGCGCGAACGGGTACTCCGACGCGCACTGTATCTGCCGATCGGCACACTCGAACGAGTCGGCAAGGGAGACTTGCTTTCCCGCGTCGGCGACGACGTCGCAGTCATGGCGAAGTCGATCGGTGAGGTCATCCCCAACATCGTCTCCGCGATTCTCCTCGTATCGCTGAGCGTGGTCGCGATGCTGAGCCTGGACTGGCGTCTCGGGCTCGCAGGCATGGTCGCCATCCCGATGTACGTGCTGGCCCTGCGCTGGTACCTACCTAAATCGGCGCCCCTCTACGCCGCCGAGCGCGTCGCCATGGGCGAGCGATCGCAGGCACTCATCAGCAGCATGCAGGGCGCACGCACCGTTCGCGCCTACGGACTCGAAGACACACACCTGGTCGAGATCGACAAAGCGTCGGGCAAGGCTCGAGACATCGGCATCGAGGTGTTCCGCCTCTTCACTCGCTTCGGTTCGCGCAGCAACCGCGCCGAATGCGTCGGACTGTCGGTGATTCTGGCCGCCGGATTCCTACTGGTCCAGGACGAGTACGTGACCGTCGGCCAGGTGACCGCAGCTGCCCTGCTGTTTCACCGGCTGTTCAACCCGATCGGCATGCTCATGTTCTCCTTCGACGACGTGCAATCGGCGGGCGCCAGCCTCGCGCGACTGGTCGGCGTCATCGATATTCCCGACGAGCGGTCGCCTGGAACAGGTGCCGTCCCGGTCGACGGAACGCTGCAGATCACCGATCTCCGGCACTCGTACGACACCGGCCACGAAGTTCTGCACGGAATCGACCTGACCGTCGGCGCGGGGGAGACCGTCGCACTCGTCGGATCCACCGGTGCGGGCAAGTCGACGATCGCAGCAATCGCAGCAGGCTCCATCGATTCGACCTCCGGCACCGTACGGATCGGCGGCGCGACGCTCGCCGAACTGGGCGAGAAAGGGCTGCGCAGACATATCGCGATCGTCAGCCAAGAAGTACACGTGTTCGCGGGCCCACTGATCGAGGATCTACTACTCGCAGCACCGGACGCGAGCCGAGCGGACGTCCACGCAGCACTCGACACCGTCGGCGCCACCCGATGGGTCGACACCCTGGGCAGCGGCGTGGATACCGTTGTCGGAGAAGGCGGACACGAATTGACCTCCGCCCAATCACAACAGTTGGCACTCGCGCGGCTCGTCCTCGCCGACCCCGCCGTCGCCGTACTCGACGAAGCGACCGCCGAGGCAGGAAGCGCCGGCGCCCGAGACCTGGAAGCAGCAGCGGCAGCAGCAACCCGTGGACGCAGCACACTCGTTGTGGCACACAGGCTTACCCAGGCCGCCGCCGCCGATCGCGTCGTGGTCCTCGAACACGGCAAAATCCTCGAAGAGGGGCCGCACGCCGAACTCGTCGCGGCGGGTGGGCGTTACGCCGAACTGTGGTCGGCCTGGCAGGGGCGATAGGTGTGGGTCAACCCACGTGGACCCGCACGCCGAACTCGTCCGGTGCCAGATCGGAACGCAGGACGAAGTGTTCGTCGTAGTTGCCACCGCTCTGGCTGCGGAAAGCAATGGGCGAATCGGTGAATAGAGTCGACAAGCGATCGGTGAGCCCGTCCACTGCCTCTCGGTAGGCCTTCGGCGTCATCCGATCGGCACTGGCGACGAGGACGGGCGGCAGTGCGGACATGCCTGTATACCAAAAGATTCCGTGATGAATGGGGAACAGTAGTTCCTCCAGAGACCCGTTGATTCCGCGCGTGGACACCGTGTGTTCGCTGCCGCCCATGCTCGTCACGATGAGTGCACGCTTACCGGACATCAGGCCGTCGCCGTAGCGGCGAGTCGCGCCGACCTCGGATCTGACGCCATACCCGAACCCCTCGACGAACACACGGTCCACCCAGCCTTTCAGAATCGCTGGCATCGAGAACCACCACAACGGAAACTGCAGTACGACGGCGTCCGCCCAGCGCAGTTTTGCTTGCTCGGTGACGATGTCCTTCGCCAAAGTTCCGCGCCGAAGGGCAGTGCTCGACGCCGTCGCGACATGCAGGCGGCCGACTGGATCGTGGTCGTAGTCGCCGGCGCCGACGACGGGATTCCAGTTCATTCGATACAGATCGGACTGCTCGACGCGGTGGCCTGCCTTCCCCAATTCGGCAAGGGCGGTGTCTCGGAGGGCCCCGTTGAGCGATAGAGCGTCGGGATGGGCGAAGACCCACAGAATGTTCATGCACTGAGCCTCACGCCTCTGGCCGCAATCGGAAACTGGCTGAGAAGTCATTATATGAAAGAATCAGGCCATGACTCACAGTGTCGTCGTTCTCGTCCGCGACGGACTGCTCGCGATGGAATTCGGCACCGTGCACCGATTGTTCGGACAGGCGCGATCCGAAGAGGGAACGGCGTTGTACGACGTGGTGACATGCACGTCGGTACCGGGCCCCGTCCGAACCGACACCGACGCCGAGATATACGTTCGGTGCGGCGTCGAGGCGCTCGAACACGCCGACACCGTGATCGTCCCAGCCTCGGATCTGGACTACGGCGAACACTCATCGGCGAACACGATCATGTTGGACAGGGTTCCAGCGGGTGCCCGAATTGCCTCGATCTGCACCGGCTCGTTCGTGCTTGCCGCACTCGGATTGCTAGACGGGCGCCGCGCGACCACCCACTGGAAGTCTGCAGAGCAGTTCCGCGAGCTCTATCCACAGGTGAAGCTCGAGCCAGACGTTCTCTACACCCATGACGGCAACATCTTGACCTCGGCAGGGGAAGCGTCGGGAATTGATTTGTGTCTATACATGATTCGTGAGGACTTTGGCTCATCAGTGGCCAACCGCGTAGCGCGGGGAACCGTGGTGCCACCGCACCGCAGTGGTGGTCAGGCCCAATACGTCGACCTGCCGATACCGCATTCGAACACGTCGTCCACGGCGGCGGCGCAAGCATGGGCGGTGGCGAACCTCGACGCACCTTTGAGTCTCGAGGTTCTCGCGGCGAAACTGTCCATGAGTGTGCGGACCTTCACGCGCCGTTTCACCGCCGAAGTTGGAGTATCACCGGCCAAATGGATTGCTCAGCAACGTATTCACCGCGCGCGTGAACTGCTGGAAAATACCGACCACACCATCGACAGGGTCGCAGCCGAGGCGGGGTTCGGGACGGCGACCTCGATGCGTCAACAGTTGATGGCGGAGATAGGTGTCTCGCCCAGCGTTTATCGATCGACGTTCCGAGGGGCCTGAAACACCGAAAGCGCCCCCTCAGGGACGCTTTCGGTGTTCCGATCGTCTTCTCAGCTGTTCTTCTCTGCCAGGAACAGCTTTTCGATACGAGCGGCTTCGGCCTTCTTGTCCTCGGCCTCTTCCTTGCTTTCAGCGGCGTCCGCCAGCTCGGATTCTGCGGGCGCGGCCGCGGCCTTCTCGGACTTGGCGATCTGCTCGTGCTGCTTCTTCTCCGCGTTACGGGCTTGCGCTGCCCGTGATTCGGCCACCTCGTCGGCGCGCTTCTTCTCCTCGGCTGCCTTCGCTTCGGCTTCCTGAGCGGCCTGCTGCTTGCGCTGCTCTGCCTGCTCGCGTGCCTTCCGCGCAGCATCATCTGCGGCCAGAGCAGCAGCCTTACGTTCCTTCTCGGCTGCTTCGCGAGTGGTCCTCAGCTTCTGGTCGGCGACTGCCTGGGTCGCGTCGGCGTCGGCTTCGAGTTTGCGGGCCTTGGCCAGCTCGTCGCTGAGGTGGACCTGCGCTTCGCCACGTTGCTCGACGTCTTTGTCGCCGAGCGCACTGCCGACGGCCTTGTCGAGCGATCCGACAGTGCGTTCGTACGCAATTCGAGCGGGTGCGTCCGTTCGCCACGTCTGCACGACACTGGTTTCGAACAGGTGCAACGGGATTCGAACGATCTTGTACTGAAATCTGAGAATGGACAGCGGGATGCTGAGTACGTTCATGGAAGGACTGCTCCTGTTCACGGGTTGATGTCTTCGCGCAATGATTCGGCGTTGCGTCGAGCACGGTCTGCTGCCGCCCGGGCAGCATCGGCCTCGGCCACTTCTTCGCCATGCTCCTGCACGGCCTTCAATTCGTCCTGTGTCGCGGCTGCGGCGTCGGCCTGGCCCTCGGCAAGCGCCTCGATCTGTTCGGCGCGTGCGTCGACCTCGGCGTCGGCAACCTCGTCCCGGACGGTCTGATGCTTTTCCTTCTCGGCCGCGACGTGCTGTGCCTGCTGGACGCGACGGGCGCTTTCTGCCGAGGACTCGGCGCTCGCACTGGCTGCATCGCGCTGCTGCTCGGCGGTATTTCGCACAGCAGCGAGATCCTCGGCAGCCTCTTCGGATTGCGCCTGGGCTGCCATCTCGGTGGCGTTCGCCTCTGCGCGTTCGCGGGCCTGTGCGCTTTGAAGTTGCCCCTCGGTGGTGAGGGAATCGTTGCCGGTGACTGCCCCGACAACCTCCTTGGCTTTGCCCTTCACCGCGTCGAACAGGCCTTTGCGGGCTTCTTCGGATGCGTTCTCATTGCTCACTGCAGTGCCCCTCGCTTCTACTCCCCGGTGGAATTCGCTCGACAGTGATCTGCATGCCGAACGCGCAACCAAGGGGGACTACCCGACCGAGTGAAGCCGGAAACCCACCGGTCGACCACTCCGTGGGCTCGGTCGTAAGCTCTCTTCCAGCCGCAGACGAGCAAAGGAGTTACATGCCGATCGCAACCGTGAACGGGATTTCGCTGAATTACCAGGTCAAAGGTTCTGGCGATTTGGTCGTTCTCATCATGGGCACCGGAAGCCCGGGACGAGTGTGGGACCTGCATCAGGTCCCCGAACTCGTCGAAGCCGGCTACCGCGTCTGCTATTTCGACAATCGTGGGATAGCGCCGTCGTCGGAGAGTGCACAGGGCATGAAGATCGACGATCTCGTAGCCGATACTGCCGCACTCATCGAACTGATTCGTCAGGGAGACGAGAAAGCATATGTCGTCGGTACCTCGATGGGCTCACGCGTCGCGCAGGAACTGGCGCTGACGCGGCCCGAACTGGTCCGCAAAGCTGTATTCCTCGCCGGACATGCCCGTCTCGACGAGTTTCAGAAGACCCTCGGCGAAGGTGAACGCGAACTCGCCGACGCCAAGACCGTCTTGCCACCGAAGTACGCCGCAGCGATCACGGCCGTGATGAACCTGTCCCCGACCACACTTGCCGACTCCCGATCGGCGCGTGACTGGCTCGACCTGTTCGAATTCTCGACGGCCCCCACATCACCCGGCGTACGGGCTCAGCTGGGGATGGACGAGAACTTCGACAGAGGTGCAGCGTACGTAAAGATCTCCGTGCCCTGCTTGTCGGTCGGATTCGAGCACGACCGAATGATCCCCCCGCACCTGAGCGCGGAGCTGGCGAGGGCGATCCCCGACGCCCA
>JBBPZN010000061.1:0-20022 GCA_038198705.1 Mycobacteriales bacterium
ACGGCGGCCATAGCGGAGGGGAAACGCCCGGTCCCATTCCGAACCCGGAAGCTAAGCCCTCCAGCGCCGATGGTACTGCACTCGACAGGGTGTGGGAGAGTAGGACACCGCCGAACACAGTTTATGATCAAGGGGACCCACCCAGGTGGGTCCCCTTTTTCTGTTTTTACAACTACATCTGATTTCATGATGCATCGTGTACGACCGAGAGGAACCGCTGTGCCGGAAGACAGCAACGACCGCCGCTCCCAAGGACAGCCCCGCGCCGGCGGATCCCAGGGCGCCGGACGATCCGATAGCAGCGGACGACCAGTGAGCGGCCGCAACGACAACCGTCGTAACGATGGCCCCCCGCGTCGTCGAGGAGGCGAGGGCGGATTCACCGCCGATCGCCGTTCCGGTGGTGGCTATACCGACCGTCGTCCGCCTCGACCAGAAGAGCCGGACCTACCTGACGAGGTCGAGGCCGGACAGTTGGAACCGACAGTTCGTCGAGATCTGCTCAGCTTGGACAAGAGCAACGCAACCGCTGTCGCGCGGCACCTGGTGATGGCGAGTCGCCTCGTAGACGACGATCCGCAACTTGCACTTCTGCACGCTCGCGCGGCTCGGCAGCGTGCAGGCCGTGTAGCAGTTGTGCGCGAAACAGCCGGTCTGACCGCTTATCACGCCGGCGAATGGGCCGAGGCCCTTTCGGAGCTGCGTGCCGCTCGTCGCATGGCCGGCGGACCAGGGCATGTGGCTGTCATGGCCGATTGCGAACGTGGCCTGGGGCGGCCCGAACGCGCCATCGAACTCGGTCGTAGTGATGAAGCACGTCAGTTGACAGGTGACGAGGCGTCGGAGCTTCGGATCGTCGTGGCCGGTGCACGGATGGATTTGAGTCAGTTCGACCAGGCTGTCGTCACGCTACAGACTCCGGACCTCGATGCATCTCGGTCGGGAACAGCAGCAGCTCGTCTGTTTTACGTCTACGCCGACGCATTGGTCGCTGCAGGTCGTGTCGCCGAAGGTGTCACGTGGTTCCTGAATGCGGCGGCCGCCGACGTAGAGGGCGATACCGATGCAGAAGAGCGGGTGGCAGAGTTGTCCGGCGATGGGCAGTGACGACCCTCCGACAAGATCACGACGTTCTTCTGCTCGATCTCGATGGCACCGTCTACCAAGGTAAGCGCCCCATCGTGGGAGCTGTCGAGGCACTTGGTCGAGGTACGGAAAAGCAGTTCTTCGTCACCAACAATGCGAGCCGCTCACCGTCCGACGTCGCTGTTCATCTCCGTGAATTGGGTTTCGAGACCTCTGAGGATTTCGTGGTTACCAGCGCTCAAGTGGCGGCCAGAATGCTGGCCGACCGAGTCGAGCCCGGTTCCTCGGTGGTCGTGGTCGGGACGGCTGCCCTCGAAGCAGAGATCACACAGGTCGGTCTGGTACCTGTCCGAACCGCTGATGCTTCGGTACGTGCTGTAGTCCAGGGTCACAGTGTGGCCACCGATTGGTCCAGCCTGGCCGAGGCGACGTTCGCTATACGTGCGGGCGCACTCTGGGTGGCTACCAACGTCGACGCGACCCTGCCGACCGAACGGGGCTTGGCGCCGGGGAACGGATCGATGGTTGCCGCAGTTCGCTGGGCGACAGGTATCGAGCCTCTGGTCGCAGGTAAGCCTGCTGCCCCGATAATGCACGATGCGATTCGCTTGAGCTCTGCGCAACGTCCCCTAGTGGTGGGGGATCGTCTCGATACCGATATAGCCGGTGCCAATGCGGCGGGCATACCGTCGTTGCTCGTGCTGACCGGGGTCAGCACTGCCCTGGACGCTATTCGTGCGGTTCCGTCGGAGCGTCCGACACACATCGGGTTCGACTTGGAAGCTCTCAACCGGCCGCCGGCCGAATCCGCGATCGGGCCTAAACCAGGCTGGTCGGCACACGTCGAACACGGGGTTCTGACGGTGACCCACGGCGGCACGTCCGAAGTTGACGCGTTGGACGGTCTTCTAGCTGCCGCGCACGCTGTGTGGGGATCGCCGAGTGAAGGAACGACGAACTGGGACACGATCTCGATCGTCGGTGACGGAGTGGACAGCCTTCGAGAGCGACTGTCTGCCTGATCTTTCGTTGTCGATGCGTGCAGGCGGACGGGCGGGTGTCGGGGCGATCCGATAGCGTTGACGACGATGAGCGCGTCGATTCAACTCCCAGGGCAACACCGTCAGCACGACGGTCGAGCCGATATGACCGCAGTCGATCCGAGCGTCGTCGAAGCGGAGGTCGACGAGTTGTTGGCTCGACTTCCTTCGACGGACGCGACATTCGGCGACTTGAATACGCATGCGCAGATTCTGGACCACGCACACGAAGTTCTGGTTCAGGCACTGTCTGCAGTGGACAAGAGCTGACGTGGCGCGGCGCGCACGCGTCGACGCCGAACTCGTTCGTCGAGGGTTGGCTCGCTCACGTGAACATGCAGTCGACCTCATCGAGGCCGGTCGGGTCAAGATCGCCGGCACCGTAGCCACCAAACCGGCAACGGCAATCGAGCCGGGCACGCCATTGCTCGTCACCGTCGAGGACAACGAAACGAATTGGGCCTCGCGTGGTGCCTACAAGTTGTTGGGTGCGATCGATGTGTTCGAACTGTCAGGATTTTCTGTAGCAGGAAAACGCTGTCTCGACGCCGGCGCATCGACGGGTGGGTTCACCGATGTCCTGTTGAGTCGGGGCGCACGTGAGGTCGTCGCGGTGGACGTCGGATACGGCCAGCTCGTGTGGCGGTTGCAGTCCGACGAACGTGTCCACGTAGTCGATCGAACCAACGTACGTTCCATCGACGCAGAGGCGATCGGTGGTGCGGTGGAGGTCATCGTGGCCGACCTGTCGTTCATTTCGCTCAAGCTGGTTCTACCGGCATTCGTAGCCTGCGCCGGCCCGGAAACCGACCTCGCGTTGATGGTGAAACCTCAGTTCGAAGTCGGCAAGGACCGTGTTGGATCGGGAGGGGTCGTTCGCGATCCTGCACTGCGAGCCGAGACCGTCGTCGATGTCGTGGAAGCGGCGGCTGCGCTGGGTCTCCTCCTCAAAGGAGTGACGGCGAGTCCGCTTCCGGGGCCGTCGGGTAACGTCGAGTATTTTGTGTGGTTACGATCGCAGTCTGTCGTGCACCCGAGCGAGTCTGTGCGCGACGAAACTGCAGCGCTCGTGCAGCGCGCAGTAGAAGAAGGGCCACAGTGACATTGCGAGGTACTGAAGTGACTTTGCAATGCGCCGCCAGGGGACACTGGCACGGGCCCACGACAACAGAGGGACCACGGTGACGACGCCAGATTCGACAGTGCAGCCTGCGCCGGTTCGCGAGGTATTGCTGGTTGCCCACCCAGGAAGGCCCGATATCGCCGAGACGGCGCTTCGAGTCGCGAAGGTGTTCGGCGAAGCTGGTATTCGATTGCGGGTACTCGTCGACGAGGTGCATTCGACACGCACCGAGGCTTCAGGGGTACGTGAAGCCGAGGTTGCATTGGTGGAGGAGTTCGAGCTACAAGTAGTCGAGTTCGGCCCCGATGCGGCACTGGGTTGTGAATTGGTGCTGGTGCTCGGAGGCGACGGTACGTTTCTCCGTGCGGCCGAGCTCGCTCGTGCGGCGTCCATCGCCGTTCTCGGGATCAACCTCGGGCGTATCGGGTTTCTTGCCGAGGCAGAGGCGGACCATCTGGAGGACGCGCTGGCTCGCGTCGTGAGCGGGGATTATCGAATCGAGAATCGGATGACTCTCGATATCAACATTCGCGTCGGCGATCAGGTCGTCGAACAAGGATGGGCACTGAACGAAGCGAGCATCGAGAACGGCTCGCGGCTCGGTGTCCTCGAGGTGGTACTCGAGGTCGACGACCGTCCGGTGTCGGCATTCGGCTGTGACGGCGTCCTGATTTCCACTCCAACAGGTTCCACTGCGTACGCATTCTCGGCCGGCGGGCCAGTTGTCTGGCCGGAACTGGAAGCGATTCTCGTGGTCCCGAGCAACGCACATGCGTTGTTTGCGCGGCCGTTGGTGACCAGTCCCAATTCTTTCATTGCCGTCGAGACGGACGCCGGCGGTCACGAGGCTCTGGTGTTCTGTGACGGCAGACGAACTCTGACGCTGCCTGCGGGTGGACGCGTCGAGGTGATCCGGGGCGCCGAGCCGATCAAATGGGTCCGACTCGATTCCGCACCTTTCGCCGATCGAATGGTCACGAAGTTTGCATTGCCCATCAAGGGATGGCGGGGGAGGGCGAGGTAGAGCATGCTCGAAGAAATTCGAATCGACAGCCTTGGTGTCATTTCTGCCGCAAGTGCTCAATTTCATGAGGGTCTGACCGTGCTCACCGGTGAAACCGGTGCCGGTAAGACGATGGTTGTCACCAGTTTGCATCTGTTGTCCGGAGCGCGTGCAGACGCCGGGCGGGTGCGTCTGGGAGCCGATCGGGCCGTCGTAGAAGGTCGGTTCAGTACTGAGACCGCCTCGGCGCAGGTTCTCGACGAGGTCGAGAGGGTCCTCGAGTCGGCTGGTGCTCAGCGCGACGAGGACCAATCGATCATCGCGTTGCGCACGGTGAACGCGGACGGCAGATCGCGTGCGCACCTGGGCGGGCGGAGCGTTCCCGCTGCCGTGTTGTCCGGGTTCACCGATCCGTTGCTGACCGTGCACGGCCAGAACGATCAGCTACGGCTGCTGCGTGGCGATCGCCAACTCGAGGCTCTCGACCGTTTTGCGGGCGAGTCCGTCTCCGGTCCGCTGAAGAAGTACAGGTCTGCCCGCACCGCATGGTTGGCCGCTCGGACCGAATTGATCGACCGGACCGAGCGGAGCCGAGAGCTCGCTCAGGAGGCCGATCGATTGCAGTTCGGCATCCAAGAGATCGACGGCGTGGCGCCGGAGCCACAAGAAGACCTGAGCATCGCGGCCGATGTCCGGCGACTCGGCGACCTCGACTCGCTGCGCGAATCTGCCGAAGGCGCGGGTGCCGCACTGGTCGGTGCAGTCGAGGACACGGGCGGGGCGATGTCGGCTCTCCATCTGCTCGGTGAGGCTCGCACGCAGCTCGAGGGTTCCGACGATGCTGCGTTGACGGATCTGCTTCCTCGGTTGAACGAAGCCATGGCTGTAGTCACCGACATCGGTGCGGATCTCACTGCATATCTGTCGGACTTGCCGTCCGATCCGAGTGCCCTGGAAACCTTGCTCAATCGCCAATCCGAGCTCAAAGGGTTGACGCGGAAGTACGCTGCCGACGTCGATGGCGTCATCGCATGGGCCAATGACGCTCGTGAGCGACTGCTGCACATCGACGTCTCTGCCACTACGTTGGCCGATCTGTCCGGACGAGTGGACGAGACAGCTGCCGAGGTGGCCGCAGCCGCAACCAAACTCACCTCGGCACGGAGCAAGGCCGCCGCAAAACTTGCGAAGGCAGTCAGCGTCGAGCTTGCAGGTCTGGCGATGGGTAAGGCGAAGCTGCAACTCGACCTGCGTGTGGCAGGTGCAGGTCCGCAAGATAATGCGCCGCTGACTATTTCAGGTACGGAGCTGCATGCGGGTCCGAGTGGTGTGGACGAAGTCGAGTTCAAATTGTCCGCACACGACGGCGCGCAAGCTCTCCCGATCAGCAAGAGCGCATCGGGAGGTGAGCTTTCACGCGTCATGTTGGCATTGGAAGTCGTCCTCGCAGGATCGGACAAGGGCGCAACGATGGTCTTCGACGAGGTCGACGCAGGAGTCGGCGGTCGCGCAGCCGTCGAGGTAGGTCGACGACTCGCCAGGTTGGCTCGCACACACCAGGTGATCGTGGTGACACATTTGCCGCAGGTTGCCGCTTTTGCCGACACACATCTCGTGGTGGACAAGGCCGATTCGCGTAAAGGCGCGGCCAACAGTGGAGTGAAATCACTGTCCGCGTCGGAGCGCGTTGTCGAACTGGCCCGAATGCTGGCTGGGTTGGACGACACCGAGACCGGTCGAGCACATGCCGAAGAACTGTTGGCAACTGCCCGCGCCGAGCGTGCGGACTAGCAGGATGCGACGAGACCCGCAGGGTCTCATTTCCCCCGAAAAATCCTATTTCAACGGCGTCGGGCAGGATTATGGCCCAGAACCGGCCGAGTCGTAGCTTCCGGCCGTAGGATCAGCTGGTGCCTGTGTGAATCATGTGGACAGTGTGGTATCTGTTTCGGCGCGCCTCCTTCATGGCTCGAGCCGAAGCCCTCATCATGGGAGCCATGAAGATGCCGGCTCTGTTATCACGAACTCAGGACTCGCTGCCCGGAATCAGTGGTATCGCCCGGGTCGATCGCAACACGTCGAAACTGCTCAAACGCGTAGGTCCCGGGGACATCGTCGTCCTCGACGAACTCGACCTTGATCGACTCACTGCCGATGCTCTGGTCGCTGCGGGAGTCTTGGCGGTAGTCAATGCATCGCCATCCATTTCGGGTCGCTATCCGAATCTGGGCCCGGAAGTGATTGTCGCCAACGGAATCACGTTGATCGACTCCACCGGCACCGAGGTGTTCAAAAAAATCAAGGACGGCAGCAAGATTCGCCTCAACGAGGGGGGCGTCTACACCGGCGATCGTCGTCTCGCCAAAGGCGACGAGCAGAGTGAAGCCGAGATCTCCGATCGGATGATCGAGGCAAAGACCGGATTGGTCGACCATCTCGAAGCATTCTCCGGCAATACCATCGAGTTCATTCGCACCGAAAGTCCGTTGCTCATAGACGGGGTCGGTGTCCCGGACATCGAGCTCGACTTACAGGACCGTCACGTCGTGGTGGTAGCCGATGGACCAGGTCATGCCGAAGACCTCAAGGCGCTCAAGCCGTTCATCAAAGAGTATTCGCCGATCATCATCGGTGTCGGCGCAGGCGCCGATACGGCAATGAAGGCTGGGCACAAGCCGGACCTCATCGTCGGCGATCCTGACGACATCACTGCCCAGACGCTCAAATGCGGTGCTGAAGTGGTGCTTCCGGCGGACTCGGACGGGCATGCGAACGGACTCGAACGGATCCAGGATCTTGGTATCGGAGCTACGACGTTCCCCGCCACTGGTGCACCTGCCGATTTGGCGTTGTTGCTGGCCGACCATCATGGCGCGTCGCTGATCGTGACCGTCGGTAGCCCGGCCAGCCTCGACGAGTTCTTCGATCGTGGCCGGCGAAACACCAACCCGGCGGCCTTCATGACGCGGTTGAAGGTGGGTGCCAAGCTCGTCGACTCGAAGGCTGTTGCGACGCTGTACCGCAGTCGCGTATCGGGTGGCGCTGTTGCGTTGCTGATTCTTGCCGCACTGGTTGCTGTCATCGTCGCTTTGGTCGTGTCGAACATGGGCAGTGAAGTGTTGGACTGGACAGTCGACTTGTGGAACCGCTTCGCAACGTGGGTTCAGGGGTTGCTGGAGTGATTTCTATGCGCCAACATGCCATTTCGATCGCAGCGATTTTCATCGCATTGGCTATCGGAGTGGTGCTCGGGTCCGGGTTGTTGTCCAGTGGTCTCGTGTCGGGACTCCGGGACGACAAGACCGACCTCGAGACCGAAGTGAATTCGCTGCAAAGTACCAACAATCAGCTCGGCGAGCAGCTCAACTCCGCTGATGGATTCGATGCGGCGGTATCGGGACGCGTCGTACGCGACGCGTTGGCGGGCCGCAGCGTGGTGGTGATCACCACTCCAGACGCGGATCCGGGTGACGTCGACGGTGTTTCTCGTTCGATAGAGGCTTCGGGAGCGGCTGTGACGGGCCGGGTGTCGTTGACGGATTCGTTCGTCACCGCGGCGAGCGGTGACGATCTTCGTACTCGACTGACCAATGTCGTGCCTGCCGGTACTCAATTGCGCACCGGATCTGTCGACCAGGGCAGCATGGCGGGCGACCTGATGGGCTCGGTTCTGTTGCTCGATTCCAAGACCGCTGAGCCTCAGTCCACCCCGGAGGAACTTGCACTCGCACTCGAAACGCTGCGCAGTGGAGGTTTCATTGCGTACGACAACGGTGCAGTGGCCCCCGCCCAGCTAGCGGTCGTCGTGACCGGTGCCGGTGATGCCGGTACCGAGGACGGAAACCGTGGTGCGATCGTGGCGCGCTTCGCCGGCGGGCTCGACGCAAGGGGCGCCGGTGCAGTGCTGGCCGGCCGTTCCGGAGCAGCAGAGGGCAACGGGCCGGTAGCTGTGGTGCGCGCGGACTCAGCTTTGTCCGCAGCGGTGAGCACGGTGGACAACGTTGACCGGGAAGCCGGCCGGATTACGACGGCGCTGGCATTGCAGGAGCAGTTGGATGGAGCCGCGGGCCGATACGGGACCGGCCCGAACTCGACGGCTGTCACCGTCGGCGCACCGGCTCGATGAAATTTCGGTACTGAGAATATGTGCGTAGTTCGCTCTCTGGACAACATTGGTGTTACCGTGAAGTCCCGTGGGTAGCAGGCCCATGTTCTACGCTTTACCTCTCTTGCCAGCTCACTGGTGGGAGCACGCCCTGCAGATACGTCACGGGAGCATCATTGTCACGCCTTCAGTCGCGTTCTGACACCAAGCACATCTTCGTCAGCGGAGGCGTCGCATCGTCTCTTGGCAAGGGCCTCACGGCTTCGAGCCTGGGCCAGCTACTGACAGCTCGTGGCCTCCGTGTCACGATGCAGAAGCTCGATCCCTATTTGAACGTGGATCCGGGCACCATGAATCCGTTCCAACACGGAGAGGTCTTCGTCACCGAGGACGGCTCCGAAACAGATCTGGACGTCGGGCACTACGAGCGGTTCCTCGACCGCGACCTGTCGGGATTCGCAAACGTCACCACCGGTCAGGTCTACTCGACGGTCATCGCCAAGGAGCGTCGCGGCGAGTACTTGGGCGACACCGTCCAGGTCATTCCGCACATCACCGACGAAATCAAGCGTCGAATCCTTGCCATGAACGGTCCTGATCTCCAGGGGCATCAGCCTGACGTGGTGATCACCGAGATCGGTGGCACTGTCGGAGACATCGAGTCGCAGCCGTTCCTCGAAGCGGCGCGTCAGGTGCGTCATGACGTCGGTCGCGAAAACGTCTTCTTCTTGCACGTCTCCCTGGTGCCGTTCCTGGCGCCGTCCGGTGAGCTCAAGACCAAGCCGACTCAGCATTCGGTTGCAGCACTGCGCAGCATCGGCATCCAGCCCGACGCACTGATTCTGTGGTGTGATCGCGACGTTCCTCCTGGCCTGAAGAACAAGATCGCACTGATGTGTGACGTCGATGTCGAGGCCTGCATTTCCACTCCAGACGCACCGTCGATCTACGACATACCCAAGGTGCTGCACAAGGAGGGCCTCGACGCGTATGTCGTGCGCAAGCTCGGGTTGCCGTTCCGCGACGTCGACTGGACGGTGTGGGGTGGACTTCTCGAACGCGTCCACGAGCCTCGCGAGACGGTGCGCGTTGCCCTTGTCGGCAAATATGTGGATCTCCCCGACGCGTACCTCTCGGTCACCGAGGCGTTGCGTGCGGGCGGTTTCGCGCATCGTGCGAAAGTCGAGATCAAGTGGGTTCCGTCCGACGAGTGCGAGACTTCGGCAGGCGCGCAAGCTGCACTCGGTGATGTCGACGCAGTGCTGATTCCGGGTGGATTCGGTATTCGCGGCATCGAAGGCAAGCTGGGCGCTGTCCGCTTTGCGCGTGCCCGCAAGGTGCCTCTGCTCGGACTGTGTCTCGGTTTGCAGTGCATGGTCATCGAAGCAGCACGCTCGGTCGGACTGGCCGACGCCAACTCGGCGGAGTTCGAGCCGGACATCGAGTTCCCTGTCATCTCGACGATGGCCGATCAAGAAGATGCTGTCGCAGGCGAGGCAGATCTCGGTGGAACCATGCGACTGGGCGCGTACCCGGCGACCTTGTCGAAGGGTTCGGTCGTGGCAGGTGCATATGGATCGACCGAGGTATCCGAACGACACCGCCACCGCTACGAGGTCAACAACACCTACCGTGACCAAATTTCCAAGAGCGGTTTGGTATTCAGCGGAACTTCCCCTGACGGGCACCTCGTCGAGTTCGTGGAACTTCCGACGTCGATGCATCCGTTCTTCGTCGGCACGCAGGCTCACCCGGAATACAAGAGCAGGCCGACGCGTCCGCACCCGCTTTTCGCCGCATTGATCAACGCAGCGTTGAACTACAAGGCAGCCGAGCGACTCCCGGTCGATATTCACGGTGACGATGCCGAGTCCGAGGCGTCGGTGTCGGAAGTGAATGCCGAAAGCAACGGATGAGCGAGCAGGACAGCCGGTTCGAGTTTCGGACCCTCGGTTCGACAACCGTCTACGAGGGTGCGATTCTCGCTTTGCGATTGGATCAGGTAGCGATGCCGGACGGCCGCGAGGCCGAGCGTGAAGTAGTCGAGCACCACGGCGCAGTAGCCGTCGTGGCGCTCGACGGGAAGGGCCGGATCGCGATGATCGAGCAGTACCGGCATCCGATCGGGCGGCGTCTGTGGGAATTGCCCGCCGGTCTTCTCGACGAGACCGGTGAGCCACCCGTCGACGCGGCGAAGCGCGAACTCGCCGAGGAGACAGGACTTTCCGCGGCCCGCTGGGCGGTACTCGTCGACGTTTTGGCTTCACCGGGCTTCACCGACGAGTGCGTTCGAGTGTTTCTGGCTGAGGACCTGACCGAAGTCGAGCGGCCCGATGCACTCGACGAAGAGGCCGACATCGTGTTGTCCTACGTGCCGGTCGACGACGCGGTTCGCCGAGCTCTGTCCGGTGAAATCGTGAATGCGAGTGCGGTGGCGGGCATTCTGGCGCTGGCCGCCTCGAGGGTAGCGTCGACAAGCCTGCGCCCCGCCGATGCTCCGTGGCCGGATCTGCCGACTACTTTCGAGCGTCGGAAGAATTCGCACGAGTAGTCGCCGTGCTGAGTGAACAGATGTCGACCTATCTCGATCACCTCGAGGTCGAGCGTGGGTCGGCGAAGAACACTCTGTACTCGTATCGCCGAGACCTTCGGCGATACGAGGTGTTTCTCACTGCTCACGACATCGACGACTTGGCCAAGGTATCCGAATCGGATGTGACCGAATTCGTCTTGTATCTGCGGCGAGGTGGGGACGAGTTCCCACCGTTGGCCGCAAGTTCCGCAGCACGGACGCTCATTGCGGTTCGTGGGTTTCACAAATTCGCTGCCGCGGAGGGCTTTACGATTTCGGACGTTGCCAGCGCCGTCAAGCCGCCGACCCCGAGTCGTCGGCTGCCGAAGTCGCTTCCCCTCGACCAGGTGATCGCGATTCTCGAATCGGCCACCGCCGAGGGTCCGGATGCCCCTCGTG
This sequence comes from Mycobacteriales bacterium, assembly GCA_038198705.1. Lineage (GTDB taxonomy): Bacteria > Actinomycetota > Actinomycetes > Mycobacteriales > Mycobacteriaceae > Rhodococcoides. The sequence continues at coordinate 11,329 of JBBPZN010000061.1, forward strand.
GTTTGCGTGACAAGACCATCCTCGAATTGTTGTACTCGACCGGTGCCCGCATTTCCGAAGCAGTGGGTCTCGACGTCGACGATGTAGATACCGAAACGCGATCGGTGATGCTTCACGGCAAAGGTGACAAGCAGCGGCTGGTACCAGTAGGCCGCCCCGCTATCGAGGCTGTGGACGCGTATCTCGTTCGAGGGCGGCCCGCTCTGGCCACGAAGTCGACTCCTGCGTTGTTCCTCAATGCTCGTGGTGGTCGACTGTCGCGGCAGAGTGCCTGGCAGGTACTACATACGGCAGCCGAGCGTGCAGGCATCGCTACGCCGGTCTCTCCGCACACCCTGAGACACTCGTTTGCGACGCATCTGCTCGACGGTGGGGCAGATGTCCGTGTAGTGCAGGAGCTTCTCGGTCATGCCTCGGTCACCACAACCCAGATCTACACGCTCGTGACGGTGAATACGCTGCGCGAGGTATGGGCAGGAGCTCATCCCCGCGCGAGGTGAAGACATGTTTGTGCGTGTCCGGCGATACTGCCGCAGCGCCACGCGGTACGTTCTTGGGAGCGTATTTCATCTTGTGTGCCTTCAGGCACGAGGCGAATGCATGATCAACGAACGGACAGGGGAGCGCTGGAACGTGTCGACACCGCAGCCGCCAGCGGCGGAGTCAGGTTTTGGACCTACCTGGGGCGAGCAGGCTCCGGTAGCTTCGCCGTCGACAGTTTCTTCGAACAGGTCCTACGAGGCAACGCCCGACGGGCTGACCCCGCTCCATTCACCAAGCGAAGGAGCTCTCTTTCATACCCGGCAGCCCGAGTCCGCTCGTGAGAGCAAGGACGTCATCCCTCCTGTCGACACGCTCGGCCCCACCGGTCGCAAGACCAGACCGGTTCCCGAACCGCAGCCACTGAGCAGTCACGGTCCGGCGAAGATCATCGCGATGTGCAACCAGAAGGGTGGCGTCGGCAAGACGACGTCGACCATCAATCTGGGTGCCTCGCTGGCTGCTTACGGTCGTCGAGTGCTTCTGGTCGATCTGGATCCGCAGGGTGCGCTGTCTGCAGGGCTGGGCGTCGCACACCACGAGCTCGACCTCACGGTCTACAACCTCCTCGTCGAACCGAAAGTGTCTGCCGACGACGTCCTGATGCGCACACGCGTGGAGAATCTTGATCTGCTGCCGAGCAACATCGATCTGTCGGCGGCCGAGATACAGTTGGTCACCGAGGTCGGTCGTGAACAGACGCTCGGTCGGGTACTCCATCCGATTCTCGATCGATACGACTACGTGTTGATCGACTGCCAGCCCTCCCTCGGATTGCTCACCGTCAACGCACTGACGTGTGCCGACGAAGTTCTGATTCCCATGGAATGCGAGTACTTCAGCCTGCGAGGATTGGCGCTGCTCAACGACACCGTCGAAAAGGTTCGTGACCGGCTCAATCCACGGCTCAAGCTCGCCGGCATCGTGGTCACCATGTTCGACGCCCGCACACTGCACTCGCGCGAGGTGATGACGAGGGTGGTCGAGGTGTTCGGCGACGTCGTGTACGACACAGTGATCACCAGGACCGTGCGTTTCCCCGAGACGTCCGTCGCAGGCGAGCCGATCACCACGTGGGCACCGAAATCGGCAGGGGCCCAAGCCTATCGGGCTCTGGCCCGAGAGGTGATATACCGGTCCGGTCCCTGATCGTGTCTGCCGCCACCCCCGGCGAAGCTCCGATCGAGGTTCCAGGTGGGGAGGATCCGTCGCGATTTCGTGTTCGGTTGCTCAACTTCGAAGGACCGTTCGATCTGTTGTTGACTCTGATCAGTCAGCATCGCCTCGATGTCACCGAAGTCGCGTTACACACCGTCACAGACGATTTCATCGCGTTCACCAAGTCGCTCGGCAAAGCTATGGACCTCGATCAGACGACGGAATTTCTCGTCGTTGCAGCCACATTGCTCGATCTCAAGGCGGCACGGCTGCTGCCGTCCGGTGACGTCGAGGATGCCGAGGACCTCGCTTTGCTCGAAGTACGTGATCTGCTGTTCGCCCGGCTGCTGCAATATCGCGCGTACAAGCAGGTGGCGATGCTGTTCGGTGAGCTCGAAGCCGCCGCACTGCGTCGATATCCACGGTCGGTGTCCGTGGAGGATCGTTTCGCGGATCTGATTCCGGAAGTACTACTCGGCGTCGATCCGGCTCGTTTCGCCGATATTGCGGCGACGGCGTTCCGGCCGAAGCCGATTCCTCAGGTCGGCCTCGATCACATTCATCAGCACGCGGTGTCGGTGCCGGAGCAGGCCGAGTGGGTGATGAATCTTCTTCAGGGGAAGGGCAGTGGGCAGTGGGCGACGTTCGGTGAGATCATCGAGGGCTGCGAATACCCTGTCGAGATCATTGCGCGTTTTCTTGCGTTGCTCGAGCTGTTCCGTGAGCAGGTCATCGTCTTCGAGCAGCCCGAGCCACTGGGGGAGTTGTCGGTGAGCTGGACCGGTACGGAGAAGGTGGACGGAGTGCTCGTGTCAGCGGTGGACTATGGATGAGGATGAGCTTTCCGAGAGTGAACAGTCCACGGGCCTCGAGTCCGGCGAAGAGCTGGACGACGCGACGCTCGAGGCCGCGCTCGAAGCCGTCCTGTTGGTAGTGGACTCGCCCGCGTCGAACGAGCAGTTGGCGTCGGCCGTCGGGTGCGATGCACGTCGGGTGAAGCGGACGGTGAAGCGGATGGCCGAGAAATTGACCGAACGAGGCAGCGGAATCGATCTCCGTTATGCGGGCGACGGATGGCGTTTCTACACCCGCACGGCCTACGCGCCCTATGTCGAACGGCTACTTCTCGACGGCGCTCGGTCGAAACTCACACGCGCGGCATTGGAGACTCTGGCCGTTATCGCATATCGTCAACCGTTGACGCGCTCGCGAGTCAGTGCTGTGCGGGGAGTCAATGTAGACGGAGTGATGCGCACATTGCTCGCTCGTGGCTTGATTTCGGAAGCTGGAGTGGATCCGGAAACGAACGGCACCATGTATTCGACAACCGAGTTATTCCTCGAACGGCTCGGGTTGGCATCGCTGACGGACCTCCCGCCGCTGGCACCGTTGCTGCCAGGTGTGGATCTGATCGACGAGATCAGCGACAGCATGGACACCGAGCCGAGAGTTTTACGCTCCACCAAGAACCGCGGATCGAAACCCGATCCGGTATCCGAGCTCGACTCGGACGACTGATAGGTAACAAGAAGTGAACAAGCCCGCTCGCCGTGATGGCACACCGGACAGAAGTAAAAGACAAGATCCCCGTCGGAAGCCGGCCGCAGGTAGGTCGGAAAGCCCCCGGGATGGTCGCCGCACCGGCGACGCGCCCCGCGGTGCGGGACGCCGAGACGACGCTCCACGCGGCGGCTCAGGACGCCGAGACGACGCTCCACGCGGCGGCTCAGGACGCCGAGAGGATTCTCCTCGCGGTTCAGGGCGACCCACCGGGCCACGTAAGCCTGCTGAGCAGCGCAAACCGTATGTGAACAAGCCTTTCGTGGATCCCGCGTTCGAGGACACGCCTGTCGAGACAGGCATCAACGATCGCAGTAACGATGCGGTGCCTCGTAAGAAGCCCTCGCGCCCCAAGCCGCCGAAGCCGCAGAAGAAGCAGACTCCGACGACCACGATCAGTAACGCGAAGCCCGCGAAGCATCAGTACATCGAACCCGACACCAAACGGCGCCACGTGCCCCGCGGTGAAGGCGTGCGTCTGCAGAAGGTTTTGGCTCAGGCCGGCGTGGCTTCACGCCGCGCAGCCGAGGAACTGATCGCCGACGGCCGTGTCGAGGTCGACGGACGCATCGTCACCGAGCAAGGAATCCGTATCGATCCGGACGTCGCTGTTGTCCGCGTCGACGGCACTCGAGTCGTCGTCAAGGAAGAGCTCGTCCACCTCGCGATGAACAAGCCGCGTGGATGGCAGTGCACGATGTCCGACGATCTGGGGCGTCCGTGCGTCGGCGATATAGTTTCCGAACGTGTTCAGGCGGGGCAGCGACTGTTCCACGTCGGACGCCTCGATGCCGACACAGAGGGCCTTCTGCTCTTCACCAACGACGGTGATCTTGCTCACCGCCTGATGCACCCGTCGTACGAGGTATCGAAGACGTACCTCGCCACGCTCTACGGAACCATCCCGCGCGACGTCGGCAAGCAGTTGCGTTCGGGTGTCGTTCTCGACGACGGCCCAGTCAAGGTCGACGGCTACTCGCTTCTCGACGTCAACGAAGGCAAGTCGCTCGTACGTGTCACCCTGCACGAGGGGCGTAAGCACATCGTGCGGCGCATGTTCGAGAAGGTCGGCTACCCCGTCGGTCGTCTCGTGCGCACCGACGTCGGCAACATCGCCCTCGGTGACCAGCGTCCGGGAACGCTGCGGGTCCTCGGTCGTGGAGAGATCGGCAAGCTCTACGAGTCGGTCGGGCTGTGATGGACAGTCTCGTCATTGCTATGGACGGGCCGTCGGGAACCGGGAAGTCGACGGTCTCACGAAGGTTGGCCACTGCGCTCGACGCTCGCTACCTCGACACCGGTGCGATGTACCGCGTGGCGACGGTGTGGGTGTTGCGGGCCGGTATCGATCCGTCCGATGCAGACAAGGTCGCCGACGTCGTCGAGACCCTGCCGTTGGACATCGGCACCGATCCGGCCGTCGAAGCGGTGACGTTGGCCGGCGAGGATGTCACCTCCGAGATTCGCGGAGCGGCTGTGACCCAAGCGGTCTCGGCTGTGTCCGCAGTTCCACGTGTACGGGACATTCTCGTACGGATGCAACGTGAAATCTCCTCGGCCCAACCGCGAATCGTCGTGGAGGGCAGGGACATCGGGACAGTCGTGCTTACCGACGCACACGTCAAGGTCTTTCTGACAGCCTCGCCCGAGGCCCGCGCCGAGCGTCGAAACAAACAGAACACCACCGAAGGACGGGGCGACGACTATCAAGCAGTCCTCGCCGACGTCCAACGCCGTGATCATGCTGATTCCACCCGCGCCGTATCTCCTTTGCGGCCCGCCGAAGACTCCGTGATCGTGGATACGAGCGAACTGGACATCGACGGCGTTATCGCCGCGTTGCTCCAGATCGTCAGCGAGAGAACTGGAGCAATGCAGTGACCGAAGAATTCTACGGCTCCGAAACATCCGGCGATGGCGTCTGGAGCGACGAGGGCGAATGGGAGATGGTCGACCTCAGCGAAAGCGAGGATGGCGAAGTACAAGTCGCCGTTCCTACCCTCGCGGTGGTGGGACGTCCCAACGTGGGCAAGTCCACTCTCGTCAACCGCATCATCGGCCGTCGTGAAGCAGTGGTCGAGGACGTGCCGGGGGTGACGCGGGACCGCGTCTCCTACGAGGCGAACTGGGCCGGACGACGTTTCCTGGTGCAGGACACCGGCGGTTGGGAACCCGACGCCAAGGGTCTGCAGCAATCCATTGCCCGCCAAGCAGAACTGGCGATGAAGACCGCAGACGCGATCCTCCTGGTCGTCGACGCGCGTGTCGGATCCACCACCACCGACGAGGCTGTCGCCCGGGTGCTTCGGCGTTCGAAGACGCCGGTCCTGTTGATAGCCAACAAGGTCGACGACGGCCGCACCGAGTCCGAAGTTGCTGCACTGTGGTCGCTGGGCCTCGGTGAGCCGCTGGCGGTTTCGGCTACTCACGGCCGCGGAACCGGAGACATGCTCGATCGCGTTCTCGACGCGTTGCCGGAGACTCCTCGCGAGGGAATCCCCGGTGGAGGACCGCGTCGCGTCGCGCTCGTCGGTAAGCCGAACGTAGGCAAGTCCTCACTCATCAACAAGCTGTCCGGTGACGAGCGTTCCGTAGTCCACGAGGTGGCGGGAACTACCGTCGACCCGGTCGACTCGTTGGTCGAATTGGGCGGTAAGACTTGGCGATTCGTCGACACTGCAGGTCTGCGTAAGCGCGTCAGTCACGCCAGTGGTGCGGAGTTCTACGCGTCGCTGCGTACCAAGTCGGCAATCGAGGCCGCTGAGGTCGCAATCTTGCTCATCGATGCCTCCGAGGTGATCTCGGAGCAGGATCTGCGCGTGCTCAGCATGGTCGCCGACGCTGGCCGTGCGCTCGTGTTGGCGTTCAACAAATGGGACCTCGTCGACGACGACCGACGCCAGATGCTCGAGAAGGAGATCGATCGCGATCTCGCTCGCGTGCCGTGGGCGCAGCGCGTCAACATCTCGGCTCAGACGGGCCGCGCAGTGCAGAAACTCGTTCCGGCGCTCGAGACGGCACTGGAGTCCTGGGACAAGCGTGTGCCGACCGGACGCCTCAACAACTGGCTCAAGGAAGTTGTGGCGGCCACCCCGCCGCCGATGCGTGGTGGCCGCATGCCGCGCATCATGTTCGCGACCCAGGCCTCGACGCGTCCACCGACGTTCGTACTCTTCACCACCGGCTTCCTCGAGGCCGGATACCGACGTTTCATCGAGCGTCGCCTCCGTGAAGAATTCAACTTCGACGGCAGCCCCGTCCGAGTCTCGGTCCGTATCCGCGAAAAGCGCGAACGGCCAGGCAAGGGTCACAAGCGCTGATCCCACTCAGCCCCGCTCCTGAGCAGGCGATTTCCGCTCAGAGGCGGGGCTGAGGTATTCTCATCAAGCGCCTTACGGGGCGCGGCGGGCTGTGGCGCAGCTTGGTAGCGCACTTGACTGGGGGTCAAGGGGTCGCAGGTTCAATTCCTGTCAGCCCGACAGTTTTTATGCAGTTCAAAGGCGGTTCCGGAGAAATCTGGGGCCGCCTTTTTTCGTGTGCGTGCCGCGAGAGTGTCACAACTCGTTTCTTACAGTCCGAGATGGTGCTGTTTTTCCGGTTCAGATGGATACACCACGGTCCGGGTTTTCATCGCCTGGTCGGGTGTGGACGGTGGTGGACGAAGGCACTTGATTTGGGTGTGTGGTGGTCAAGTGGTCAGGTCGACTGTTGGCGTATCAGGCGGCGAGCGGGTCTGTGCGAGGTAATGTCCGGCTGGTGATCGAACCGATAGCGCTCCCGTCGCCTGGTGCAGCACCACGACTTGCTGGCTTGCTCGATGAGCGCCGTAGTTCGCGCTCGTATACATCCGGTCCTCTGCCTGTCGAGGTGGTGGCTGAGGTTGTGTGTGCGGCTCAGGGAGGGACGGCCGGGGCGCGGAGGACCGTCCCGTCGGCTCACGCTGGTTACGGAGTGTCTGTGTCGGTGGCGGTCAGTCGAGTGCAGAGTCTGGGCAGCGGACTGTATCGATATGCGCCGGTTGATCACTCGCTGACGATGGTGACCGGTGAGGACGTGGTCCCGAGGTTGGCGGCAGCGTGCATCGTGGACGCGGATTGGGTGGCTGATTCCGCTGCCATCGTGGTGTTGTCGACGGATTTCGAGAATGCCAGGACCGAGTTCGCGGATCAATGGCCCTATGGGCAGCGCGGTGAGCGGTACGCGTGGTTGGAGGCAGGGCATATCAGTCAGAATGTTTATCTGGCGTGCGCTGAGCTGGGCGTCGGTGTCACCTTCGTCGGAGGTGTCGACGAACGCATGTTGGGTGAGCGGGATGGACGTTCCGTCGTGTTGCCGCCCGAGCATGAACTGCTGGGTATGTTGACCCTCGGCATGTTGCCGCAACGCTAAGGTGCCGATGAAAGCGCGTGGGCAGTTGAGCGGCATTACGGGGGCGGTGGCGGCGGGGTTGCGGAGATGGGGGCCACATCGTGGTCGAGATGACCGGTCTGGTTATGGCCGAGTTCTAGGTTCGTGTGTCTGCTCGATGATCCCGAAATCGAGCCTGGATATTGGAGCGACAGTGCGGGGGAGACGGTCGAGGATCATCAGCCTCCATCAGATCCCGGTGACGGGTTCGACCTGTTGGCGGCCGTACCGGGGTGTGTCGCGGTCACGACCGGTGTAGGCAGGGGCGTGGTGCACGTGACGGTCCAGCAACTCGATACTCCTCCCGGTGGCGCGATCGACTCGGAGTGGGAGACCGCGGAGGAGGTCACGTTTCGTGCTCTGAGCGGCTACACCCGCGCGGCGTCGGGTGAGTTCTTCCCGTACGCGATGATGAGCCCGGCATCGTTCACCGAGTCGGTGACGCCGTCCGTCCCGGCATGTACCGAGACAGGCCCATGCACGGCATCGGATGAAGTCGACGTTCGAGCACCGCGAGGACGCGGACCCGCCGAGGCCTGCGGGGGTTGCACGCTGTTGGCCTGGGGCGGGAGTGTGCACCGGAGACGACCGCTTTCGGCCCTCAGCCTGTTGGTCGTCTGGCGTGGGGGGTGAGTCTGATTACGTTGCAGTAGGTTGACCGTCTCGTGCGTCGGAAAGGCGAGCCTGAGGATCCTGCCCGCTCGAGCTGGTCTTCCCTGCAGAACCGGTACCCGGATGCTAAGTCGACTTCTGCTGGGAGTTACAGGCCGGCATCGGCATAAAATCGCAATGCGCTCGATGTCATTCTGCATTTTTGTGCGAACGAACCAATCGACATCAGTTGCCCCCACTCATTGTGATTCGACCTACTCGGAGGTCAACCGATAATGAATCACCCTAAGTTTTGTGCCGCCTCCAGTTGGGGCTGATCCTCGGCGTCGAGGTCAGAGTAGTGGAGTGTTTCGTACTCGATCGGGGGCATCTGTCCGATGCTCGAATGCAACCGCCTGTTGTTGTACCAGTCGACCC
>JBBPZN010000062.1:0-8051 GCA_038198705.1 Mycobacteriales bacterium
ATCCGTAACCCAAACTGTGTGCTTGTCGAACCAGCGGTCGAAATTCGTCGCGTAGGCGATATGCAACAAGTTGCTCGTTACTGAAACCGAAGCTGTGCCCCGCCAGTTGTGCTCGCCAGCTGAACTCGACGTCCTGGCTGGTGACAAAGCGATTGTCCATGCCCCCCAGCTTGGTATAGACCTCCGCCCAGCAGCCCAAACTTGCGCCGATCGCGAACGGAAGAAACGTGCTCTTGCCCTGCGCTTCGGCGGAGGTCGTGGGAGTCCACGACAACGCTTTGGCGGAATTGATGCTTGCTGTTTCCACTGCGGTGCCTACAAGATCATGATTCTGTGCCAACTCGACCAGAGCACTGACCCAGTTGGGGTACACGGCGTCGTCGGCGTCACAGAATGCCAGGAAATTACCGGACGCGACGGCGGCTCCGCGATTGCGCGCATGGGCTGCACCCGGTTCCTGGGAAGAATCGACGTAGCGCAGCTTCAACCGGGACCGCAGTGGGTGCTCCGCGATCATGCCTTCGACCACTGCGGCACCAGCGTTGTCCGAGACCACGACGTCCAGGACGCCTGCGTAGTTTTGGGTGGCCAGCGCGTGCAGTTGAACGTCGAGTAGCGCCACTGCACCCTTGACCGGAATCACGACCGTCACGGACGGTGTCCGGCTGCGTGGGCCGCTCATGCCGACGACGATGCTCGTCGGTACCCCTTGATGGCGGGAAGCAAAAACACGACGATCAGTCCGAAGGACCAAGCCAGCGTCTGTAGGACCGGTGTCAGTGTCGGGCCCCCGAGCGCAAGTGCCTTCATCGCGTCGACCGCGCAGGACATCGGTTGAGCTGCGACGACCGGTTGCAACCAGGGCGGGTACGCCAGAACAGGAACAAAACCAGAGTTGAAGAAAAGTAGAAGGGTGCACAGGATGGACACCAGTTCTACCAACGGTGCGTCGCCCGCGACCGTGGCCAGAAATGTCACCATCACCGCGAAGCCGAGGCCGAAAACAATGGGGAGCAAAATGAGTCCGACGGCCGCGAGCAGTCCCTCGTTGAATCGGAACCCGAGAGCGAATCCCATCGCCACGATCACAATCGTGGTGAGCAGCACGCGCACAGCCTCCGCCATCATCCGGCCGACCAGTCCGGCGGCGCGGTGCGTAGGCAGCGTCCAGAAACGCGATAGTAGTCCGTTGATGCGTTCTTGCTTCAATCCGACAGCGCTGACGATCGAACCGAACATTGCACCGATGAGGGCGATGAGTGGCACCTGGCCGTATATGGCAGGTTGTCCGGTCGCCATCGAGATTGAATCGCCGAGAACGACACGGAACATCAGCAGCATCAGTGCCGGATACAGCACCGCCTGAATCATTGTTGTCGGATCACGCGACCAGCGTGTGAGTAGACGTTTGGCCTGGATGAGGCTGTGCGCCCAGAGAGCGTTGGGTGAGGACTCCGGATAGGGTCGATTCGGTTCGGGAAAGTCGAGTGTGCTCAATCCGGTACGGGTCTGCGCGATATCGGTCATGCTCACTCTCCCCGTCGCAGACTCGCCCACAAGGCGAGGGGCACCAAGACTGCCGTCAAGCCGGCAATCCATAGGACCGCAGGTAGAACAACCGAAAAATTTACTGTTCCTTCGGCCATGTCACGCATCGCGGCTGAGAATTGCGATATGGGCTGATTTCGAACGAACGGGCGGATCCACTCTGGAAATCCGGACTCCGGAACGAATCCGGTTGACGCCATTCCGAGAATCAACTGGGGCAGGGTCAATGCCTGACTCGTTGCTTCGGGACTCTTGGACAAGGTGCCGATGGCGTCGGCACCGAAAGAAAGAACGGTGCTGACGGCCAGCGCCATCGCACCGAACATGAGTGCCTGGCCCACTCCAGCGCTGAAACGAAACCCGATCACGTGCCCGTACGCCAACGCCGCAGTCAAGGTCACGATGGAGCGGATGAAAGCGCTGGTCATACGGGCCATCAACGGTGCACCGATGACGACCGGCATGGTCTTGAGTCGGGTCGACAACCCGGTCAGTGCTTCGGTCGATGCACGTTGGGCCGACGAAATCGCCGTAAATGCCATAGCCTGCAAGACGATGATCGGCATCAGAAACTGTGCGTAGTCGATGCCTTGAACCTGCATGACGAATTTGAGCGGAAGATAGAAGCCGATGGTGAAGATCAGCGGGGCGATCACCGCGACAAGCAGCTCTCCCTTGCGGACCATCGTTCTCACTGTTCGGGCGGTAAGAACGCGCCACTGAACGAAGCCCGAGGGCTCGAATCGACGCTTCTTCGAAGCTTTGCCTTCGTCGACCGATCGGACTTCGACCGTATCGAGAGAAGAATCCCGCACCGTAGTGGTCACTGTTGCGGAACCGCGTTGGCGTGGCCGGTGAGCGAAAGGAACACGTCATCGAGCGACGGGCGGCGTAACGCGATATCGGCCAGGGGGATTCCCGCCTGGTCGATGCGGCGCAATACCTCCGACAACGTCGCTGCACCATCGGGTGCGGGGATGGAAATCCGATCGGCTCCGGAGGCGAGGTCTCGCGCCGCGGCGTGGGGGACCAGCTCGGCCAGAACGCGCACCACGTCGGTGATCCGCCCGGGATCCACTGGCACTACTTCGCAGAAGTTGCCGCCGGTCATGGCCTTGAGTTGATCGGAAGTACCCTCGGCGATCACGGTGCCCTTGTCGATGACGATGATGTTGTCGCTCAAGACATCGGCTTCTTCGAGATATTGAGTGGTGAGCAGGACGGTGATCCCCTGTGCTTTCAATGCTTCCACGAGCGACCAAACGCCCTGGCGGCTCCGGGGATCGAGGCCGGTAGTCGGCTCGTCCAAGAACACCACCTGGGGCCGAACGACGAGACCACATGCGATGTCGATTCGCCGACGCATGCCACCGGAGTAGCCGCGAACCGGACGTTTACCGGTGTCGGCCAGATCGAACTCTTCGAGAAGTGCAAGTGCCCGCGTCTTCGACGACTTCTTGTCCAAGCCCATCAAGCGGCCGAACAGTTCGATGTTCTCTCGGCCTGACAAGGTGTCGTCGAGCGCCGCGTACTGACCGGTCATCATGATCGACCGACGTACTGCGGCGGCATCGGCGACAACATCGTGGCCGGCGACGACGGCGCGACCCGAGTCTGGTGTGAGGAGTGTGGATAGGACCTTGACCGCAGTGGTTTTACCTGCGCCGTTGGGACCTAAAATTCCGAGAACTGTCCCTTTTGGTGCCGAGAAACTGATCCCGCGGAGGGCGTGAACGTCGCCGAACGATTTGTGGACGTCCTCCACCAGCACAGCTAGGTCTCCGGGTAGGGGCATCAATACTCCGTGCAGTCGGTTGTGGAACGGGCAGAAGGGCAGTTTGGCGCTTGTGGAGTGCACTCGTTCTCGTGATTCATCGGGTGCACCCCGTCGAAACGTTACCCGCCGATCCCACTTGCCCGATCGGGTGCCTGAACCCAATCGATGCCGATTTCATCTTCTACGTCGAGTTTCCGGCACAAAGATCGAATTCCGCTGTAGTCCTGAACCAGTTGTTTGCGACTGCCGTCCGTTTCGACTTCGCGCAGCATCCGATCCCCGCCGACAACGCCTTCTTGCTGCAGAATTGCAGACCAAGTCGAGAAATCGGTGCTGGAAAATGCGTCCATTCCGTCGGCAAGACCGTCGAGAAACACCCGACGGTCTCCCGATTTCAGTGATTCGAACACAATTGCAGCCATCTCGTCGGCGATCGACGCATGGCAATACTCGTCTCGATTGTGCAGCGCGACAGTGGCACGATTGACCGGTTGGATGAGTTCGTTGTCTTCGATCAGATTCAGGTAGGACGTAATCGATATCTCGGCCACCGTCATGAATGCCAGTGAGTTGAGTGCAGCGTCGTTGGAATCGACTGCACTGGTCTGAGTGGCGTGTCTTCTGCGTACGGTACCGCTGAGTGGAAGGCACCGCTCCGGCAGTGCCCAGCCCCTCTTGCGACGCGTCAGCGCGCTCGCATTCAGGTGCATGAGTGTGTGGTACTGCTCGTCGACCATGGCCTGCGTGACGGCGATCGCCAGCACGTCACCCATGCCGATGTCGAACGCATCCTGAGCCAGCAGGGCGAAGCCCGGATGTACGACATGCTGTTCGACGTCCATGACGTTTTTGTTGAAGGCGATCCAGCCCCACGCTCGCAACTTCGCCTGGGTCGTGTCCGACAGAGTGCGATAAACATCGTGATCGGCGAACGGAATCAACGCCTCGGGGTAGTCGTGCTTCGAGGTGTCGAAAAGATCGTCGAGGTCGGGCTCGCTCTTCTTGACAGTGGCTCGCTTGTCCCAATTTCCTGCCAGTCGTGACACGACGGCACTCTCGACGACGTCGTCGGCGTCGAAGTCCGGTAGTGACGGTTTCTCGATCATGATCGATCCCCCTCGTGTGCGGTACCACGGACGATACCGAAAAGACGGGCGCACAGAGCCCGATACTCAGCGTGGTTCGGGACGGCGGTGCCGGCCTGCGCCATGAAAGAGGTGAAGCCGGTCTCGGATTCGGAGGAGACGGTCTCGTTCAGTTCTTGCAGTGATTCGGCGAGCGCATCTCTGGCGCGCCCGGCGTAGGGGTTGCCCGCCTGGACATCCCAGTACACCGCCGGCTCACCGCGGGCGACGCGATCGACGAGAGCGAGCAGCGTGGCTGCCGGCGGTGGAGCGAGAGAATCGATCAATCTCGGGTCCACTTCGAGCTTCGCCAGGGCCGAACCGAACGCCAGCACACTGGCGTGGGTCAGTGCCTGTGTCGCCGCGGCCAGTCGATCGTGCTGGTCGGCATCGACCTGGACGACTCGACCGCCCCAGCCGGAGATTCGGCCGAGGAAGTCCTCGACTGCGCCCCCGCCGCGGTGGAGCACAGCGGCCACTGGGCGGCCGTCCATCCCGAGAGACGGAGCAAACATGGGGTTGATGCCCAGAATCGCACCGGGAGGGTCGGCATCTGCGACTTTCTGGGCGAATCCGGACTTGACCGACAGAGTCTCCACCAGTAGTGAACCCGCGTCGAGGAAGGTCAGTTCGCTCTCGAACGCCACCGATTCGGGTACCGCGAGTACGACCAGCGGGGTGGCTCGAAGCACCGCTCGCACTTCGGCGTCGGGGTCGACGATGTCGCCGACGAGGTACTTGATACCGGGCCTTGCATCGGTCGGGACGACCGGGTCGAGAGTGAGTACCGAGTCGCCATCCGCGGCCAGTAGGGAGGAGATCAATCTGCCCACCTCACCGCTACCGCCGATAACCACGGCGTCGAACCTCTTCATACGAGCAGTATTGCCTCTTCCGGTCTCCAGCATCACTCAACGGTTGCGGGAGATCCACACCGTGATGTCGGCGTGCACCGCTTCGAGTCCGCGGGCATCGGTGACGGGTACGGGTACGGGTACGAAGAGATCGAACCCCTCCTCGATGGAGGCGTCGATCGCGTCGAAGTCGGGAAGTTCGGCCACCTCGGCAAGCATTCCCATGGCTGGGAAGCGAGTCATGAGCGCGCGCGAGCCCTGATTTGTGCTCGAGTCATGTCTGCGGCATACTGGTCGGGTTGCCTGGACACGGGACGCGGTCTTTCGCGGCCGCACCTGGATGACTAGTTCCAAGCAGTTGGATCAAGTGTTACGAAAAAGCAGCACGAAGAACCAGCACTCCGAGTGAGTGCGTCCGGTTCTGCAGCTTCGAAAGCCGAGACCCCCGGGTCGAAGACGACGAAGCAACGGTCGAAATGTGAGTAGAAATACGACACGCCCGACCGCGTGGACCGGAGAACCATGACAGATGAACAGCGGCAACGGATCGGGTAACGCCTGATCGCCAACGTTCGGTTCGTCGTGTGAGCACGAAGGCAGTTCGAGTTCGACGGCTTCCGAGTCGGCCGGACTCGGGGACTGTGCATACGAGGTGGAGCGGGCCGAACGGCCGGTTCTACGACAAGCGGCAAGAAAAGGACACTAAGCGTGGCGGGACAGAAGATCCGCATCAGGCTCAAGGCCTACGACCATGAGGCGATCGATGCGTCAGCACGCAAGATCGTCGAGACGGTCACCCGTACGGGTGCCCGCGTCGTCGGACCGGTGCCGTTGCCGACCGAAAAGAACGTGTACTGCGTCATCCGTTCGCCCCCCAAGTACAAGGATTCGCGCGAACACTTCGAGATGCGCACTCACAAGCGGCTCATTGACATCCTCGACCCGACGCCGAAGACGGTCGACGCGCTCATGCGCATCGATTTGCCTGCCAGTGTCGATGTCAACATCCAGTGAGCGCGGAGACAACGATGACTGATAACAAGAATCGGCCTGCAACAGGAATTCTGGGCACCAAGCTCGGAATGACCCAGGTCTTCGACGAGAACAACCGCGTCGTTCCGGTGACTGTGATCAAGGCAGGCCCTAACGTGGTCACCCAGATCCGCACCATGGAGCGCGACGGCTACAGCGCCGTCCAGGTCGCATTCGGTGCAATCGACCCGCGCAAGGTCAACAAGCCGATCACCGGCCAGTTCGACAAGGCAGGCGTTACGCCCCGTCGTCACGTCGTGGAATTCCGCGTTGCCGACGCCTCCAAGTTCGAGGTAGGCCAGGAACTCACCGCGGCAGTGTTCGAGGACGGCGCATACGTCGACGTCACCGGCACCAGCAAGGGCAAAGGCTTCGCCGGAACCATGAAGCGTCACGGCTTCAAGGGTCAGGGAGCAAGCCACGGTACACAGGCTGTGCACCGTCGCCCAGGATCCATCGGAGCCTGCGCTACTCCCGGCCGCGTGTTCAAGGGAAAGAACATGGCCGGACGTATGGGCGGCGATCGCGTAACCACGCAGAACCTCTCGGTCCACAAGGTGGACAGCGAGAACGGGCTTCTGCTGATCAAGGGAGCAATCCCGGGCCGTCGCGGCAACGTCGTGATCGTCAAGTCTGCATTGAAGGGTGGTGCACGGGCATGACCAGCCTCGACAAGAAGACCGAAACCAACCTGACGCTGAACGTCAAGGAGCTCGGCGGCAAGACCAACGGAACCGTTGATCTGCCTGCCGCAATCTTCGACGCGCCTGCCAACATCGCGCTCCTGCATCAGGTCGTCGTTGCGCAGCTCGCAGCAGCTCGTCAGGGAACCCACTCCACGAAGACTCGTGGCGAGGTTCGCGGTGGCGGCAAGAAGCCATACCGTCAGAAGGGAACCGGTCGCGCCCGTCAGGGCTCGACGCGTGCACCTCAGTTCGTCGGCGGCGGCACGGTCCACGGACCGAAGCCGCGTGACTACAGCCAGCGCACACCCAAGAAGATGATTGCTGCCGCTCTGCGCGGTGCCCTCTCCGATCGGGCTCGCAGCGAGCGCATTCACGTCATCACCGAACTGGTTGCCGGGCAGGTTCCTTCCACAAAGGGTGCCAAAACGTTCCTCGCCGAGCTCTCGGACCGTAAAAAGGTCCTGCTCGTCGTCGGCCGCGAAGACACCGCAGCGTGGAAGAGCGTCCAGAACCTGGACGGCGTGCATCCCATTGCACCCGACCAGCTCAACACGTACGACGTGCTCGAAGCTGATGACGTCATCTTCAGCGTGGAAGCGCTGAATACGTTCATCGCAGGTCCTGCGAAGAACGAGGAGGATAGCAAGTGACCACCATCGCCGATCCCCGCGACATCTTGCTGGCGCCGGTCATCTCCGAGAAGTCCTATGGACTGATCGAAGAGGGAACGTACACCTTCCTGGTGCACCCGGACTCGAACAAGACGCAGATCAAGATTGCTGTCGAGAAGATTTTCGACGTCACCGTGACCAGCGTCAATACGATGAACCGTCAGGGCAAGCGAAAGCGGACCCGATTCGGTTACGGCAAGCGCAAAGACACCAAGCGTGCGCTCGTAACGCTCTCCGCCGACAGCAAGCCCATCGAGATCTTCGGAGGTCCGGTCGCGTAAGCGACTGGGACTCTTCGGATATAGAGGACGAGAAGACTCATGGCAATCCGTAAGTACAAGCCGACCACTCCTGGCCGC
>JBBPZN010000063.1:0-12402 GCA_038198705.1 Mycobacteriales bacterium
GATCTGTCTGCCGGTGAGCGGGTGCTCGAGGGTCGTTCCGAGCAGATGCTGGTAGCGGGCGTCGTCCGGGTGGACGGCCACCGCAGTGTCACCGAGCATCGTCTCGACGCGGGTGGTCGCGACGATGACGTGGGGCTCGTCGTCGTTCAACGAGCCGTAGCGCAGAGAAACGAGCTCGCCTTCGACGTCTTCGAACTTGACCTCGATATCGGAAATGGCTGTCTGCAGCACGGGTGACCAGTTGACCAGCCGCTCCGCCCGGTAGATCAAGCCGTCGTCGAACATTCGCTTGAAGATGGTCTGTACTGCCTTCGAGAGGCCGTCGTCCATCGTGAAGCGCTCGCGAGACCAGTCGACGCCGTCACCGATGCGGCGCATCTGGCCGCCGATGGTGCCACCCGATTCACGCTTCCAGTCCCACACTTTGTCGATGAAAAGTTCCCGGCCGAAGTCTTCCTTGGTCTTTCCCTCGGCCGCGAGCTGCTTCTCCACCACGGTCTGCGTCGCGATACCCGCATGATCCATCCCCGGCAGCCACAGGACCTCGAATCCGAGCATGCGCTTACGACGGCTCAACGCGTCCATCAACGTGTGATCGAGCGCGTGACCCATGTGCAGACTTCCCGTCACGTTGGGCGGGGGAAGCACGATCGAATACGGAGGCTTGTCGCTCGTGGCGTCGGCTTCGAAGTAGCCGGCGTCGACCCAGCCCTGATACAGCTCGGTCTCTACCGCGCTCGGGTCCCAGCTCTTCGGCAATCCGCCTGGGTCGCCACCCACGCTGCGGTCCTGGGCGTCGGCAGGGTTGGCTGAGGTCTCTGGTACTGAACTGGTCACCGGTCGATTCTAGTTGTCAACCGATTCGATACCGACAGGCACTACCGGCCCCACTGCCGGTGCCCGGTCAGCCCAAGATCTCGGGGATTTCGGTTTCGATTCCCAGCACGTGTTCGGAAAGGAACGACAGCACGACCTCGTACCAAATCTTGGCGTGCTGTGGAGCGAGGACCCAGTGATTCTCGGACGGAAGGTACAGCAACCGATGGTCGGTCTTTCCTTCGTCATCGGTAGGAAGTCCGGATTCGCTGAGCAGCTCGAACCACAGGCGAAGACCTTCACCAATGGGTACTCGATAGTCCTTGTCTCCGTGAATGACCAGCATCGGCGTGTCGATGTCTGCCACATACAGATGCGGTGAGTTCTCGAAGGCCATCTCGGGTGACATCTCGCGCTGCCAGTAGTACGCGACGTCGGTGGTGGGGCCGAACTGATCGAGCGCCCACAGGCCGGCGTGGGTGACGATCGCATCGAAACGGTCGGTGTGGCCGGCGATCCAATTCGCCATGTATCCGCCGAACGATCCTCCCATCGCTGCGGTGCGTGTGCCGTCGACCTCGTCGAGCGCGGCGGCAGCATCTGTGACGGCTATCAGATCGGTGAACGGTTCCTTGCCCCACCGCCCCCAGCCACGATCTACGAAACTCTGGCCGTAGCCGGTGGACAGCGCTGGATCCGGCAACAACACCGCGTACCCTTGCGCGACCATCACCCAGGGATTCCAACGCCACGACCACGTGTTCCACGAGGACAGCGGCCCACCGTGCACCCAGAGCAGAAGCGGTGCCGGTGCCGACTCCGACGCATCGGCCGGTAGGGCAAGCCACGCTCGAACATGTTGGCCGTCCTCGGTCACGGTCTCGACCTCGGTCAGTGTCCCAGGCAGCGCCGGTAACGGCTCCGCGAGTGCCAACGGATGCACGACACCCGACTCGATGTCGATCCGAACCGGATGCAGAGGTTGCCGGTACGACGCCTCCAATGCGAAGACGAACCCGGTCGACGCCACGTGGAGGTGGCTGTACGCGGAATCGGTAGTGGTTACCGGGTTGGCCACGCCGTCGCGCACCAGGAATACCGGGGCACGACCGCGGTCGTCGGCGACCACCAACACTCCGGTGCCGTCGGACAACCACACCGGATTCGACGGCCACCGATCCCATTCAGGAGCCAGATCGGACACCGTTCGATCTTCGAACACGTACTGTTGCAATGTCATTCGAGGCGCCTGTTCTGGCGTCGACAACGATTCACGGATGAAGGCCACTCGTGAACCGTCCGGTGAGATCGACGGCGAGCCGAGATCGGCACCGTCGTCGTCGACGATCGTGGTGCGCGTTCCGGTGTCGAGCTCGACTCGGACCAGCACAGTGCGCGAAGTTGCCAGGGCTTTTCGAATCGTCCAGGTCGAGACGACGAACGAACCGTCGGCGCTGATGCTGTACGAAGCTTCGTGAAGAGCTCCTTCAGCGTTCGCGGTGACCCGACGGGCATCGCCGTCACCGTCGCCGACATAGAGATGCGGGGTCGCCGGTCCGAGGTCGTGATCCCAGTGACGAACGGGGTAGCCGGTGTGCAGAATTGCACCGACCTTCTTGTCCTTACGCAGCAGACGAAGCCGCTCGTCGACCTCTTCGGTCACGGCAGAGGGCATGACCTCGGACATCGCCACGAAACGTGGGGAATGGGTCGCAGTTTTCAAGCCGGAATAGCCCGCGCCTCGCTTCGAGACAACATGGGCCTCACCGACACCAGCAGGCAAGCACCATACCGCTGCCGACTCGTCGTCCTGTGACGTTCGACGCAGAAAGTAGAGGTCCCCGTCAGCGGTGAAAGCGGGACCGCTTTCGCCGTGTTCACTCCACGTCAGGCGACGAGCGGGTGCCATCCCTTCGGTGTCGACTTCCCAGAGGGCACAGACATAGGCCACCTTGTCGGTGTCGAGTTCGGAAACGACGACGACGACTCTCGATCCGTCCACCGACATCGCCATGTCCGACACCCGCGTGGCCGCAACATATCGATTCAGGTCGTCGAACACTGTGGTTACTGCGGGTGGCACCTGGGCACTCCTCGGGGCTGAAGACATCGTCGACCGATGCTACGGCGCGGAGCCGGTTCGAGGTCAGCTCGGCCCGAGTTCCTCGCGCAGTTGGCTCAGAGTTCTCGACAGGATTCTCGACACATGCATCTGTGAAATGCCCATGCGGTCGGCAATCTGTGTCTGCGTCATCGAACCGAAGAATCGCAGAACTACGATCTGCCGCTCACGTTCCGGCAACTTCTCGAGCGCCGGCCGCACGGTGAGATAGCTTTCCATCTTCTCGAGTTCGGGGTCGTAGTCACCGAGGGTATCCATCAACGGCAAGCGATCCTCGCTCACTACCGAGTCGACCGACACCGTCTGATAAGCGCTGCGAGCCAGCAGAGCCTGCGACGCTTCCTTGACATCGATGCCCAGTTCAGCGGCTATCTCACTGGCCGTCGGCGCGCGGCCCAGCTTCTGCGACAGCGACCCCACCGCGCCCGAGATCATGGAGTTTAGCTCTTTCATCCGCCGCGGGACGCGGACCGACCAACCAGCGTCTCGGAAGTACCGACGCGCCTCACCCATGATGGTCGGCACCGCGAAGGAAACGAAGTCGGATCCACGTTCGATGTCGAAACGGTCCACGGCATTGACGAGACCGAGCCTGGCAACCTGAAGTAGATCTTCGTGGGCTTCACCGCGACCACCGAAGCGCCGCGCAATGTGCTCCGCAAGGGGCAGGCATCGGGTGATTATGCGGTCACGAAGAACTTGCCGCTGCGGCGAATCCTTGTCCAACAACTGCATCTCTTGGATGAGTGGAACTACTTCGCTGTAGTCGTCGGATTGACGCCGCGCGGTCTTTTCGTACGGCGCACGCACTAGGTGTTGCTCCTCCGCTTGACCACGTCCACCGACACGGACGTTCCATCTTGTGTGGACTGCTCGCTCATCGCGATCGAATCGGTCAATGTCTGTAGAACATGCCAGCCGAAACTATCGGACTTCGGCACCTGATCCGGAACCAGGACCGAGCTCGAAGAAATTCGTATCCCGACATCGCTCACGGTGAATGCACAAGTGAGCTCCGCACCGGGTAGCGCCCCGGCGATGAGTTCCGAGCACACCTCGTCGACTACCAACTTGATGTCGGCGATATCGTCGAGGGTGAAATCACCAAGGACCGCAAGCGTTTCGGCGACCGCGCGTACTATCGGCAATTGCTCGGCGTCCGCGACGACGCGCAGCTCGACCGGCGCGCCAGAGTTTCGCTCCAGCTGTTCGATCTTGCCGACGCCAGTCATCCGCTCTCCCTATCAGTCGTCCAAAAGTCTCTGTCGGTCGAAGTCATGTGGCCCCTTCGGAACGCAACTGCATCGGCCGGAGTCAGAGTACCCGGGTCGTCGGAGTTCAATCCTTGCGAGTTCCTTCGCTTCCCACGCCGGTCCATTTCGTCACGATGCCGACACAGACCTGGACACCGAACGGCAACTCTCCCGACGGTAGAGCGCCGGACGCGACGTTCTTTCTCGCGTCGATCGGCGGCTTCGGTGTGTCAGCAGGTGACGCGAGGTGCCGGTACTGGCACGATCAAGCTGTGGACTACACAGCGCAGTTGGCCGAACTCGCCGAAAGATCCGGTATCTCGACGTCCTATCGGGGCTGGGATCAGGCCGAGCACGAAGTATCCGTGCAGACGCTGCAGCAGATACTCCGAGCACGAGGCATCGCCGCAGAGAACGAAACGGACGTTGTCCAGTCCCTCGCCGATCTCGACGAGGCACCATGGCGTCGTATGGTCCCACCGGTCGTCGTAACGATCTTCGGTGAGCCGCAACACGTGGAAATCCATGTGCCCCATGGGGATCCCGTCAACGTCACGATCACGACAGAAACCGGCGAGCTGCTTCCGCTGCAGCAGGTTCAGATCTGGGTCGAACCACGCGACATCGACGGCTCGCCAGTCGGCCGCGCCACTTTCGATATTCCCGGCGACATCCCTCCTGGCTGGCACACCCTGACCGCGGTGAGTGCGCCTGATTCCAACCACGCGAGGACAGCGCAGTGTCCGATCGCGGTGACACCGAAGAGACTCTCTGCCAACGATGCTTTGACCCGGACACAGCGAACGGGTCTGCTGACGCAGTTGTACTCCATCCGCTCGAACCGGTCCTGGGGCGTCGGTGACTATGCCGACCTGGCCGATCTGGCCGCCGTGGCAGGTGGAACCCATGGGTTCGACTATCTCCTCGTCAACCCGATGCACGCCCAGCGTCCCGCCCCACCTGTTGAGTCATCCCCCTACCTCCCCACGACGAGGCGCTTCTTCGACCCGATGTACATCCGGGTCGAGGACATTGCGGAAACTGCGTACCTGAGCCGTGATCAGTACGCCAAGGTTCGCGAGTCGGCACGCAGTTTCGACAAGACGAACAAGCGCACCCACAGCATCGACCGCGACCCATCCTTCCGCGCGAAACTCCGTGCATTGAAGCGTATTCACCGCGTCGAGCGTTCCGCGGCACGGAAGAACGACTTCGACGCATTCGTCGTGAGGGAAGGAAAGGGTCTCGACGACTTCGCTCTGTGGTGCGCACTGGCCGAGAAGTATCGGCCCGATTCCCCGGTCTGGTCGAGCACTGCGGCGCATCCGAACACCGACTTCGCCTCTCGCCAGCGCACGGACCTCGCCGCCCGTATCGACTTCCACAAATGGTTGCAGTGGATCTGCGACGAACAGCTCGACCGTGCACAGCGAGTCGCCGTTGCATCGGGAATGGATATCGGGATCATGCACGATCTGGCAGTCGGGGTGCATCGACAGGGAGCCGACGCCTGGACCTTGGGCGATGCGCTGACCGCCGGCGTCACCGTCGGGGCGCCACCGGACAACTTCAATCAGCAAGGCCAGAACTGGAACCAGCCGCCGTGGAACCCGGACAGACTCCGCGAACTCGGATATGCGCCGTACCGCGACATGCTGAGAACGGTACTTCGTCATGCCGGCGGCGTACGCGTCGACCACATTCTCGGACTCTTCCGACTCTGGTGGATTCCCGAGGGTTCCGCAACCCCAGGCGAAGGGGCATACGTCCACTACGACTACGAGGCATTGATCGGAATTCTCGTCCTCGAAGCCGAGCGTGCCGGGGCTGTGGTCGTCGGCGAGGACTTAGGTGTGTTCGAACCACGAGTGCAGGAGTATCTGGGGCAACGCGGACTCTTCGGTACCTCGATTCTGTGGTTCGAGACGGATCATGGCGCGCCGATTGCACCGGAGAAATACCGGGCACTGTGCCTGACGTCGGTCACCACACATGACCTCCCGCCCACCCTCGGGTATCTGAGGGGAGAACATATCGCGCTTCGCGATCGGCTCGGACTACTCGAACGAAATCTCGACGCCGAGATCGAGCAGGACACCGCAAGCCGGGAGGCAGTCCTCGATCTCGCTCGCGAGCGGGGTCTACTCGCCGAAGGTGCCTCCGAGCAAGAGTCCATCGAAGCGTTGTATCGGCTCATCGTTCGGACCCCTTCGCTCCTGCTGGGAGTTGCACTCGTCGATGCAGTGGGCGAGAACAGAATTCAAAACCAGCCCGGCACGAACGAGACTCAGTACGAGAATTGGCGAGTTCCACTGGCCGACCACAACGGCAAGGCCGTCTGGGTCGACGACCTCGTCGATCATCCACGAATGCTGGCGCTGGTAGCAGCGCTGAGACGGGGGTCGACCGCGGTCCGCCACTGAGAGGGCACAATCGAGGAATGAACCATCTCGCGAAGAGTGCTTGATCGATGGGACGCATCACCACCCGCAGGCCAGTGGTTCGACTGCGAGGACGGGTCGAGTCGTTTCGCCCGGACACCCTCGTCGTAGAGGAGCCCTTGGAGATTCGTGTGAACGGCGCCGCACTGGCTGTCACCATGCGGACGCCCGGGCACGACGTGGACCTCGTTCATGGTTTCCTGCTGACGGAAGGCGTCATCACGAGTCGTGACGACATCCGGGTCGCGCGGTACTGCGATGGCGTGGACGACACCGGACAGAACACGTACAACGTGCTCGACATCGAACTCGCTGAGGGCGTCGCACCGCCTGCGCCTGGTGTGGAGCGCAATTTCTACACGACCTCTTCGTGCGGTGTGTGCGGAAAAGGCTCACTCGACGCCGTCCGCTCGAAGACCATGTACTCCCCTGTCGACGATGCCGTCCGCGTCGAGTCCGAGGTGTTGACGCTCCTGCCGGACAGGTTGCGTCGTGCTCAGAAGATTTTCGACACAACCGGTGGCCTACACGGTGCAGCGTTGTGCGACAGCGACGGTCGAGTCCTCGTTGTTCGCGAGGATGTGGGTCGACACAATGCCGTCGACAAAGTACTCGGATGGGCGACCGGTGAAGGACTCATACCGTTGCGAGGCCACATCTTGATGGTGAGCGCCCGGGCATCATTCGAATTGGCACAGAAGGCAGTCATGGCGGGCGTCCCGATTCTTGCTGCCGTGTCGGCGCCCTCTTCGCTCGCCGTGGATCTCGCGAAAGAGTCCGGACTGACGATCGTCGGATTCCTTCGGGGAGAGAACATGAATCTGTACTCCCACACCGAGCGCATCCTGCGTTGAATGTCCACTCCGAGCCGAAAACGAGTGAAGCCCCGATCATCTGATCGGGGCTTCACTCGTGCATATGCGAGCTACGCGGACTTTTCGCGACGCTTGGGGCGTTCGGGCTTGCGTGGAACGATTGTCGGCAACACATTGTCGTTGACGGTCTCAGAAGTCACGACGACCTTGGCGACGTCGTCGCGGCTCGGAATGTCGAACATCACCGGGTTGAGAACCTCTTCGAGAATGGCGCGGAGCCCACGAGCCCCTGTACCTCTCAGGATTGCCTGATCAGCAATAGCTTCGAGAGCGTCCTGAGTGAACTCCAACTCGACATTGTCCATCTCGAAGAGTCGGCTGTACTGCTTGACCAGCGCGTTCTTTGGCTCCGACAGGATGGTGACGAGGGATTCCTTATCCAGACTGGTCACCGAGGCGATAACCGGGAGACGCCCGATGAACTCGGGGATCAGACCGAACTTGATCAGGTCCTCCGGCATGACCTCGGCAAAGTTGTCTTGGGTGTCGAGTTCGGCCTTCGACCGAACCTCCGCACCGAAGCCGAGACCGCGCTTACCGATCCGGTCCGAGACGATTCTCTCGAGGCCTGCAAAAGCACCGGCCACGATGAACAACACATTTGTCGTGTCGATCTGAATGAATTCCTGGTGTGGATGCTTGCGACCACCCTGCGGAGGCACACTCGCCTGGGTTCCTTCGAGGATCTTCAAGAGCGCCTGCTGCACACCCTCACCGGAAACATCCCGAGTGATCGACGGATTCTCACTCTTGCGAGCGATCTTGTCGACCTCGTCGATATAAATGATGCCGGTCTCGGCTCGCTTCACATCGTAATCTGCTGCCTGAATCAACTTGAGGAGGATGTTCTCGACATCCTCACCCACGTAGCCGGCCTCGGTGAGCGCTGTGGCATCCGCTATCGCGAACGGCACGTTGAGCATCTTTGCAAGTGTCTGGGCCAAGTAGGTCTTGCCACATCCGGTGGGCCCGAGCATCAAAATATTGGACTTGGCCAACTCGACGGTCTCACCCCGCGAGTCGCGAGCTTCGTCCCCGGCCTGAATGCGCTTGTAGTGGTTGTAAACGGCCACGGCAAGCGTGCGCTTGGCAGTGTCCTGACCGATCACGTAGTTCTCGAGGAAGTCCCGAATTTCGGCCGGCTTCGGCAGATCGTCGAGTTTGACCTCGCTCGACTCCGCGAGCTCTTCCTCGATGATCTCATTGCACAAGTCGATGCACTCGTCGCAGATGTACACCCCAGGCCCTGCGATGAGCTTCTTCACCTGCTTCTGACTCTTACCGCAGAAGGAGCACTTCAACAGATCGCCGCCGTCGCCGATGCGTGCCATATTCGAGGTTCCTACTTCCTTGTTCGCGTCCGGCCGGTGGACACCGTCACGATGTCGGTCCAGTCCTCGGCAACTTTTCGATCCACAACTCGTTCATGCCCTGAAGCGACCGTACCCGTGTTCGACGACCATGGGTGAGATGTTTCCGGTGATTCGCTGCGCAAGTTGTTCCGACCCCAGCATCTTGCTGGTCGAAGACAGTGGAAGCGGAAGACAGTCGAAGCGTGTGAACGTTCGTGCTGAACAGGGTTATCGGACTGTGGTGGTCGGACGTGGTTGTCGGACGTAGAAGGGCTTGAACTACGCCCGACAACGAGAGGTCTCGCGGAGGAACCTGCTTGCACTACTTCTGCGCCGACAACTTTCGGTACTCGAACACCGTGTCGATGATTCCGTAGTCCTTCGCCTGCGCGGCGGTCAGAATCTTGTCACGATCGGTATCCTTGCGGATGACGTCGGGATCCTTACCGGTGTGCCGTCCGAGTGTGGTCTCCATGAGACGACGCATACGCTCGATTTCTGCAGCCTGAATCTCGAGGTCCGAGACCTGGCCCTGAATTCCACCACTCGATGGCTGGTGGATGAGCACACGCGCATTCGGCAGAGCGGCGCGCTTTCCTGGTGTACCTGCAGCGAGCAACACGGCCGCCGCAGATGCTGCCTGTCCTAGGCAGACGGTCGCCACGTCCGCGCGGACGTACTGCATGGTGTCGTAGATGGCCATAAGCGAGGTGAACGAACCACCAGGCGAGTTGATGTACATCGTGATGTCACGATCGGGATCGAGACCTTCCAACACGAGCAGCTGGGCCATGACGTCGTTGGCCGACGCGTCGTCGACCTGGACGCCGAGGAAGATGATGCGCTCCTCGAACAGCTTGTTGTACGGGTTGGATTCCTTCATGCCGTAGCTGGAGTGCTCGACGAAAGAAGGCAAGATGTACCGCGAGGACGGCATCTGATTGGGATCGAACAGGTTTGTCATCGTTTCTCCAAGATGTAAGTGATCGAGGGATCGCCGGTCCGGGCGGATCTAGTCGCCGATTCCGCCGGCCTGCCGGGCACGGCTGACGACATGATCGACGAACCCGTACTCCTTTGCCGCTTGGGCAGTGAACCAGCGGTCACGATCGGAGTCTTCGGTGATCTGCTCGACGGTCTGGCCGGTGTGCAGCGCGATCAGTTCGGCCATTTCACGCTTGGTGTGCGCGAACTGCTCGGCCATGATGGCAATGTCACTGGCACTACCGCCGATTCCGGCTGAGGGCTGGTGCATCATGATCCGGGCGTGCGGGAGTGCGTAGCGCTTTCCCTTGGCGCCGGCCGACAGCAGGAACTGCCCCATGGACGCAGCCAAACCCATTCCGTAGGTAGCTACATCGCATTCGGCGAACTCCATGGTGTCGAAGATCGCCATGCCCGCGGTGACGGAGCCACCGGGAGAGTTGATGTAAAGAGATATGTCGCGGGTGGCATCCTCAGCGGACAGAAGGAGAATCTGAGCACACAACCTGTTGGCGATGTCATCGTCGACCTGAGTACCGAGGAAGATGATGCGCTCGCGAAGCAGACGCTCGTACACGGAGTCGCTGAGATTAAGGCCGGAGGAGGCCGAAGTCATGACGGGACTCTGCTGACGCGAAGCCGCCGAATTCTGAACAGTCACGGTACCTGCCTTTTCCATACGATCGTTGGTTCCTGATACAGACACTAACGAAAGAAGGCGGCTCCGGAGTCCCGGAACCGCCGTCGTTCGCTGTAAGCGTTACTTGTCTTGTTCACCCTCGGCAGAATCGCCTGCTGCAGGCTCTTCCTCGTCCTCGGGACTACCGAAAAGCTCTGCGGTGTCCACGGTCGCACCGGCCGTGTCGGTCACGTTGACACGGTCGACAACCGAGGCCAAAGCCTTGCCGCGACGTACGTCGGCAAAGATGGCGCCGAGCTGATTTGCCTGCTGCACCTGCTGGATGAACTCCTCGGGCGAGATGCCGTAGCGCTGCGCTTGGAAGATGATCCGCTCGGTGAGCTCGTCCTGACCGACCTGAGTCTGTTCTGCTTCGGCAATGGCATCGAGGAGCAACTGCGTGCGCACCGACTTCTCGGCGGCTTCCTTGACGTCCTTGTCGAACTCTTCACGGCTCGAGCCCTGCGCCTCCAACATCTCGGCAAGCTTGGCTTCGTCGTGGTCGAGTCCGTGGATGGCCTCGTGGAGCTGGGAGTCGACCTCAGCCTTGACGACGGCTTCCGGAGCCGGGATCTCGAGGGTCTCGAGAAGCGTCTCCAACACCTTGTCGCGGATCTGGCCGGCCTGCTCGACCTTCTTCACTCGTTCTACGCGAGTCTTCAGGTCGGCGATCAGCTCTTCGAGGGTGTCGAACTCGCTGGCAAGCTGTGCGAACTCGTCATCGGCCTCAGGAAGTTCGCGCTCCTTGACGGAGACGACCTTGACGGAGACAACTGCTTCCTTGCCGGCGAATTCGCCTGCAACGAGCGTGGAAGTGAAATCCTTGGACTCGTCTACCGAGACTCCGACGATGGCATCGTCCAAGCCTTCGATGAGCTGGCCCGAACCGACCTCGTGGGACAAGCCGTTGGCCGAAGCCTCTTCGACGGTTTCACCGTCGACCGTGGCCGAGAGGTCGATGGAGACGAAGTCTCCGGACTGCACGGGACGGGTCACACCGGTCAACGTGCCGAAGCGCTGGCGGAGCGACAACAGCTGCTCGTCTACCGCTTCGTCAGTGATTTCGAGGGGATCGACCGTGATATCGATGGTCGAGTAGTCCGGCAAGGCGATCTCCGGACGGATATCGACCTCGGCGGTGAAAGTGAGCTGTTCGCCGTCCTCGATCTTGGTGATCTCGATATCGGGCTGTCCGATGACCTTGATGTTCTCCGCGGAGACGGCTTCGGAGTAGCGAGCAGGAAGGGCGTCGTTGACGACCTGCTCCAACACTGCCCCTCGTCCGACCCGAGCTTCGAGCAGCTTCGCGGGAGCCTTGCCCGGGCGGAACCCCGGCAGGCGGATCTGCTGAGCAAGAGCCTTGTAGGCGCGGTCGAAATCAGGCTTGAGCTCCTCGAAGGGCACCTCAACGTTGATACGGACTCGCGTCGGGCTGAGCTGCTCGACGGTGCTCTTCACGGGACATGCTCCTTCTGGTGGTCTTACCTTGCTGTCTGGATCATCGTCTACCTGGATCACTGTACGTCCGGACCACTGCCGGTCTGGTCAACCGAACTGGCGGCGACCCGGCGGTGATTCCTTGATCGAAGCCGGATCCGCAATGGATCCGGCTTCTCTTGTCGGGGTGACAGGAATTGAACCTGCGACCCTCCGCTCCCAAAGCGGATGCGCTACCAAGCTGCGCCACACCCCGTCTACCAAACAAACCTACAGGCACCATCAAACAGCAAATGCATGGACCTTGGAACAGCAGGTGCAGGATCCATTGAACAGTATGCACTATTCGGGGTCGTCGACGGGCCACCGTTACTGCGTCCACAGGTAGCCGATCCAGCCAATTTGTAATCTCGAACCGAGGTTCGGTAGAGTCTCATAACGCA
>JBBPZN010000064.1:0-18237 GCA_038198705.1 Mycobacteriales bacterium
ATCGACAGGAAAACCGCAACGCCGAGCGTCGCACCGATCTGACGGAAGAAGGTCGCAGCAGCAGTCGACACTCCCATGTCCTTGGGCGGCATCGCATTCTGAATTGCCAGTGTCAGCGGTTGCATCATGGAGCCGAGACCGATACCGAACAGCGCCATGATCAGCATGGTCTGCCACAGCGGAGTATCTGCGTGCACATAGTGGAAGAGGAACATTCCGATCGCCATCAGCGCTGTGCCAACTACCGGAAAGATCTTGTAGCGGCCAGTTTTCGAGATCATGCGCCCCGACACGATCGACGAAATCATGAGGGCCCCCACCATCGGAAGTGTCTGATAGCCGGCGAGCGTCGGCGAAGACCCCTTGACGACCTGCAAATACTGCGGCAACAACGAAATGCCACCGAACATTGCCGCACCAGCGATGACACTGACCGCGATACACAGTGCGAACAATCGATTGCGGAAGAAACGCATCGGGATGAGCGCGTCGTCGCCCATCTTTATTTCCACGTAAACGAATGCGAGAACGCCCAGGACACCGATCGCGAAACACATCAATGCGAGCGGCGACGTCCAGCCCCACACCCGGCCCTGCTCAGCGATGACGAGCAACGGGACAAGACCGACCGACAACAGGAGCGCGCCCCACCAGTCGACGCGCGCCTCGCGTCGGAACACCGGAAGGTTCAGCACGCGCCACACGACGACAAGCGCGATGATGCCCAGCGGGACGTTGATGTAGAACACCCACCGCCAACCCGTGATGCCGAGAATCGTCGACTGGCCGGCGAGCAGACCACCGATGACGGGACCGAGCACGCTCGAAGTACCGAACACGGCAAGAAAGTAGCCCTGGTACTTCGCGCGCTCACGCGGCGGAACGATGTCCCCGATGATGGCGAGCGCCATCGACATCAGCCCACCGGCACCGAGCCCCTGCACCGCCCGGAATGCCGCGAGCTCGTACATCGATGACGAGATACCGCACAGCATCGAGCCGATGACGAAGATCGAAATCGCCGTCATGAAGAACGGTTTGCGGCCGTAGAGATCGGAAAGCTTTCCGTACAGCGGCGTCGAGATCGTCGATGTGATCAGGTACGCCGTGGTGACCCACGCGAGTACCGAAAATCCATTGAGGTCGTCGGCGATCGTGCGGACAGACGTCGCCACGATCGTCTGATCGAGTGCTGCGAGGAACATGCCCATCATCAGCCCCGACAGGATCGTCATGATCTGTCGGTGCGAGAGTTCGCCGGACGCAGGCTGCGTCATTTTTTGTTCGGTTACCACCGCTTGGTCACACCTTTACGATATGTTTGCTTGCAACACACAAGTAAATTGGGAACACCAGCATGCTCTCGGGAACGCGAGATTGCAATCCGATTTGTCAGTCACGCAGCCCGGCCACCACAGCGTCCATTCACGATTTTCGACGCGACTCGACAATCTCCCGGATCGTGCGCGGATGAATCCCTTCCGCTGCCAACTGCCGTCGAGTCTTGCGACGCGTCAGCAGGACCCCAGTGATCGCAACCACCCACACCGGATACTGCGCGAGAAACGCCAACCGGAACCCCTCGAAGGTGTACCCGCCGTTCGCTTGCAGAATCGCCCCGATGGACGCGATCACGAGCAGCGAAGCCAGAAATCCACCGATGTTCACCATTCCCTGGGCAGTGTCCAGATTGGCGCTCGGATTGAACGTGCGGGCGTAGTCGAATCCGATGACCGACCCCGGTCCCCCGACCGAGATGACGACGACGAGCATCACCAGCAACCACAGTGGCGCCGGGCCCGGCAGCGCGAGAACGATCGTCCACATGACTGCATTGGTGATCATGATGGCGAGAACCGATCGGCCGCGTCAATGCCTGCCACTCCGAAAGCGGTGCGGTGCAGGACGGCGACGATGTAAGCGAAGACGCCCACACCCCAGACCAGCCACACACCTTTCACTACGACAGTGTGTCAACGACCTGTGAAATGATCGCCTTCGGTAGTACGCGCCCTCAATGAAAGTGAGCAATCACATGGTCGGCGACTCGAGCGCAGCCCCAGGTCACATCCTCGTGCTCAACGGACCGAACCTGAACATGCTCGGCACTCGCCAACCCGAGGTGTACGGCCACGAAACCCTCGCCGACGTCCTCGCACTGTGCGTGAAGACCGCCGCTGCACACGGCCGAACCATCCGTGCCGAGCAGTCCAATCACGAGGGACAGCTCATCGACTGGATACACCAAGCACGCGGTACCGCGTCGGGAATCGTCATCAATCCCGGCGGTCTGACGCACACATCCGTGGCATTGCGCGACGCGCTCGTCATTCCCGAAGTCCCCATCATCGAGGTGCACATCAGCAATGTGCACGCTCGCGAGGACTTCCGTCACCACTCGTTCGTTTCCGCCATAGCCAGCGGCGTCATCGCCGGCCTCGGAGTGGCGGGTTACGGATTCGCCGTCGAACGAATCATCTCGCTGACCTGACAGTTCAGCGCTCAGCGTGACCTCAGGTTCACCCGCCTATGATTGTCCCGGACTTCATTGGTCGGGCGAGCAAGGGATCTGCAGTGAGCAACGAAAGCAAGAAGAAGGCACAGCCTGCCGCGGCAGGCATGCAAGGAAAAGACAAGAAACGTCGCACGCTGATCCAGATTGGAATCGCCGTTGTCCTCGTCGCCTTGATTGCCGCGATCGGATTCTCCATTGCATCGAAGAACTCCGACTCCGACGCACCGGCCGCGGCCCCCTCGTCGACTCAGGACAACGGGGCCATCCGAATCGGTGATCCGAATGCCGCCGTCGTCGTCAGCGTCGTCGAGGACTTCCAGTGCCCGGCGTGCGAGCAGTTCGAGTCCATCAGCGGAGACACTCTCGCCGAACTGGTCGCGGACAACACCATTGCCGTCGACTACCGGCCGATCGCGATCCTCGACCGTATGTCCTCGACCAACTACTCCACGCGCGCCGCGAACGCGAGCCTGTGCGTCGCCGAATCCGACTCCTCCGCGTGGCCGGTCTGGCACAAGGCGATGTTCGATCAGCAGCCCACCGAGGGCGGTGCAGGCCTGAGTGATGACGAACTCGCGGCCATCGCCCAGCAGGCAGGCATCGAAAGTCCAGAGCTGTCGAGCTGCATCACCGACGGCACCTACACCGACTACGTGACAAGCCAGACGAAGGCCGCGCTCGACGAGGGCATCTCGAGCACACCGACCGTCTCCGTCAACGGGACCGTCGTGTCGAACCCGACTCCGGACGGTCTGCGCGCCGCGATCACCGCTGCGCAGTAACTGTGCGAAGTAAGAGGACGGATGCTAAGTGAGAGCGAGTAGAGCCACCGCCTGGGTCCTCACGATCGGCGGCTTTCTCGGTCTCCTCGGGGCGCTGACCCTGACCATCGAGCGAATCAAGTTGCTCGAGGACAGCGCATACGTGCCGTCCTGCAATCTCAATCCGGTGCTGTCCTGCGGGTCGGTCATGACGACCGAGCAGGCTGCGTTGTTCGGGTTCCCCAACCCGATCCTCGGAATCGTGGCCTTCACCGTGGTGCTGATGACGGGGATTCTGACGTTCGGCCGAATCGAACTGCCACACTGGTATTGGCTCGGTCTCAGCACCGGCACGGCTCTCGGTGTGGTGTTCGTGCACTGGCTGATCTACCAGAGCCTCTACGAGATCCATGCACTGTGCCCCTAGTGCATGGTCGTGTGGGCGGTGACGATACCGATCTTCATCGTCTCGCTGTCCCAACTCGTCGACCGCGAACGCGCAGGCACCATCACCCGAGCTCTCCTCGAATGGCGTTGGACCATCTTGGCGGTCTGGTACGCAATCATCATCGCCGCGATCGGAATCGAGTTCTCCGACTACTGGTCGACGCTCGTCTAGAGCACCGCGATCGCATCGATCTCGATCAGCAACTCGTCCATCGCGAGCCTGCTGATTTCGACAACAGTCTGCGCAGGCCTGCTCTCTACGAACAGCTCGCCCAAAATGCCGGTGTACGTGTCCAAGTCATCGAGGTCGGTAAAGTACACGGTCAACTTGACGACGTTGGCCAAGGAGCCGCCTGCCGCGTCGAGAATGAGACGAATGTTCTCGAACGCCAGCCGGATCTGAGCCGAGACGTCCCCGACACCGGCGAACTGTCCGTCGGCGGTGATCGATGTCTGGCCAGACAGATACAGCGTGCGGTCGGCGTTCTCCACGACGACGCACTGCGACAGTAGCTGTGCACCGGGGTCCCACACGGTCTCGGGCGACAGGACGTATTTATCGATGATCTTCGCTCCCCTATTCGGAATTTTCGGTAGTGATTTCTCACCGCCAACCTACGCGGAACACCAGCTCGGGACGGTGTGACGTGTGGGTCAGGGGTGATTCTTTTGTCGACAAACACTAGAACGTGTTCTATTTCGCTCCGCAAATCGATTCCACAGTGCATGATGTGTGAGTCACCTCACATGAATGGGTTGACATGGAACGTCGGGGAGAGCTCGAGCACCAGGAGTTGTTACATGGCAGGCGATCCAATCACAGTCATCGTTGCCGTAATCGTGTCCGCTGCAGGAGCGGTGGCGGCGACAGACCTTCCCCCACAGGTCAAAGACGACGCCACCAGCGTCGCGGCGGCCGCGGAGGACACCGGTCCAACGTTGCAGAAGCAACTCGATGACCTGCTCGGTACATTGCCCGCGCCGGCAGCCGATGTCGCGGGCACTGCTCTCGACAACGCAGCGACCGCCGTCGAAGATGCAGCCGAACCAATGTTGCCCCCGAAACCAGCAGAACCCGTCCAACCGGAAACTGCACCCGCCTCCGACCTTCCCGCACCTGTTGCGGCCGCGATCGCGCGGACAACCGATACGACCACTACGCCAAGCGCTTTCGCGCCCTCGGTGTTTCCCACCAACGCAGGATCGGTCCAGTTCGGCGGATTGACGTACTCGCTCGGGCAGATCACCAACCAGACCGCATTCATGCCTGCCGCCGAAGCACTCAGGCGAGCGTTGTTTCCCGGTCTACCTGCGACTTTCACCGGGGTCTCGCTGTCACCGATAGGTGCGATCACCGCGTTCGTTCCGTGGCTGACCCGCGCTGGATCGATCTGTGGCGGAGTCAAAGCACCGACGATCGCCGCGTTGTACGCAGCGGAGAACGGATTCCGGCACGGGCCGACCGCACCGGTATCGGTGTCCGGTGCCCGCGGACCCGGACAGTTCATGCCCGCCACCTGGCGCACCTACGGCAAAGATGCCGACGGCGACGGCGTAGCCGACATCAACGGCATCGCTGATTCGGTGATGGCGTCGGGAAACCTGCTCTGCGACATCAACAGTCAAGTCGAGAAGTGGAAGTCGGCCGGGTTGGTCAAGGGCGACAGTCTCGACCTGACCATCGCCGGGTACAACGCCGGCGCAGGCGCGGTCCTCAAGTCCGGCGGAATGCCGTCGGGAACACCCGATTACGAGAACCAGACGAAACCGTATGTGGCCAAGATTCGCGCGACCGAAACGCAGTTCGCCGCAATCCTGACGCCGTTCGCCGGCATCGACATTGCCGGTATCGGTGGACGAGCAGTGCAACTCGCCATGGACTACCTCGGCCTACCGTACGTGTGGGGCGGCGGCAACATCAACGGGCCGTCCGGTGGTGGGTTCGACTGCTCGGGCTTGACGTCGTACGCAGTGTTCAAGGCCTCCGGTGGCACGGTGACACTCCCCCGGACCTCCGAGACCCAATGGGGTGTCGGCTCGGAGATTCCGTTGTCGATGGCTCAGCCTGGGGATCTACTGTTCGGGAACTGGCAATCCGGTGGGCCGGGGCACGTGGCCATCTACATGGGCAACGGTCAGATGGTCCACGCCCCCACCACCGGTGACGTCGTCCGCGTCGGTCCGGTCTTCGACGGGATGAAGGCTCGTCGAGTTCTCTGACCCGCACCGGGTAGGTTCGGTTCGAGCACGAACCCACCGGTAACAAGGAGCGACACGTGGACAATGCCGGAACCGTAGAGCCAGCGGGCTTCGACGACGCCTTGGCACCACTACCTGCCGAAGGCGAAGGGTTCGAAACCGATTGGCCGATACGTACCGGTGATGTCGCCCCAGCCGGCCGGCTGCGCTTCGACGGGATCGCGCGCTACCTGCAGGACATCGGGTCGGACAATCTTGCAGCGACGCCTCTCGGTCTCACCGATCCTTTCTGGATCGTTCGGCGTACGGTCATCGACGTCCATGAACCCGTACAGTTTCCCGACCACATTCATCTGCGGCGCTGGTGTTCGTCGATGTCTACTCGTTGGTCCAACATGAGGGTTTCGATGTCGACCGGCAAGGGCGGTTCCATCGAAACCGAGGGCTTCTGGATAAGCATCAGCGCGAAGACCGGTATGCCGACACGGATCAGCGACGATGCCCTCGACATGCTTGCACGCACCACCGATCAGCATCGACTCAAATGGAAGGCATGGCTCACCGAGCCGGTGCCGCCCGAGTCGGACACCGATATCCAGTTTCCATTGCGTGCCACCGACATCGACTCGTTCGATCACGTCAACAACGCGGCATACTGGCATGCCGTCGAGGAATTCCTGGTCGATTACCCCGATCTCGTCGCCGGACCGCACCGAGCCGTCATCGAGTACCTGTATCCGGTTCTCGGCAAAGAACAGGTCGGTATTCGGCATCGTTACGAAAGTGGTTCGCTGACAGTCTGGTTCGTCGTCGACGGCGCAGTCCGGACGGTCGCGAAAATTGCCCCGACCTCCTGACGATCGACCTTGCCCCGCGGCGTCCGCGGCAACTGTTCGAGCGTCAGAATCTGCACCGGAATACTAGGGCTCGGTAGCTCTCGGCGCAGGTGCCGCCAGATCTCGGCGGTCGAGGGCGGGTTCGCCCCTTCCACGATCACCACCGCGGGGACCTCACCCATGCGGGCGTCCGGGACTCCGACACACGCTGCCTCCACAATTCCAGGAATCGCAGTGAGCGCGGACTCGATGGGCGCCAACTCCACATTCAGACCCGCCCGAATCAGAATGTCGGTATCCCGGCCGAGCAGCGTCAACTGCCTGCTCCCGAGACTTTCACCGGTCCCGAGACTTCCCGTGCGGCCCTCGAGACTTTCACCGCCCTGCGGGTTTACACTGCCCGCCAGGTTTTCACCGCTCCCGAGTCTTCCCCGGTCCCCCACGGTCATCCACCCGTCGACGGGGCCGCCGGCCACACCGACTTCGGTGAGGTAGCCGTCGAACAGCATGTCGCTGCGCACGTGAACGATCGAATCCCTGATCTCGACATCTACGCCGTCGAACAATGTCCCCGGCCCCGGGTCGATACCGCGGTCGAAGGAGACGAAACTCAACTCCGATGCGCCGTAGAAGTGCACGATCGAGGCATTCGGAAGAGCTTCCTGCAGCGCCGATCTGCCGGAGGGCGGCCAACGCGCCGCACTGGACAGGACTTCGCGCACACTCGGCACCGGTCCGATCCCGGACCGGACCACATCCCAGGCAATTGTCGGAACCGAATACAGGTGCGTGGCGCCGCTGGGAAGCGACTTGTCCACCGGTCGAACGTCGACAATCGTGCCGCGGGTGAGTCCGTGCAACGCACCGTAGAGGAAGTGCGTGTGATCGAGCACCCCCGGCGTCGCCACGCGGTCGCCCGCGCGGATGTCGAACGTCGAATCGGAACGGTCGAGGGTTCGGGCCCAGGATCGTTGGTCGCGGACGAACAGTTTGGGTTCCCCCGTCGTTCCCGAGGTGATTCCGATGAGAAGTTCGCTGTCGTCGTCGGCAGCGCCCCCGGTCCGAACACCCTCGATCTGGATGCTGTCGACACAAGTCGGGGCCTCGGCACCCATCCTCCGCAGCCGCGCGTGCTGATTCGGTGCTGCCAGAACAACATCGGGTTGCGTCAGAGACAGCACGCGGGCGAACTGCTCGGAAAGCAAGTGACGGTGCAGAAGTACCACACCGATTCCCGACGCCATCGCCGCTGTCACGGCTACGAGCGACCCGATGTCCGACGTCGGCAGCACGGCCACTCTTCGCATTCCCGACATGCCTGCCGCGGTGGCTGTGACCAGCTCACCCAACTCTCCGTACGTCACTGCGCCTTGCCGGTCGACGACGGCGAGCGAGGAGGGCTTGTTGCGGATGCGCCGCGCGATCCGATCGGTCAGCAGTTCGCTCACTGGAGGACTTCAGTCATCGTCGACACCCCGCGCAACGAGGGCATCGCCCATCGCGTCGGCGGTTCGCAGTGCGCGGACCAGCACGGGCGTCACGAGCGCGGTCATGGACCATTGCAGGCCTCGCGCTTTCCGTGCCTCGGCGACCTCGTGCACGATGGTCGCCAGAATAGGAATACATCTGATGGCCAGGGCGAGCATGAGGCCGATCCGATCGGGGTCGACGCCGAATCTTCGCAGCGGCCCCAGAGCGCGCGTGACCGTGTCGAGCATGTCGGTCACGCGTGTGGTGAGCGTGACCAACGCAGCCAATGCCACCGAGATCAGCAGTACGCCGCACACCACGACAGCACGAGCGGGAGAGGTGATGATCACCTGGAAGATGCCGATGATCAGCAACATCCAGATGATCGGGCGCAATTGGGCGAGAGCAACTTTCACAGGTATACGAGCAAGAAGGAACAGTGCCGCGACCAGCGCAGCGACGATGCCCACCTGAATCGGCGTTCGGACCACGACGGTAGCGGTGACGATCGAGGTGATGAGCAGTAGCAGCTTCACCCCCGCAGGCAATCGGTGCAGGAACGACGTCCCCGGCCGATACAAGCCGATCATTCGACGAGTTCCCGATATGCCGGAACCGCATCTTCCGGGGCGCCGTCGAACGCGACGAGCCCGTCGTCGATGACGATGACACGCTCGAAACTGTCCAGCAGGGCCAGATGATGCGTCACGACGATCACTTGCTGATCCATCGAATCGAGCGCTTCGGCGACGACGCGGGCATTGCGCAGATCGAGGAGCGTCGTCGGCTCGTCGGCAATGACGACCTCGGGGCGCCGGATGAGGACGGCTCCGATCGCCAGGAGTTGTTTCTGTCCGCCGGACAACAGATGGGACGGATGCTCTGCGTGGCGATCGAGACGGAATCGCACCAGGATCTCGTGCACGCGTTCGGCGATCTCGGCCTTGCTCAGTCCCGAACGGCGCAGCGAGAAAGCGAGATCCTCCGAGACTGTAGGCATGACGATCTGCGTATCGGGATCGGTGAAGACGAAACCGACCTTCTTACGGACCTGCGCGCCCTTCTTGGATGCGTCCACACCGTCGACGGTCACCGTCCCCGACGTCGGCGCCAACAGACCGTTGATCATCCGAGCCAGTGTCGACTTACCCGAACCGTTGGAACCGATGATCCCCACACGCCGCTCACTGAACCGAAGGTCGATGCCGCGCAACACCTCACGATCACCGAACGCATGCTTGACACCCTCGAACACCACTTCACTCACCATGCACGCTCCACGATCATCGCAATCCCTTGTCCGCCGCCGATGGCGCACGCCGCCAGTCCCAACTCGGGACCACCGTCGGTCAGCATCTGAGAGGCCAAGCGCACCAACAGGATCGCGCCCGAGGCCCCCCACGGATGCCCCATCGCAATGGCGCCACCCTGCGGGCACAGTAGGCTTTCATCGAGCCCCAGTTCGTCCGACACCGCGAGTACCACCGCCGCGAAAGCCTCGGTGATCTCCACGACTCCCACATCGGACAGGGCGACGCCCGTTCGGCGCAACACCTTCTCGATAGCGGGAACCGGCCCGAGGCCGGGCAATGCCGGATCCGAGCCGGCGACGGCCGCACCCAGAACACGCAGCGCTGGAAGGCCTTTCGCGCGCGATTCGGTGGTGATAGCGAGCGCCGCTGCGCCATCGGAGATTCCGCACGAATTGCCGGCCGTACCGGTACCCGACGGCGAGAAACTCGGTCGAAGCCGCGCCAGCCGTTCGGCGGTCATATTCGCTCTGATGCGTTGATCTCGTTCGATCCCGGCGATCGGCACGATCTCGGACGTGAAGTCTGATTCGGCGGCAAGCCGGTGTGACCGCGCGGCATACGCGTCCAGGCGAACACGGTCGATACCTCGACGTTGTGCAAGATCGTCGGCAGCGACGCCCATGTCCGGGTCCGGAAAGCTGTCGGGTGTAAAGGGCGCGCGGGTGTAGCGAACTGGTTCCGCCCCTGCCTGCGGTGGCCAGAACCGCCACGGTGCGGTGCTCGCCGACTCGACTCCGCCGGCAAGAATTACGGTCTCGTCCCCGCTGCGCACCCGCATCGCGGCCTGCATCACCGCGTCGAGCCCCGAACCGCACTGCCGATCGACCGTCACCCCCGGCACCTCGACGCCGAGGCCGGCGCTCAGTGCAGCGATACGGGCCGGATCGCCACCGGGCCCCAGACAATTGCCGAGAACCACGTCGTCCACTGCGTCCTCGCACCCCGATTCACGCAACGACGCCAACACCGCCCGCAACACCGGAGCAGCGAGGTCGGTCGTCGTCAGATCGGCAAATCCGTGACCGGCTGTACCGATCGGGGTCCGCCACGGAGCGACGAGAACTGGAGCGGAGGTCATGAGATCGAGTCTGTCACCCGCGCGCGGGCGATCTTGCCGCTACCGGTACGCGGCAGAGCAGGGACGACGATCCAGCGCCTGGGCACGGCCTCACGGAACAAGCGTCTACGGGCCTCGGCCTTGACGGAATCCACATCCGCCCCGTCGTGAAGCTCCATAACGGCAGTCACCGTCGCACCGAGCACCGAATGCGGAGTTCCGACGACAACCGAAGCCCGGACACCATCGATCGAATTCAACACCAGCTCGACGTCCTCCGCGATCACCGTAGTTCCGCCCACGTTGACTGCGGCATCACCGCGTCCGCGCACGAAGAGCTGCCGATTCGGTCCGAGCTCGGCCAGGTCTCCGACACCGAACCACTCCGGAGCTCCGAGGACCCGGTACGGCGACCGTACGAACAGAAGTCCGCCGCGAACCTCAGCTTCGAGGCCCGCCAGCAAAGTCAACGGTTCCGGCACCCGACGCGCAGCGACCAGGGACAGCTCTGCCGCCCCGTAGTACTCGACGAGTTCGATGCCGTGTGCGCGTTCCTGCGCTCCCGCATCCAGGGCCGTACCTGCCACGACGGCGAGGCGGAGCGCCGGTGCTCGATCGAGAAGATCGAGAAGATCGCGAAGGACCGCCGGGACGGCATGAGCCACCGTCGCACTCGCGCCGTCGTCCGTGACACAGGCACCGATCCACAGAGCATGAACGGCCGCGAACAAGTGCATCGTGGCGTGCAAAGGTCCGGTGACCAACACTCGATCAGCAGCGGTGATGCCGGTGATCGAGGTGAACTCGGCGAAGCTGTCGGTCCACGACGCAGCAGTGCGAGCCAGCGCGCGCGGCCTTCCGGTCGAACCCGACGTTGCGACGAGCAGGAAAGCGTCGGGATCCACGTTCCCGTGGACCGGCCTGGCGTCCGGATTTTCCACTCGCACCGCTGCTCCCTGACGCGCTGCGGCGAACACACAGATCAGGGCATCGGGAAGATCCAACTCCGACGCGTCGTGCATGCGAGACTGCGGCCATCGGTCGATGGCGGCGTCGAACTGTTCGTAGGTGAGGGCTCGCCCGTTCCAGTCGATCGCGAGCCGTGACCCGCGCCCGCCCAGAAGCAGACTCACGAACGAATCAAACCGGGATACGCTCGGTGCACACTTTTAGCGACGACGGCGCCGATGACGACCTTGACCAGGTCACCAGGGATGAATGCGAAGTTGGTGGAGATCGCGCCCCACACGCCGATGTCGGTGCGCAGCAACAGGCCGATCGTGCCGAAAATGTAGATGACCACGATTGCGCCGAGGGCATTGATCGCCAAACCGAGCGCTATCGGATATTTCGGGAGGATGCGAGCCGTCAGCAGGCCGATGACGAACGCCGCCGGGATCCACCCGATGAGATATCCGGCGCTGGGGCCCGCGAGTGCTGTCAGGCCGGTGCGGCCACCGGACAACAGTGGCAGCCCGATGAGAGTCAACGCGATGAACACCACGACGGCCGCCGTTCCCTTGCGGGCACCGAGGATCGCACCAGCGAGGATGACGCCGAGGGTTTGGAGCGTGATGGGAACGCCACTGAAACCCACCGTGATTGCGCCGGGGAGTCCCAGGGCGGCGAGCAGCGCGGCGAAGACGGCAATCTGCGCCATGTCCCGTGCCGAAATCCTCACTTTGGAACCGGACACTGCTTCAGAACCGGACACTGCTTCGGAACTGGACGCTGCCGAGCTCTGTGCACCTTCGAGACCTGCCATGACGACTCCTTGTGAGCGCAAACTTGAACGGCGTTCAAGATAGCAGGTGCGCATCCTGCGGTCTGCATCGCGACCTCCACCGCCCAAGCGTATGGAAGTGGTGGCCCCGGCCCGATACGGTGGATCGATGGCCGAACTGCGCACCCTCGTACTCATGCGACACGGTAAATCCGGCTACCCGGAAGGGACGCCGGATCACGATCGCCCCCTCGCAAAACGCGGCCGGCGCGAGGCAGCACTCGCAGGCCGTTGGATCGCCGAGAACGTCGGCAACATCGACGCCGTCGTATGCTCCACTGCCACCCGCACCCGAGAAACCTTGCTCGCGACGGGCATCGGAGCGCCGGTGCGATTCGAACAACGGATCTACGGCGGCTCTCCCGAAGAAATTTTCGAGGAGGCTACGCTGACCGAACCCGCCATTTCGACCCTGCTCATCGTTGGACACGCACCCGGAATCCCGTGGACTGCACTGGAACTGGCGTCGGAAAATGAGTCCTCGGCAATCGATGCCATCACCATGAAGTTCCCGACGTCAGCGATCGCCGTGCTGACCACCACAGCGTCATGGGCCGAACTGGGGCCGGGTATGGGCTCGCTCACGCAGTTCCATGTCCCCCGGGAAACGTCGGACTAGCTGCGCAACTTGGCGACGACCAGGCCGACGACGCCGATCGCCAGAAGTAGAACCACTGCGGTTCCGAATCCGGCGAGCCACCATACGAGCCCGAAAACGACCAGGGCAGGCGCCGCAGCGATCACCGCGATAAGCGGGTTCTCACGGACTGTCTCGAGCGCGGATTGTGCATGAACTCTGTCCAGCTTCTTGCCTGCCATGGCGACCTCTCCGGTGACTGATTTCGTCTCTTTTTTCACTGTACTGCGCAACGATCGCATGCGGCGATGGCTCGAGACGACAGCGAAGGAGTAAACAGCTGCCGCAATTCGGCGTCGGCGACTGCCAGCGCGGTTCGGTCATACGTCGACGTCGACGCCAGAATCTCGTCGGCGTCGGTGCGCTCGATCAACTCCTCGAGCCGAATGGCAACCTCCTGGGCGGTGCCGTGCACCGCTGAATCGATCGAACGTTCCACCTGCTCCCTCGTTCGAGTGGGTGCAGCGTCGAGATCGATTTCTCGGGTCGGGACGAGCGGTGGAAACTCTCCGGTATTCCTCGATTGAGCCATTGCCCAGGCCTCGGGCAGCATCAACTCGCGAGCGCCGGCTGCCGAGTCCGCGATCATGATGTCGAGCGAGACGAGAACGCGGGGGTTCGGCGTGAGCTCGGTCGGACGGAACTGACGTCGATAGGCTGAGATCTCGGCACCGTCACCCCAGAGAATCGGACCGCCGACCACCACGGGCAATCCCGCCTTCGCCGCTATCGCCAACCCCTTCCCTGTTGCCAGAACGTATATCGGCGGGGCAGGCACCGCAGGCCTGACCGTCACCGGGCCCGTCCCGTCGAGAAATCCCGAGAGTTCGGCGAGATCGTCGGCGAACGTATCCGCTTCCTCACGACCGGTTCGGAGCGCGCGGCGGACAGGTTCGGTGAAGCCGAGCGAGCGCCCGAGACCCACGTCCACACGCCCCGGGTAGAGAGCGGCGAGCATCGCGAACTGCTCGGCGACGACGAACGGCTGATGGTTCGGCAACATGACGCCGCCGGAACCGAGCCGGATCCGCGAGGTGTGGGCACCGATTGCCGCCAGCAACACCGGCGGGGCACCACTGGCAATACCGGGAACCCCGTGATGCTCTGCCACCCAGAACCGATGGTAACCAAGCTGTTCGGCGTGGATAGCGCGCTCGATCGAACCGGCCAGAGCGGAAGCGTCGTCGAAACCCGTCCTCGTGCGGGAGCGATCGAGTATGGACAGAAGCACACCAGCGTCAACAGTCGATCGGTCGTGCATATTTCTCCGGCCGTTCCGACTGAAAGGCAAGCCGACTCGCGGACCGAAACTGTCCGCAGTACTTGGCAGACTTGCTGTCACCACTACGAAAGGGAGCGAACGAAACATGGACATCAAACT
The DNA here is from genome assembly GCA_038198705.1 of Mycobacteriales bacterium. Lineage (GTDB taxonomy): Bacteria > Actinomycetota > Actinomycetes > Mycobacteriales > Mycobacteriaceae > Rhodococcoides. The sequence continues at coordinate 14,400 of JBBPZN010000064.1, forward strand.
CGAACTCGTCATGATCCCGGTGAGCGACGTCGACCGAGCCAAGGACTTCTACGTCAAGATCGGATTCAACGTGGACCACGACGAGCGGCCGACGGACGGAATCCGCTTTGTACAACTGACACCACCCGGATCGGCGTGCTCCATCGCCATCGGCGAAGGCATCACCACGACGGCACCGGGAAGCGTCGAGGGCATGCAGGTCGTCGTCGCCAGCGCCGAACAAGCGCGCACGCACCTCATCGCAGCAGGCCTCGACGTCGACCCCGTCGTCGACTTGGGATGGGGCAAGTTCGTGTTCTTCGCCGATCCCGACGGAAACAAATGGGCCGTCCAAGAACACCCGGACTACACCCAACAAGGCTGACGGCAGCGCCTCAGGGCGCGCGTAGTCGCAAGTCCGCGCGGATGCCGCGGTGATCGGAGCCAGGGAGTTCGACGACTCCTACATCGATCACCGCGGCGTCGCTGACGAGAATATGGTCGATCGCTATCAAAGGCGGGTACCACGCGTCGGCAGAGTACGTAGCCAAGTGACCAGCGCCGACCTCCAACGCCGCGTCACGGTAACGATCGCTCAGCAAGTCGCGGTACCGCTTGTGGTCGAACGTCGCATTGAAGTCCCCCGACACCACCACCGGGCCAGCATCGAGCGGGATCTTGTCCATCAACTGCCCAAGCGCGGCAAGCTCGCGCACCCACTCCGACGGGTGCCGTGGCCACGGCGGCACCGGGTGCACCGCAAACACCAGCGGCCACGGACCGTCCGGGACCTGCACACGCGCGGAGAGTAATTCGGTGATGTAGCCATCGTGCCGAGTCTCGTCACTGATGGGATACCGCGAATAGATACCGGTCCCGTTTCCACCTGACGCAGCGCTGACAAACGTGTACGGAAGGCGTTCGAGAATTCCCGCCGCAACGAGCCCCTCGTGCGCCGAACGAGTCAACTCGACCACGGTCAGCACATCGGGCGCGTGCGCATCGACCGCAGCCACCACCGCACCCGCATCAGCCTCACCGAGCAGGATGTTGGCACTCATCACACCGAACGGCGTGCCCTGAACGCTGCGCTTACGAAGCCGCGCCCGAACCAGAGGGAACTGAGTCGAGACCGCAACTGCGACAACCAACGACCCGAACACGACGCCCCACCACCCGGCACCCACACCGAGAAGCACAGCACCCGGGACGGACCACACCATCAGAACACGAGCAAGCGCGGCAGCAACGAGCATGAGCTGACCCGTCGAATCAAGAAAATGCGCGACAATGCCCAGCAACGCGACCGCAACGAATACGGCCCCCAGAACGATGATCATTCGCGCCAGTGTCACATCCGCACCTGTGGAACAGCTGGCAAAGCTGCTCACTTCGCAAGCCCCGCTCCTGACAAATCTCACGTAATCCGAAAGACCAGTCGCTTTTCTGCTGCGCAATGAGGAACAATGGCCGACGAGCCGCGATCGACTTCAGGGGACAAACACACGTGAAACGCAGGCAACTTCTTCAACTGGCAGCAGCAGGTCTGGTTGGACTTACCGCACCTCCACTTCTTTCCGGAACACGAGCACACGCCATCCCAATCGGCGTCGGCTCGATCCAGTCACTCGTCCCAGAAATCTTCGCAGAACCACCACGGCCGCCGGAGCACTCGTCCGTCATCGTCATCGGTTCCGGCTTCGGTGCCAGCGCGGCCGCGTTACGCCTCGCGCAAGCTGGTAGTCAGGTCACCATCCTCGAACGCGGTCTGCGCTGGCCGCGAGACCCATGGCGCGAGATCTTCACCGCCGACATGACCGCCGACGGCCGCGGCCTCTGGCGTCAAGATTCGTTCACCAACATCACCGGCCTACCCGTCGGGCCCGTCGACATGTTCGCCGGCGTACTCGACACCACCCGTTTCGAGAACCTCTCCGTCTGGCGCGGCGCCGCTGTCGGCGGAGGATCCATCGTCTACACCGGCGTCACGATCGCACCGGAACGCCGATTCTTCGACCTCTCCTTCGGTGGACGGCTCAGCTACGACGACATGGCCGGAACCTGGTACCCCAAGGCCCGGTCGATGCTGATGCCGTCGCCGATGCCCGACGACATCTACAACAGTGCAAATTTTGCGCACTCTCGAACCTGGGACGACCATGCCCGACGCGCCGGTTACCAACCCGAACGAGTTGACGGCAACTGGAACTGGAATGTCCTGCGCGACGAAATGGCCGGACGGTCCCGCCCGTCCGCAACCGTCGGCGCAAGTACCTTCGGGAACTCGAACGGCGCCAAGCACGATCTGACCCAGAACTACATCCCGCAGGCGGAAAACACCGGACGAGCAACCGTCTGCCACAGCCACGAAGTCGCCTCGATCGGCAGTGAATCCGGTGGCCGCTACCGCGTCGAGGTACGACGCCTCGACGCGGTAGGCAACGTTCTCGAAACTCGCACCCTCACGTGCGACAAACTCGTACTCGGAGCCGGATCCATCGGCACCACAGAGCTTCTCGTGCGCGCGCAAGCCACCGGCACCTTGGGAAACCTGAACGAGTTCGTCGGTCGCGGCTGGGGTACCAACGGTGACGCCTCGATGACGCGATCACTCGGACCTGCTGCAGGCGTACCGCAGGGCGCACCGTGCGCGTCCCGAATCGTCGACGACTCCGGACTCCCCCTCACCGTCGAGAACTGGTATGTCCCCGGTGTACCCATCGATCTCGGCTTCATCGGCTCGCTCGGCATGACGATCGACCCACTCCGGGCCGACTTCCGTTACAACGCCGCCACCGACTCGATAACGCTGAACTGGCCGAAGGGCGGCAGCCGTGACACCGTCGAAGCACTTCGCGCAGTACAGAACAAGATGGCTCAGGCCGGCGGCACCGTGGTCTCCGCGGAGCCGTTCACCCGCGACGTCGACGACACCTTCACCGCCCACCCACTCGGTGGTGCGGTCCTCGGCGACGTCACCGACTCGTACGGACGCGTCAAAGGGCACGACGGACTCTACGTCGTCGACGGGGCCCTGATCCCCGGCAGTACAGGCGCGGCCAACCCCTCGCTCACCATCACCGCACTCGCCGAACGCAACATCGCGAAGGTGATTGCCGACGGGCGGTAGCTCGGTTCGAGCCCGGCCATATCCGCGCACGCAAAAGCCCCGCACCCAGTAGGTGCGGGGCTTTTGCGTTACTGGCTAGCGGTACTCGTTGGAGAAGCCGTAGTCGTCGAGCGGCACTGCTGCGCCGGTGTTGGCTCCGAAGCCATCCGGGCTGTAGTACTGATCGTCGTACGACGGCACCGCGTATGCCGCGGCACGCGCCTCTTCGGTCGGCTGCACCTGGATGTTCCGGTACCGGTTGATGCCGGTACCAGCCGGGATGAGCTTTCCGATGATGACGTTCTCCTTGAGACCTATGAGCTTGTCGCTACGGCAGTTGATAGCCGCATCGGTAAGCACACGAGTGGTCTCCTGGAAGGACGCTGCAGACAGCCAAGAATCGGTTGCCAGCGAGGCCTTGGTGATACCCATCAGGACCGGGCGTCCGGCTGCGGGCTCGCCACCTTCGGACACGACGCGACGGTTCGACGCCTCGAATTCGCTGCGCTCGGTAAGTGAACCGGGCAGGAATTCGGTGGCGCCGGAGTCGATGATCGTGACACGACGGAGCATCTGGCGCACGATCGTCTCGATGTGCTTGTCGTGAATCGACACACCCTGCGACCGGTACACCTCCTGGACCTCGTTGACCAGGTGGATCTGAACCTGGCGAGGACCCATCACGCGCAGAACCTCGTGCGGATCGGCAGCACCTTCCATGAGCTGCTGGCCGACCTCGACGTGGTCACC
>JBBPZN010000065.1:0-13503 GCA_038198705.1 Mycobacteriales bacterium
CTCCAGCCGATGTGCACAATGTCGCGTTCAGCAAGCCGCCTATCGGTAAGCGCGGCTACAACGAAGACGAGGTAGATGCATTCCTCGACCTCGTCGAACAAGAGCTGTCGCGACTGATCGAAGAGAACGCCGACCTGCGTCAGCGGGTGGGTGAGCTCGATCAGGAACTTGCAGACGCCAAGAACTCTGCCCGGCAGGGTGGCCGCTCACAGCAGGCTCCGCCGGTGCAGCAGAAGGCGCCCGAGCCTCAGCGGCCGGTCGATCCGCCGAAGCCCGCGCCCGTCGTCGCTCCCATCGCGGCTCCAGTTGCTGCGTCTTCGCAGGGTGGGGACTCCAACATGCAGGCTGCCAAGATCCTCGGACTTGCCCAGGAGATGGCGGACCGGTTAACCAGTGACGCGAAGAGCGAATCCGAGCAGCTGCTCGGAAATGCTCGCACCAATGCCGAGCGTCTCGTGACCGACGCCCGGTCGCGGTCCGAGACTATGGTGTCGGACGCCCGCCAGAAGTCCGAGTCTCTTTTGTCCGATGCTCAGACACGGTCGGAAACTCAGCTTCGGCAGGCCAAAGAGAAGGCCGATGCTCTCCAGTCGGACGCAGAGCGCAAGCACACCGAGATCATGGCAACGATCAACGAGCAGCGCTCGGTTCTGGAAGGTCGTATCGAGCAGCTCAAGACGTTCGAGCGCGAGTACCGGGTGCGACTCAAGTCCTACCTGGAATCGCAGTTGGAGGAGCTCGAGAACCGTTCGTCTGCATTGCCGGTCGATAATGGTTCAGACAAGTTCAACCAAGATAATCAGTCGTCCGGGTACAGCCAGTCCTACGCCAAGGGCAACAACTGACGTTCAATAGCCCGACACACGGTGTGTGACGGCTCACTTGCGGACCTAACGATCGCCGAGAGGCGCATCTGGAACGAGGAGTCGTGCTTGTCCTGACGCTGTGTGCGGCGGCTGTGGGGTTTGCTCTGCTCGTCATTGCGTTGATGACGGGTTCGGTTCTATGGGCGTGGGGATGCATCGGTGTCTGCGTCATCGGTGCAGTCCTTCTCCTCTCAGGAGCACTACTCGGTCGCAAAGCACCTCCTGAGCCGTAGGTCGTTGCTCCATCAGACGCAGCGCAGCGTCATGCATGATGCAGGTTTTCAAGATGTAGGTAGGCGAGGATCCGGCCATCACCGGGGAGTCTTCGGAAGAACGGCACGCTTTTGCCCGCGTGCTCAGTAGAGCCGAACGGGTCGGCCCGTCACAGCCTGAGTGAGTGGCACCGGATTTCTACACGATCCGGTGCAAGCGGGGTGGTACCGCGGTTTCGGCGTCCTACACGCCGTTGTCGTCCCCGTGCCGAGATTTGCACCGTCCTCGTCACGCGGACGGTCGGCACGGAGGAGCACAAGTATGAGTCAGAATCCGATCAGCAGCAGCGAGTCATCACGCGACTCCTACCCGAGGGTCGATGCTTTCGGCACCAAAGCGGGCAGCGTTTCCTTCCCCGAACTCGAGGAGAAGGTGCTCGCAGCATGGGCTGAGGACGGCACCTTTCGCGCCAGCGTGGAGAACCGCGATGGCGCCGAAGAATTCGTGTTCTACGACGGCCCTCCTTTCGCAAACGGCCTGCCTCACTACGGCCACCTCCTCACCGGATACGTCAAGGACGTGGTTCCGCGCTTCCAGACCATGCTCGGTAAGAAAGTCGAACGCCGCTTCGGGTGGGACTGCCATGGTCTACCGGCCGAGCTGGAGGCTGAGAAGCAGCTAGGAATCAAGGATAAGTCCGAGATCGACGAGATGGGTCTCGCGAAGTTCAACGACTACTGCAAGCGGTCCGTGCTGCAGTACACCGACGAGTGGCGCAACTATGTCACCCGGCAAGCCCGCTGGGTGGATTTCGACAACGACTACAAGACGCTCGATCTCGACTTCATGGAGTCGGTCATGTGGGCATTCAAAACGCTGCATGACAAGGGTCTGATCTATCAGGGCTTCCGAGTGTTGCCGTACAGCTGGTACGAACAGACTCCGTTGTCCAACCAGGAAACGCGTCTCGACGATGCGTACAAAATGCGACAGGATCCAGCGGTAACCGTCACCATGCCGTTGTCGGCTCCTGGCTCTCCGCTCGACGGGGCGAGCGCTCTCATCTGGACGACAACCCCCTGGACTCTGCCGTCCAACTTGGCGATGGCAGTGCATGAGGACGTGAGCTACGTCCAGGTCCGCGGTGCAGACGGGGAGCGATACGTACTCGCCGAGGCGCGTCTCGCGCATTATGCCCGCGAGCTCGGGGAAAGCCCCGAGGTGCTCTCCGAGCACAAGGGCGCTGAATTGGTGGGTTTGGCATACGAACCGCCGTACGACTTTTTCCTCGGCCGAGACAACGCTCACCGGATCCTCGTGGCCGGATATGTGACTACCGACTCCGGCACCGGAATCGTCCATCTTGCGCCCGCGTTCGGTGAAGAGGACATGGATGTAGCGACGGCAAACGGTATCGAGGTTGTGCAACCGCTCGATCCGGGTGGAAAGTTCACCTCTCTGGTGCCGCCGTACGAAGGCCTGATGGTGTTCGATGCCAATCCGGTCATCATCAAGGACCTCAAGGCGACCGGACGTCTGCTGCGGCACGAGACCATCGAACACTCGTATCCGCACAGTTGGCGGAGCGGTGAGCCGTTGATCTACATGGCGGTGCCATCGTGGTTCGTCGCTGTGACCAAGTTTCGTGATCGCATGGTCGAGCTGAATCAGGAAATCACTTGGGTGCCCGAGCACATCAAGGATGGTCAGTTCGGAAAGTGGCTCGAAGGGGCGCGTGACTGGAACATCAGTCGAAATCGATACTGGGGCAGTCCTATACCGGCGTGGATTTCCGACGATCCGGGGTATCCTCGGCTCGACGTGTACGGCAGTCTCGACGAACTCGAACGAGACTTCGGTGTCCGGCCCGATGACCTGCATCGGCCGTACATCGACGATCTGACCCGGCCGAACCCGGACGACCCGACGGGTAAGTCGACCATGCGACGCGTCCCTGAGGTGCTCGACTGCTGGTTCGAATCCGGGTCGATGCCGTATGCACAGGTGCATTTTCCGTTCGAGAACCAGGAGTGGTTTTCGGGTTCGAGCAGCGAAATTGCCGGGACGAGCAGTGAGATCGCGGCGCACAATCCTGGTGACTTCATCGTCGAGTACAACGGGCAGACTCGTGGATGGTTCTACACGCTGCACGTGCTCGGCACCGCATTGTTCGATCGTCCTGCGTTCAAAACTGTTGCCGCTCATGGCATCGTCCTGGGTGACGATGGTTTGAAGATGAGCAAGTCGAAGGGGAACTACCCGGACGTCAAGGAGGTGTTCGACCGCGACGGCAGTGATGCCATGCGCTGGTTCCTGATGTCGTCGCCGATCCTTCGCGGTGGCAACCTCATTGTGACCGAGCAGGGTATTCGTGAGGGCGTGCGTCAGGCGCTATTGCCGATGTGGAATGCGTGGAGCTTTCTGCAGTTGTACGCCGATGCACCAGGACAGTGGCGCACCGACTCTGCTCATGTACTCGATCGCTACGTACTGGCGAAATTGTCGGCCACTCGTGACGCACTCACGGATGCACTGACGGCCTACGACATTGCCGGTGCCTGCGACGAGCTTCGGACCTTCTGTGATGCGCTGACCAACTGGTATGTGCGACGGTCGCGTTCGCGCTTCTGGGGCGAGGACTCGGACGCCATCGACACGTTGCACACGGTGTTGGAAGTACTGAGCCGGCTAGCGGCCCCCCTACTTCCACTCGTCAGCGAGGTCGTGTGGCGGGGTCTGACCGGCGGTCGTTCGGTGCACCTGACGGATTGGCCTGCAAGCGCGGACCTGCCGTCGGATCCGGAACTTGTCAGCGGGATGGACGAGGTACGTTCGGTGTGTTCGACGGTACTGAGCCTTCGGAAGGCTCAGAATCTTCGCGTGCGGCTGCCTCTGCCACGGGTGACCGTTGCCGCCGAGAACGCCGAGCGTTTGCGGCCGTACGCCGACATCATCGCCGACGAGGTCAACGTCAAAAGGGTCGATCTGACCGACGACGTCGCAGCGCACGGCAAGTTCGAGCTCGTCGTCAACGCGCGTGCCGCTGGGCCCCGCATCGGCAAGGACGTCCAGAAGGTCATCACGGCAGTCAAGGCGGGGGACTGGAGTGAGGACGTGGGCGGCGTGGTCAGTGCTGCCGGAATAGAGCTTCTGCCCACCGAGTACACCCGTAAACTCGTTGCCGCTGAGCCTGAGTCGACGGCGGCATTGCCGGGCAATGCCGGGCTTGTGGTCTTGGACTCCGAAGTCACTGCTGAGCTAGAGGCAGAGGGTTGGGCCAAGGATCGCATCCGCGAGCTGCAGGATGCTCGTCGGAACCTGGGCCTGGATGTCTCGGACCGTATCGACATCGTTGTCTCCGTGCCTACCGAGCGTCAGGAATGGTTCGACACGCACCGGGAGTTGATTGCAGGTGAGGTGCTCGCTCTGACGCTAGTCGACGGCGATCCGGGCGCCGAGTCAGTAGATCTCGGTGAGGGCGTACGTGTACTGATCCGTCGGAGTCGATGATGTCGTCGCGAGCAGTGGAGGATGTTGTTCGCGAATTGCTTTCCACGGCTCGCGACGGCGTCGTCCCCATCGTGGCTGTGGGTGAACCGGTACTTCGGATGCCTGCTGCACCGTTGACCGATCAACTCGAACGCCGGACACTCGAACGACTCGTCGAGGTAATGCGTGCGACGATGCGCGATGCCCCGGGTGTCGGCCTTGCTGCACCGCAGATCGGAATCTCACTACGAATCGCTGTCATCGAGGATATGTACGACGTGGACGATGAGGTAGCCGTGGTGCGTGAGCGAACGCCGCTTCCGTTTCGGGTGCTCGTGAATCCGACGTACAGGGAGATCGGATCGACTCGAGCGTCCTTCTACGAGGGGTGTTTGAGCTTTCCTGGCTATCAGGCCGTGGTATCTCGTTCCGCGCAGGTTCGGCTCGAGTGCGAGCGCCTCGACGGCGGCCGCGTCGAAGAGTGCCTACATGGGTGGCCGGCTCGGATTGTGGCGCACGAGACCGATCACCTCGACGGGACGCTCTATATCGACAAGGCTGTCACCAGATCCATCGCAGCCAACGACACCTACTCGAAATTGTGGGCGGATCCCACGCCGCGGGCAGCAGCAGCTGCTCTCGGCTTCGAGCTCGACGCCGAATGAGATATCAGCAGCCAGAAGTGTTTCGCGATCGTGACCGACTCGCGTAGTAGGCGCTGGGTGCTGCATCTCGACATGGACGCGTTCTTCGCGTCTGCCGAGCAACTGACGCGTCCGACATTGCGGGGGCGACCCGTCCTGGTGGGTGGGGCCGGCGGCCGGGGTGTCGTGGCGGGGTGCAGCTACGAGGCTCGCGTGTTCGGCGCTCGGTCCGCGATGCCCATGCACCAAGCCAGGCATCTCGTCGGTGTCGGAGCAGTCGTGCTGCCACCCCGGGGCGCTTTGTATCAGGAGCTGAGCAAGCGCGTATTCGACGGCCTTCGAGCACGGATGCCGGTCATCGAACAACTCTCCATGGATGAGGCATTTGGTGAACCCGTCGAGCTCGCCGGCGCAACGGCGCGTGAGGTACTCGAGTTTTGCGAGATGCTGCGGGCACTGGTGCGAGAGGAAACGGGCCTCGTAGCCTCGATTGGCGCCGGCGCCGGCAAACAGATCGCAAAGATCGCGTCGGGATTGGCCAAGCCCGACGGGGTCAAAATAGTTCCACCGGACGAGCACACCGCTCTCATGGCGCCGTTGCCGGTTCGAAAACTGTGGGGAATCGGTCCGGTCGCTGATGAGAAGCTTCGCCGCTTAGGGATCGACACCATAGGTCAATTCGTCGCAACCCCTGAATCGGAAGTCTCGTCGATCCTCGGAGCCACTACGGGCCCTGGTTTGCACAAGCTGGCCCGGGGAATCGATGATCGTGCCGTCGCGGAGCGCGCCGAGGCGAAGCAGGTCAGCGCGGAAACGACGTTCGCGCAGGATCTGGTCACACTCTCGCAACTCCGGTCCGCCGTCGAGACAATCGGGGACTCGGTGCACCGCCGTCTGCTCAAGGATGGGCGCGGCGCGCGAACCATCGTGTTGAAACTGCGAAAAGCCGACATGAGTATCGTCACTCGATCGCTCACACTCCCGTACGCCACGGTCGACAAACAGACGATCGTGGCCGCTGCATTGCGACAGGTTCTCGACCCGGTGGAACTCGGGCCGATTCGTCTTGTCGGAGTCGGGTTGACCGGCCTCTCGGTGGTACAACAAGGCTCGCTGTTTCCAGAATTGGACCACGACTCGGCCGTAACCGACGGCGCATTTCATTCAATCGAGGACGCATCTGGGGTGGCCGAGGGCGATGCTGGATACGCTGGGGAATCGTCGCCTGCGGTGGCCGATCTGGGGCCACGGTGGCATCCAGGCATGGACGTAAGGCATCCTCAATACGGACACGGCTGGATACAGGGGGCAGGCCATTCCGTAGTCACGGTCCGTTTCGAAACCCAATCCACAGGACCGGGTAGGGCACAGACTTTCGCGGAGTGGGACGAACTACTCGTTGTGGCTGATGCACTCGACAGCCTGCAATGACTGTGATTCTTACCTGCCGGTAGCTCGGCTTCTTTCCGTCTGCGGCATGTCGATGGCATAGTGAGGCAGCCGAGGCGGATGAATACAAGATCGCCCCCACGTGAGATAGCAAACGCACGTGACCGAACAGCAAGACTGAAGGGACAAAGCACTTGAAGCTTCGTAATACCCGTAAGGCCATGGTTGCAGGCGTCGCGATTGCCGCTGCGCTGTCGTTGAGCGCATGTGGCTCGGACGAAAGCAGTGACAAGGAGACCACCACGACTGCAACGTCGACGACGTCTGTATCCGCCGCACCAGAGGCATCGGGCGATTACCCACCGGTGCCGACCGCAGAAGAGCTCAACACCGAACTGCTCCGCGGTCTCGATCCGGCTGTTCCGGTCGAGGAGAAGGCACAACTGATTCAGGGTGCCGAGGCAGATCCAGACCTCATCAACCAGGTTGCGGCAGCGGCCGTGCAGAACGGTGCACAGATCGCGATCACCAGCGTCGACGATCTCGGTGACGGAACGCTCAACGCCGGTGCAACGTTGACCATCAACGGTCAGGCCAACCCCGGCAGCTTCACGTTCGTCGCCGAAGACGGCAAGTGGAAGCTCTCGAAGGAAAACGCTTGTAGTTTTGTTCAGCTCGCGCAGCTGACATCGCCCGCGTGCGCTTGATCGACTAGACCGTTTCGACGGCGATGCCGGTGTTCCTCCCGAAAGGGCGGCACACCGGCATCACCCGTTTCGGGGTACGCGTGACAGTCCTGTTCTCAGCTCATGCCTTGGTATTCGCGCCGCGTATCTTGTCGGCCGCTTTAATTGCCAAGGTGGTCAGTGCTTCCGGGGTGACGCCGTGCTGGCTCGTCACCACCAGTTGGAACACCGTTCGATCGACAATGGCCACCACTGCCTCGGACACGAGGGTGAAACCCTCGCTCTTTGTCTCGAGTCGGACCGATGTCGATGCATCGCCGATCGCGTTTTGCTCACGCCCACCCAGTCGGTAGTCGACGACGATGCCGTCGGCGTCCGTTCCCGTATACGTTCCGCAGTCTGCAAACGTTTCTTGTACGGCTGCGAAAGTGTCGGCGGCGCCGTTGTCCGTATAACTGGCAGCGTCCTCGTCGATCGAGGAGAAGTCCGGTCCCGAGAAACGAACCTCGGCGTCGGCTGCGGCGCCCGGGGACTGCTGAGTTATGGCGGCTAAAACTTCCGCGCAGGACTGCGGGTCGGTACCCGATTTGTCGGCTGCGTCGTACTCCGGTGCCGGATCGAGTCCGAGATCTCGGACTGGGTCGGGGATGAGTACGTAGCCGTCGGGAAGCTCCTTGGAAACGAGCATTGCGCCCGCGAGCGCAGCAGTATCAGTGATTGGACTTCCCCGCAGTGGATCGGGAGCCGGCACGATCGGACCGACTTCGGACAACGGAACTGTCTCGGACGCGTCCCCGGACAGGCCGCAACCGGCCACTGTGATCATCGACGCCGCCGCCAGCATCGCAACCACAACCTGGCGCTTTCTCCCCGTCAGCGTCGTCACAGCGGCCTTCATGGCGTGGTCCACCGCAGCGTGTCAGTGATGTCCTGATGTAAAACAGTGGCGCCCTCGGGATCGCTGTACTGCTGGCTTCCGGCGACTGCCACGTCGCCCGAAATCGGCAGTGGCTTCCTCAGGTCGATCTCTAGGGTGCCGGTGCCCGACATCGTGTACGAGTCGATGCGGAGCTGTCCAGCATTGTCAGGCAGTTCCAATGTTTTCGATGCCGGTGACTGGTCTATCCGGACGTCGACCGTGACGCGGTCGCCGTCTCTGGCGCGCAGGGTCGCCGTCGTCGTCTGATTCAGCGTCGTTCCACTGATCACCTGCTGTTGGATCGTCCAGACTGCGCCGACACCCACCTCACCTTCGGGGAACGACACCGAGCGATACACCGCTTGGCTCAGAGCCTGCTCAATGGCTGCGCGCGCCGAGTTCTGAGTGTCCGGGCTCGGGCTGATGCGCAGCGCTGTCACGGCCCCAGTCTCGTTAATGGTGAGCCCAGCTTCGGAGCCGTCAGCAGGCGCCAGCGAATCGGACAGTCGCTGATCTACCGAAGTGGCTTTTCCTATCCGGAGATCAACTTCTCGGTCCGAGTCCGATTTCGGTGCTAGGACGGTCAGCGGCAAGGTGAGTTCAGGAGTGGAGAAGTCTTGCACGGCTTGGTCGTCGATTTGCTGTGTCACTTTCGAGCGCGTGACGAGCCGAACCGACTGTTCGTCTGACAGGCTCGGCGACAATATCGAGCGGGGCTTGCTACCCGGCTTGACCAGCTTCGTCGTCACGGGAGTAACTGGGACCGTGATGGCCGGGGTGGTGGTCGAGGTGTCGGCGCTGGTGGCTGGATCGTCGCCGGAGGAGGTGCACGCGGTGAGCAGAACTGCCACTGCTGCCGCGCCGGCAACCAGCGCATACCGTCGGTACTTCGAGTTTTCGGAAGTCGAGATCACGGCACCAGGCTACGGATCTGCGTCACCGCCACGCGCAGGTACATACGAGGATGCCTCCGGTCGAGACGGATCCGGATGTGAGGTATTGGAGTGCAATGCGACATGATAGAGCCGTGAGTGAAGACCGCCCAACCGATTCGAGCAGTACCGAAAACGACCCCGCGAGCCCGGCGATTGTTCAGGAAACCGCTGACGGCGGTTCAGCGCCAGACGTCGCGGCACCCGGGCCTAATGTGCCCACCAGCTCGGTCCGCGAGGACGACGAGACCGACAGGCCCGCCGTCAACAGCGAGGCGGGCAGTGCAATTGTCGTTGCCAAGCCGCTTCGCACCCGAATGCTCGTCGGGATCGCGTTCGTCGTGTTGGCCTTCGATCTTTTGACCAAGATCGCCGTCGTGCATTGGATACAGCCGGGGCGGCCGGTAGAGATCATCGGTGACGTCGTCACCCTCCGTCTCGTTCGCAATGCAGGTGCAGCATTCTCCATGGCAACAGGCATGACGTGGTTGCTCACGATTGTCGCGGTATGTGTCGTGATCGGCGTTATCCGGATCGGCCGCACCCTGCGCTCGCCGTTGTGGGCGCTCGGCCTCGGACTGGTACTGGGCGGTGCACTCGGCAACCTGATCGACCGGTTCTTCCGCGCCCCAGGGCCTTTGCAGGGTCACGTCGTGGACTTCGTATCGGTGGGCTGGTGGCCGGTGTTCAATGTTGCAGACTCCTCGATCGTCTGTGGCGCGATTCTCCTGGTCGTATTGAGCCTGTTCGGATTCGAGCCCAACGGAGAGCGCGCTAGATCCGACAAGCGCGACAACAACACGAGTGCGGCGGATCAAGCGTGAGGGAATCGCGATCGATGCCGGTACCCGACGGGCTCGACGGAATGCGGGTCGACGCCGGTGTATCACGTCTACTCGGACTGTCCCGGACTGTCGTTGCCAGCCTGACCGAGGAAGGGTCCGTCGCGGTCGACGGCACTGCCGTCGGTAAGTCTGACCGCCTAGCCGCGGGCACCTGGCTGGAAGTGGAGTTGCCCGAACCCGCTCGTCCACTCACCATCGAGGCCGAACCCGTCGAAGGCATGGAAATTCTGTATGCCGACGACGACGTGGTTGTAGTCGACAAGCCGGTCGGTGTCGCGGCCCATGCGAGTGTCGGGTGGACCGGACCAACGGTGATCGGAGGACTCGCCGCGGCGGGCTTTCGGATCTCCACGTCCGGTCTGCACGAGCGTCAGGGCATCGTCCACCGCCTTGACGTCGGAACCTCTGGTGTGATGGTCGTCGCCACGTCGGAGCGGGCCTACACGCTGCTCAAGCGCGCATTCAAGCAGCGCACCGTCGACAAGCGTTATCACGCTCTCGTCCAGGGGCATCCGGATCCGAGTAGCGGAACCATTGACGCGCCGATCGCACGGCACGGGAGCAACGACTGGAAGTTCGCTGTGCGTGCAGACGGAAAAGAAAGTGTGACGCACTACGACACCATCGAGGCCTTTCAGGCTGCGAGCCTTCTCGACGTACACCTCGAAACCGGTCGCACACACCAGATTCGCGTGCACTTCTCCGCGTTACGACATCCGTGTTGCGGTGACCTGACGTACGGGGCGGATCCGCGGCTTGCCGAGCGGCTCGGCCTGGAACGTCAATGGCTCCATGCAAAGTCGCTGGGATTCGCGCACCCGTCCGATGGTCGTTGGGTGAAAATAGAGAGCGCCTACCCGGCTGACCTCGAGCACGCGCTCGAGGTGCTTCGGAGGGCATGAGTCGATTATGGGGTGCGGCCGAGGCCGTTGCGCTCGTCGTGGCGGCCTTGGTGTTCTTCGCCATCGTCGGTGCCCTGAATCCGCTTCGCCAACTCGCTGTCGACACCGATCGCCTCGGACCCGAGAACGGCGAGTATGTCGTTGAGTACTTAGACCGTGCCGGTATCAGCGTGAAAAAGTCGCTCGAGGACAAGGATCTGCACTGGGGGCTCGTTTCCTTCGATTCGGCCGTATCGCCCGCCCAGTCGTGGGGCTTGGCCGACAGCGTCCGCATCTCGCAGGTGCTGCTGCGCGTGCCGCTCGATCGCGTCCAGACTGCGGTCATCACGGTCGGAGTTTCGGGAACCGAAGTGTCGGTGGCCGAGTCGGAGAGCGTGGCCGCATCGAGGCTGCAAGTGTCGATGCGGCACGTATCAATGGGTCAGGGGGGGCGGCAGTCCCAGATCGACGCGGCCTCGGCTTTTCGTCTCTCCGCTGGATGCGATTGCGTGGTCGGTCTCGTTGTCCGCGCCCCCGCGGCAGCGTTGGCGACGATTGCGGGTCGGCCCGGGGTGCGCGCTGTGGAAGCACTTCCCTCCGACGCTGCCGCGGGTCGATTTGCAGTCAGAGCGCTGTTGCCCGACTTCGTGGACGTTGTCGGCCCGTTACCGGACGATGGCCTGGTACCTCCTCCGTGACCTGGTATTACGCTCAGCCGAAACCTGCTGCTGGGGGTGCGACCGAGGGACACGCTGCCGACACCGACACACCGCGCGACTGCCGACTTGGCCTAAAGTTAGGTGCACTCCGACTGGCTCCCTCTACTTGCTGAAATTCCTTGTTGCACTACCGCTCGACCTCAGGAGAGAAAGTTTCGTGGCTGACTCGTTCGCACATCTGCACAACCACACCGAGTACTCGATGCTCGACGGCGCCGCCAAGATCGCTCCGTTGTTTGCCGAAGCGAACAGGCTCGGGATGACGGCCGTCGGCATGACCGACCACGGCAACATGTACGGGGCAAGCGAGTTCTACAACGAGGCCAAGAAGGCCGGCGTCAAGCCGATCATCGGCATCGAAGCGTATGTCGCTCCCGAGTCGCGGTTCAACAAGAAGCGCGTGTTGTGGGGCGACCGGAGCCAGAAGTCGGATGATGTGTCCGGTAGCGGTGCCTATACGCACATGACGATGGTTGCGGAGAACGCAACAGGCCTGCGGAACTTGTTCAAACTATCCTCGATGGCCTCGATCGAGGGGCAGCTGGGCAAATGGGCCCGGATGGACGAGGAGATCATCGCCTCGCACGCCGAAGGGATCATCGCCACGACAGGATGTCCGTCGGGAGAGGTCCAGACGCGGTTGCGTCTCGGGCAGGACCGCCAAGCGCTCGAGGCTGCGGCGAAATGGCGCGACATCTGGGGTCCGGACAACTTCTTTCTGGAGTTGATGGATCACGGTCTCTCGATCGAACAGCGCGTTCGAGAAGGCCTGCTCGACATCAGTAAGAAGCTCTCGATCCCGCCCCTCGCTACAAACGACTGCCATTACGTAACCAAGGATGCGGCGGAGAATCACGAAGCGTTGCTGTGTATTCAGACCGGCAAGACGCTCAGTGATCCCACCCGTTTCAAGTTCGGCGGCGACGGCTACTACCTCAAGTCCGCCGCCGAGATGCGGGAAATCTGGGACGACCAAGTACCTGGCGCCTGCGACAACACGTTGCTCATCGCCGAGCGAGTGCAGCCCTACGACGACGTGTGGGAGCACCGCGACCGGATGCCGATCTTCCCGGTCCCAGAGGGCGACACGCAGGGCTCATTCCTGACCAAGGAGGTCGATCGCGGGCTCGAGTGGCGTTTCCCCGACGGTGTTCCCCTGGAGTACCGCGACCGCGCGAAGTACGAGATCAGCGTCATCCTCGAGATGGGCTTCCCCGCCTACTTTCTCGTCGTCGGTGACCTCATCACCTATGCACGATCGGTCGGTATTCGTGTCGGACCAGGACGTGGATCGGCTGCGGGGTCGCTCGTCGCGTACGCGATGGGCATCACCAACATCGATCCGCTCCCGCACGGCCTGCTCTTCGAGCGATTTCTCAACCCCGAGCGTGTGTCGATGCCCGATATCGATATCGACTTCGATGATCGTCGCCGCGGTGAAATGGTGCGTTACGTCACCGAAAAGTGGGGTAGCGACCGTGTCGCGCAGGTCATCACGTTCGGCACCATCAAGACCAAGGCCGCCATCAAGGACTCAGCGCGAGTTCAGTTCGGTCAGCCCGGGTTCGCGATCGCCGATCAAATCACCAAGGCTCTGCCGCCGCCGGTGGCGGCCAAGGACATCTCGGTGGCCGGGATCACCGACCCGGCACACGAGCGCTACAAGGAAGCCACCGAAGTTCGTGCGCTCATCGACTCAAATCCCGACGTCGCGACGATTTACAAAACAGCTAAGGGTCTCGAAGGGTTGATCCGCAATGCAGGCGTGCACGCCTGTGCGGTGATCATGTCCTCCGAGCCACTTACCGACGCGATTCCGGTGTGGAAGCGCGCGCAGGACGGCGCGATCATCACCGGCTGGGACTATCCGTCGTGTGAGGCCATCGGTCTGCTCAAGATGGACTTCCTCGGCTTGCGCAA
>JBBPZN010000066.1:0-6526 GCA_038198705.1 Mycobacteriales bacterium
CACCTGCTCGAGCGTGATGTGCATACCGCCACTGCCTGCAGATGCAAGTTCAGAAGTAGCGCAGGACAAGCCAGCGCCGCCGAGGTCCTGAATGCCGACGACGAGCTTGCCCGCATACAACTCGAGACACGCCTCGATGAGGACCTTCTCGGCAAACGGGTCGCCGACCTGAACAGCGGGAAGCTTCCTGCGGCTCTTGGATGGTCCAGTTCCACTTCCAGCTTCGTCTACGCCGGGTTCGTCACCATCGAAGGTTTCCGACGCGAGGACGGACACGCCGCCGATCCCGTCGAGACCCGTCCGTGCACCGAACAGAATGATCTTGTTGCCCAGACCTGACGCGAAGGCCAAATGCATGTCCTCGACGCGCATGACCCCGGCACACAGGGCGTTGACCAGAGGGTTGCCCGCGTACGAGGCATCGAATATCGTCTCGCCGCCAATATTGGGGAGACCGAGCGAGTTCCCGTATCCGCCCACTCCAGCGACGATGCCCGACAGAACGCGGCGCGTGTCGGGCGCATCTGCAGCACCGAAACGCAGCTGATCCATGACGGCAATCGGGCGAGCACCCATAGCCATGATGTCGCGGACGATGCCGCCCACACCGGTAGCGGCGCCCTGATACGGCTCGACATACGACGGGTGGTTGTGGCTCTCGACCTTGAACGTGACGGCCCAACCGTCGCCGACATCGACGACGCCCGCGTTCTCACCGATGCCCGCAAGCATGGACTTACGCATCTCGTCCGTGGTGGTCTCACCGAAATATTTCAGGTGGACCTTCGAGGACTTGTACGAGCAATGCTCGCTCCACATGACCGAGTACATCGCCAACTCGGCATCGGTCGGCCTACGGCCGAGAATCTCCTTGATACGGGCGTACTCGTCGTCCTTGAGTCCGAGTTCTTTGTACGGCTGCGCCACGTCGGGCGAAGCAATCGCGTTCGAAACGGTGTCAGTGTGTGCAGAGCTAGCGGACACGAGGAGTGGGGTCCCTTCCTGGACGAAATGCCAGGGAGAGTCTATCTGTGCGCGGTGACATGCCGAAATCCGCTCGCTTCGCAGCGCGAACGACGACGTTGTGCGGACCTCGCACCCTTTTGCCAACCCCGGCACCCAATTCACACCCAAGCAGATGGCGAGGTCTTCAAAAAGTGTGCGAACTCACCCAGAAGCCAGCCGTGCGCCAGCCCGCACCCCCGGCTGACGCCCGAGTTCACCTAGCCGGTGCCAAAAATGCGCCCAACGCATCGGCGTATGCAGCGACGTCCGATGCACCCATCAGCTCCCGCGATGAGTGCATCGCAAGTTGCGCGGCACCGACATCGACGGTGGACAGACCTGTGCGTGAGGCGGTGATCGGCCCGATCGTCGAACCGCAGGGTAGATCGGCACGGTGGACGTAGCGCTGCAACGGCACACCTGCCTGATCGCACGCCAGAGCGAACGCCCCTGTGCCGGCGGAATCTGTTGCATACCTTAGGTTTTGGTTGACCTTCAGCACCGGGCCACCACCGAGCTGAATGCGATGCGCGGGCTCGTGCCGCTCAGGGTAGTTGGGGTGCGTCGCGTGCGCCATGTCCCCCGATGCACAGATGGAACCAGCCATCGTTCGCAAGAATTCTTCGCGTCCGCCGCCGCGCCCCAACACGATTCGTTCGAGGACCGTGGTGAGCAGGTCGGAGAATGCGCCACGATCGGACATACTGCCGACTTCCTCATGATCGAACAGAGCGAGGACCGGAGTCGCCGCAGTCGGATTCTGCACCGCTGCGATCAGCGCCTGAGTGCCCGCGTAGCAGGTACCTTGATTATCGAGACGCGGTGCGCTGACCAGCTCCGATTGGACTCCCACGACAGCACTGGGAGCCAGGTCGTGAGTCATGAGCTCCCATCCGAGGACGGTGTCGGGATCGACACCCTCCCGTTCCGCAACGTAAGAGATGAACGATCGAGGTGAATTACCTACGCCCCAAATAGCATTGACGTGCCGCTGCGGATCCAGGGTGACGCCCTTGCGGTCCGCCGACAGGTGGATGGCCAACTGTGGCACTCGCAGGATCGGCTCGTCGACCTTGACGAGGACCTCACGCAGATTATTGCCGTCACGGACGCTCAGACGGCCCGAAATGCCGAGGTCTCGATCGAGCCATGAGTTGAGCCACGCGCCTCCGTACGGTTCGAGCCCGACCATCTGTAAGCCCGCGGATTCGAGATCGGGATGCTGCTTGACCCGCAGGTTGGGGCTGTCCGTGTGACCGCCGACGACGCGGAACGGGCCTTCGCTCTGAGTGCTCCACGCGACCAGCGATCCGCCGCGGATGAGGTAGTACTTGCCCGCTTCGGTAGGCCATATTTCGGTCTCGTCGACCTGCACGAAACCGACTTCCTCCAGCTGCACCGACACGGTGCGGCACACATGGAACGGTGACGGCGAAACGTCGATGAAGTTACACAGGCCGGCAGCAGAGGCAAGAGACGACATGTCAGCCATTGTGACAGCCACCGGGTCGGGAGGTGAGCGTCAGTGCGCTCCCGATACGCAGAACACGCTGCCGTCGGGGTCCGTCAGGGTGACCCAGGTGAATTCGCCCAACGTGTCTCGCTCCACCTCGGACGAGCCCGATTCGACGAGTCGAGCCGTTTCGCCATCGAGATCGGTCGTCGTCAGATCCAAGTGGATCCGGTTCTTACCGGGCGTCGGATCGTCGACCTTCTGAAAAGCGAGCCGGTAAGGCACGGACGGGAGAGCGACGATATAGAACCAGCCGTCGTTCTCCTGTTCGATGTTGCCGCCGGTCTGCTCCGCCCACCACTGCGCCAACGAACCCGGGGTTCGGAGAATCGATGGTGATCATCGCGGGCGTCAGCGTCATCGCCGGAGACTATATCGCCGGTGCCGACCGGAAGGGCTTACGCAGAAACGATCGCATCGAGGGCCGAGTAGAAGATGCCGAGACCGTCGTCACTGGGACCGGTGAGGGGCTCGGTGGCGTGCTCGGGGTGCGGCATGAGTCCGACGACGCGTCCATTTTCGGAGCAGATGCCAGCGATCCCGCGCTGCGAACCGTTCGGGTTGACTCCGCTGTAACGGAACACCACGCGCCCTTCGCCTTCGAGTTCGTCGAGCACGTTGGGCGAAGCCTGGAAGCGGCCCTCGGCGTTCTTGACCGGAATGAGGATCTCGGCGCCTACTTCGTAGCGCGAGGACCACGCGGTGTCGTTGTTCTCCACCTTCAGCCACTGATCGCGGCACACGAAGTGCAGGCCTTCGTTACGCGTCAACGCGCCGGGAAGCAGCCCGGCCTCGCACAGAACCTGGAAGCCATTGCAGATACCCAGGACGGGCATCCCACCCCGTGCTGCCTTCACGACAGACTCCATCACGGGCGCAAACCGAGCGATGGCTCCAGCACGCAGGTAGTCCCCGTAGGAGAACCCGCCTGGCACGACGATGGCGTCGACGTTCTTCAGGTCGGCGTCGGCGTGCCACAGGGCAACGGCCTCGCCGCCTGCCATCGTGACGGCGCGCGAGGCGTCGACGTCGTCGAGAGTTCCGGGGAAGGTGATGACACCGATACGAGAGCTCATGCTGAAGCTTCTCCAGCGACGCGGGTCACTTTAAATTCCTCGATCACCGTGTTCGCGAGGAGCGACTCGGCGATCTTCTCCAGCTCGGCGTCGTCGACACTGTCGTCGACCTCGAGCTCGAAACGCTTGCCCTGGCGCACATCGGACACCCCGGCAATGCCGAGGCGACTGAGCGCACCGGCGATGGCTTGACCCTGTGGGTCGAGAATTTCGGCTTTGGGCATGACATCGACAACAACTCGGGCCACGTGTGAGCTCCTTGAAACGACAGAAAAGTACGGTACCGGCAGGTGGGAGTCTACGCAGTCCACGCGGTGCCCCCAACACTGCGCTTACTCTGGGGGGATGCGACTGACACACTTCGGCCATTCTTGTGTACTCGTCGAACTGAACGGCACGACAGTGCTCTTCGACCCAGGCAACTTCTCACACGGATTCGACGGCGTCACCGGTCTCGACGCCATACTCATCACGCACCAACATCCGGACCATGTCGACCTCGAGCGTCTTCCCGCCCTGCTCGAAGGGAATCCGAGCGCAGCGCTGTACGCCGACCCGATGACGGCGTCGCAACTCGGCGAGCGTTGGACGCCCGCGCCAGCGGGCGATGTCTTCAGTATCGGCGGGATCCAGGTGACGGGAGTTGGCGGCACGCATGCGGTAATTCACCCCGAGCTACCTGTGATCGACAACACTGGATATCTGCTGGGGACGCCGGAGAGCCCGTCGCAACTTCTGCATCCGGGTGACTCACTGTTCGTGCCGGAACAGAAGGTCGACGTCTTGGCCCTCCCGACGGCAGCGCCGTGGTCGAAACTGTCCGAGAACATCGAATTCCTCCGCGCTGTTGCGCCCCGCGTGGCGTTCCCGATCCACCAGGCCACTGTCGCAGAACAGGCCCGCGGCATGTACTACAGCAGGTTCAAGGACATGGCGGACGAGCGGACCGAGTTTCGGATTTTCGACGAGGAGTCCAGCGTCCAGCTCTAGTCGGCGCCAGGATCTAGGCGGGCACGACCTCTGGCGGCAACGAGTCGAGCATCGTCACCTGCGCCCCGTCCCACTGGTAGCGAATCAAGGCAGGCCCGCCCGACGGAGCAGCGAAGGGCTCGTCGCCGATGAGCCAGCGGTAGCCGATGGTGATGATGTCGGGGGTCTGACCGGCAACGAACGTGAAGCTGTACGGAGCGGAAGTGGCCGTGCCGAGGTAGTCGCCGTCGGCGAAGAACAGATAGTGGTCTGGTGTGCTGGCAGTGGCGCTCTCCGAGGTGGCCGCGACCCAGGTGAACGATGCACACTTCTCGCCCATTTCGTAGGCCATCCACGGCACGCCGTCGAAATACTGCGGCAGCGACGCCACTGCATCGGTCACCGCAAGCGAATCGATCTCGAGACACGCGGCCGGTTGTGCTGGGGCCGCCTGCGCTCCGGCGTCCACGGTCGGGACTTGTTCGGGAGACGCGACTGGCGGCTGCTCTTCGATGACGACAGGCGGAATCGAACCGGGTGAAGGCGCGAGGGTCTGGGTCACACTCTGCTGGCCTGGCGCAGCGGACGATTCACTGACAGCAGTGGCATTCCCGTTTTCGGAGTTTCCGCAGGCCACCAGGGCCATCACGCTGATACCCACGAGCAGTAGTCGTTTCATGTCGCCGCCTCGAAATCGATTTCACCGTCGAGGGGTAAATCTTCTAGACCGAATGGTCCGTTACATCGGGCAGTTCCGCCGTATGTGAGTGCGAACAAACAGCCCGCCATGTATTCGCACTCATATGCAGGAGGCCTACGCAGCGCAACGGAACCGTCTCACATGCTCGTAGACCGCAGGCACGGCGCCGACGGACAGCGCAAGGTCGATGGCTTCGAGCATGGCCTGACGCGGACCGGGTCGTCCGAGTTGCCGTGCACTGACCGACAATCGGACCAACCCTTCTCGCCGCGCCGTTCGGCCGGCCCCGATGACAACCGCTCTGCACCACCACGACTCGGCTTTGACTCCACCGCCGATGCCGATGCCGAGGACGCGGCCGTACTGGCGCGATCCGGTTTCGAGATCACGGATTGCATTGGCGTCTGCAATCATTCGAAATCCGACGTCCGGAAGTGCGGCGATTGCCCCGGATGAAGCGATCCACCGCGGTGCCGCGAACAACCGTGTGCGCAGACCCATTTCTTCCATGACGCGATCAGCGGCCATCAGCCGCAACCCGGCCTCGTGACGAGGCAGCGTCGCGAACTCTGCTCGACGACGCTTCGTCGCAGCTTGGTCGTAACCGTGTAGAACTATTGCATCGCCCAGTGCACTGCGGTGTCGTAGCCAGCCGCTGGTGCTTGCGTCTTGGGTCAGGCGGTATTTGTCCTTCAGCCGCGGCGCAACGAGCAGCGACAACGCCACACCCCGTTTGTCGAGTTCACCGGCAAACTCCGCTGCGTTCTCGCAGGAATCACTTCGTATTCCGCTCACCGACACGATCAGTCGTCCAGACATGCCGAGAGCCTCGCACACCAGGGTGAACGAGGCTCGACGTCAGAGTTGATCGCCTCTAAACAGCGATAGTTTCCTTCGGCAAAATCTTGTCGATCGCAGCGAGAATTTCGGGAGCATCCGGCTCCGTGCGGGGACGAAAACGATTGGTGACGACGCCGTCCGGCGAGATCAAAAACTTCTCGAAATTCCACTGGATGTCACCGGCTTTACCGTCGGCGTCCTCGATCTTGGTCAGCTCCGCGTAGAGCGGGTGCCTGGCCTCACCGTTGACGTCGACCTTCTCCATCATCGAGAAGGTGACTCCGTAGGTGGTGGAGCAGAAGGTTTCGATCTCCGCTGCACTGCCCGGTTCCTGACCACCGAACTGGTTGCACGGGATGCCGACGACGGACAAACCCTGAGCCTTGTAGTCGGTGGCCAGCTTCTCGAGAGTGGCGTACTGCG
>JBBPZN010000067.1:0-7952 GCA_038198705.1 Mycobacteriales bacterium
AATGAGACGGAACGAATCGAGACGGAACGAATCGAGACGGAACGAATCGAGACGGAACGAATCGAGACGGAACGAATCGAGACGGAACGAATCGAGACACCCCCCGAGTTCGGCACGCCGTTCGACTACGACGCGACGGCGGAAGCGTCGTTGTCCGAGCAGCCGGCAACGTCGGAGACGGGACCGGTGACCGGCGCAATCGGATCGGGATCGGGTTCGGGCCCTGGATGGGCCGTGCATTCGGGTATCGGCAACGGTCCTGGGTGGGGCGAGTCGCCGAGCTACCCACCTCTTACCACCCCTGACTCCGCCTCCGCCTCCCCCTCCGACAATGGGCCGGATTCCGGCGTCAGCTTCGACAAGCCGAACACGACACCGTCGTACGGCGACACTTCGTCCGAACAGAACTTCGGTGCATCTCTCTACGGTCAGCCGGGCCCGGTGTACGGGGCGCCGGATACTGGCTACCCGCAGCCGAACCCTAACGATCAGTATTACGACCAGTACCAGGTCGGCGGCTACGGTCCACCGCCTTCGGGACCGCCACCGGGAGGATTTCCACCACCGCCCGGGTATCAACCGCAGCCGGGATATCCACCACTGCCCGGTTATCAGCCGCAACCTGCATATGGGGGTTATCCGGGAGCACCGTACGGAGTCGATCCCATGGCGCCGTACGGCAGGCATCCCGTCACCGGTGAGCCGTTCTCGGACAGGTCCAAACTGACAGCGGGTTTGCTCGGAATCCTTCTGGGTGCTTTCGGCGCCGGACGCTTCTACCTCAATCAGCCGGGCATGGCGGTTGCTCAGATCGCAGTCACGTGGTTGACCTGCGGAATCGGCGGGATCTGGCCGCTGATCGACGGGATCATGATGCTGACCGGCAGCGTGCGAGATCAGCACGGTCGGCCACTGCGGGACTGACGCTTGGCACGATGAACCGCATATCGCTACGGCCGGGAACAGGCAGTCGACGATTCCGGTGTTCGTATGACCAAAGTACGGCAACAAGCGGCGGGGCGGGGTCCCACCGCTCGCTCGAGATCCTCCGTGAGCTCGCCATGTTGGTTGTTGCCCTGCCGCTCACTCTCATCGGTCTCGCGCTGGCGACGGTTTGTTTCGCGCTGGGTGCTGTCGCGGTTGCAACTCTCTTGTTGGCGCCACTTGTATTGGTGTTCGCGAGCATCGTGCAGGCGAGTGCGACCGCGCGGCGTACCGTCCTTGCCGCTGTAGTGGGGGTGCCGGTTGCCCCGCCGAACCGGCCCGCGGCGTCGTCGCGGCGGAACCCATACGTCCTGGTTGTTGCCAAGCTTCGCTCCGGTCGGATGTGGCGGGACTTGGGTTCACATCTGACCTCGCTGCTTGCGGCCGTTTTTTCGATCGGGGTGGTGATAGGGACTATCGCTCTGATCGTGCGTGCCGTGGTGTGGCCGGCGTACGCCGTGGGGAATCCGTCGTTTTACGAATTGGCATGGGGCGGGCCAACACTCGCTGGAGCGATGGCTGTGCACTGCGTGCCGGGTGTGGTTCTGTTGGTCGTCGGGCCGTGGTTGTTGCGGCGGTTGACCCGGCTGTGTCTGCTCGCCGCTGGTGTCGAACGGGACACCGCGCATCCGGCCTCGGTCGGCAGGAAACTGAGAAGTGCAATTGGGGCGAGCAGCACCGGTATCTGAACCGATGCAGATGCTCTGAGCACTGCCTGAGTCTTGTTACTCTGCGGTAGATTTTCGTTGGCCGCCTCTGCCGACGAGTCGAAACGACGTACCGACTACGCTCTACTTCGTGAGCCGACGTACGAAGATCGTTTGCACCCTTGGACCTGCGACCGCTACCAGTGAGCGAATCCGTGAACTCGTAGAGAGTGGAATGGATGTCGCCAGACTGAATTTCAGCCACGGTGATCACCCCGATCATCAGGCGAACTACGAGAGGGTTCGAGAGGCATCGAATCTCACCGGCAAGGCCGTGGGAATTCTCGCCGACCTCCAAGGCCCGAAGATTCGCCTCGGCCGATTCGCCGAGGGTAAAACCACCTGGGCCGCCGGTGAATTGGTGCGCATCACCGTCGACGAGGTCGAAGGCACCCATGATCGGGTGTCGACGACCTACAAGGAGTTGGCGCAGGACGCCAAGGAAGGCGACCGCCTGCTGGTCGACGACGGCAAGGTCGGGCTCGTTGTCACCGGTGTCGAAGGCAACGACGTTCTCTGTCGGGTCACCGAGGGCGGACCTGTCAGTAACAACAAGGGCGTGTCCCTGCCGGGTATGGACGTATCGGTTCCGGCACTGTCGGAAAAGGACATCGCGGACCTCGAATTCGCCCTGGACCTCGGCGTCGACTTCATTGCACTGTCGTTCGTTCGTTCGCCTGCCGACGTCGAACTCGTCCACTCCATCATGGACCGCGTCGGCCGCCGAGTGCCGGTCATCGCCAAGATCGAAAAGCCCGAAGCAGTCGACAATCTCGAGGCCATCGTTCTTGCATTCGACGCTGTGATGGTCGCCCGCGGCGACCTCGGCGTCGAGTTGCCGCTCGAACAGGTACCTCTGGTGCAGAAGCGTGCCATTCAAATCGCTCGCGCCAACGCGAAGCCCGTCATCGTCGCGACTCAGATGCTCGAGTCGATGATCGAGAATTCGCGGCCTACGCGGGCGGAAGCGTCCGACGTGGCGAACGCGGTTCTCGACGGAACCGATGCAGTCATGCTCTCCGGTGAGACCTCCGTCGGTAAATACGTCATGGAGACCGTGCGCACGATGGCTCGGATCGTCGAAACAGTCGAGACCGAGGGTGACGGCGTTCCGCCGTTGACACATACGCCGCGCACCAAGCGTGGTGTCATTTCCTACGCCGCCCGGGACATCGGCGAGCGCCTCGATGCCAAGGCGCTTGTGGCCTTCACTCAGTCCGGAGACACCGTACGACGCCTGGCACGTCTGCACACCTCGCTCCCGCTGCTCGCGTTCACCTCGATTCCGGAGGTCCGTAGTCAGCTTGCCTTGAGCTGGGGGACCGAGACGTTCCTGGTTCCAGAAGTTGAAACCACCGATGCGATGGTGCTCGAAGTAGACAAAGCATTGCTCGAACTCGGCCGCTACAACAAGGGTGATCAGGTCGTGATCGTCGCCGGTGCGCCTCCCGGCACAGTAGGCTCGACCAACTTGATCCATGTGCACCGAATTGGGGAAGAGGACCGGTAAGTGGCAGATGTGGGGGGATCCGGTGTCGCAGCTATACCGCACGGGACTGAGGCCAAGACGGATCTGCAGACGCTCCTTGAGTTGCTCGACCTCGAGGAGATCGGTGACGATGCGTACCGGGGGGTGCATCCGCGCCAGGTTGGCAGCCGCACTTTCGGCGGCCAACTTCTCGCTCAAGCTCTGATCGCGGCCGGCAAGACGGTCGAGGGCACCCGCCGCGATGTGCACGCTGTCAACGCACACTTCATCCGTGGCGGAGACGTCAAGAAGCCCATCGATTATCACGTGTCCATCCAGCGCGACGGACGCGCCTTCGCCAACCGGCAGGTCACCGCGGTTCAGGACGGCAACGAGTTGTTCGTGATGTTGGCCGCTTTCCAGGACTTCGGTAAGGGGCTCGAGCACAGCGTCGAACTACCCGACGTGCCGTACCCGGATGCGTTGCCTCCGCTCGGCGATCACTTCATCGGATACGAAGATCGCCTGCAGATGTTCGTCAACGCACTCAAGCCGATCGACATGCGTTACGCAAACGACCCGTCCTGGATCATGCAGGGTACCGGTGAGAGGCTCACGCACAATCGTGTGTGGATGAAAGCCGACGGCGAACTTCCTGATGCGTCGATCTACCATGCGGCCACGATGGCGTACGCGTCGGACACGACAGTGCTCGACTCCATCATCACCACTCACGGGCTCTCCTGGGGGTTCGATCGGATCGTTGCGGCGACCGTCAATCACTCGATCTGGTTCCACCGGCCGTTCCGATTCGACGAATGGGCGCTCTATGCCACCGAATCACCGGTAGCCGCTGGTTCGCGGGGCTTGGCCACCGGCCGGTTTTTCTCGATGGACGGGCTGTTGTTGGCCACGGTCGTCCAGGAGGGCCTGATTCGACACTTTCCCAAGAAAGAGCGCTTACCTACGTAGATCGTCAGGCAGTGCCGAGTGATGGGGCCTCCTTGCCGGACACCGTGATCGCGTCAGGTGTGGTCCTCTACGGGCAGAACAAGGTCGCCGAGGGTGCCCAGGGGCTGACACGAACGATGGGTGATCCGCCAACCCGCATCGGTGCGCAACCATCTGTCGTCGTATATCCCTACGAAGTCCCAGTGCTGCACCGGGCGCCCAGGCGCGGAAAAATGGATGGCCCGGATGTAGCTCGTCGAGGTGGCCCGGTCTCCATCGACCCGGACGCGGTAGTTGCCGGTCAGGTGCTGGGTGGGCCCGCAGCGGCCGAGGTAGCGGATAGTGTTGGCGGTGATCGCAGGCAGACCCTGCTGGCCGTAGCCTTCGGCGTCCTCGGTGAAGATCTCGCCGAGGCGGTCCCAGTCCTTGTGGTCGAGAATCCACGCGATTTCGGTGAGCTGCTCGACGATCTCCTGGCGGTTTTCACTCATTGCATGCTCCATGGGTGGCTGGGATCATTGTTCTCTCACCAAACATATAACCGCAGAGACGGCCTGGAATACCAACGACGGCCCAGCGCAACCGAGTTCAGCGGTCGACGACCGCCCACGCAGTGAGCTTGGCGTCGAAACTCATGGACGCGTGTGCCGGGCTCGTCGACGGGAGCAGGGCCGTCGTGACTTCGGCGGTGCGGGCCGTCGTCGGCGCATACCGGCGATAGCTGGCTTCGGCCTTGGCGCCGTTGAAGAATATGCGGTTGATCGACGGGTGAGATTCGAGGAGCGCGGCGATATCGTTGATCTGGATGGAGGATTCGACGATCGCGGAGTCGAGGCTTCCTGTCCGCGTGCACAGCTTCATCACATCCCAGACGGCGATGCCGTGGCGTCGTAGCGCGGCAACTCGATCTTCGTAGTCCAGGTTCGGTCCGGCCTCGAACAGTTCACCCATGATCTGCCAGAACGTATTTCGTGGATGTGCGTAGTAGGCCTGGGCGGTCAGTGACGCGACTCCCGGCATCGATCCGAGTATCAGCGTGTGCGTATTGTCCGAAACTATCGGTGCAAAGCTGTGGATGGTGGTCATGATCGAAACAATCTCACGTTCCGAAAGCGCTGCATGGGTAGCAGTGAATGACGGACAATGATCATCATGTTGGACCCACGAGTACTCGACAACCATGAGCTCGACGCAGAACTGGCTGCACTCCGGCGGGGGCGTGACGCCTCGATGGACGAAGGAGCCGGAGACGATACGTTGGCCGAGGCGGATCGGCTGATCGAGAGGTTCGAAGCGGAGATAAAGGCACGACATCAGGATTCCAGCCAGCAGGACTAGATGGACGTCTGAGCCACCGTTGTCAGTCGGTCATCGGGCGGTCGACATATCCGGTGGTGTGTTGTGTGTCCGCACTGCACTGGTAGTAGACCCACTTGGCGTCCGAGGTACCGGCGGGATCATCGAACCGGTGAGTGACACGCTCCGCACATAATGTGCCTGCGCCTCTGTCATGGCAACGAAGATTGCTAGGTATGTACATGGCCCCACCATAGGCCCTATCCGCAAGCCCGTTTACCAGGCGTTTTTAGGTATGGCTTATTCGTCACGGAGCGTTGGTCGTCTCGTCCCTGTGATGACGCACAAGTCGGGTTGCACGAAGGGGAGTAGGGCTACGTTCGGGCTGCTGTCTTCTTCGATCTCGAGGATTCGTTCGATCAGGCCGCGGTGCACCGAACACACCACTTGTGGATGCGCCGTCGCCGAGACACGAAACGGACAGGCACGCAATTCGATCGTTCCCTCGGCATCGGTGTGAGGGTCGAAGCCGAGTTGATCGAGGACCGTCAGCAGATCGGCGCTGTTCGTTCCGGGCACCGTGTTCTGAGCCACGAGGTCGTCCGCCCACTGTCTCCCCGCATCTTCCGCACTGGCGCGGCCACCGTCCGCGTGCGTTGCCAACGCCTCAGCCAGTACGTCGATCAGTTGTACTTGCGAACTCTCGCTGCGCACCACTGGCGTCGCTGTGTAGAAAGTTCGGGGCCGTCCGCGACGCTTCTCCGAGACCGGCTGGCGCCGAACCATTCCAGAGCCTTCGAGATGGCCGAGATGAAACCGAACAGTGGTGAGATGTAGGTCGATTCTGGTAGCTATGCTCAGCGCGTCGAGTGGATCGCGAGACTCGACGAGCATGCCCAGTATCTGCCGCCTCGTCTCTGATGCGAGTGCGACGTGATGGGCGTTGTCGCTCCGATCAGCCATTGTTTGAAAGTATCACTATCCGCTAAATTCAGACATCACAGACCCGCTTGGCCGCTGCGCGTACTCACGGATTCGTTCTCGCGACGTGAACTCGCGTGAAGCCGTCGATGAATCGAGTAGGCGATCCGGCGCGCCTGGGTCTTGGCCGCCTCGGCCTTCTGTCCGGCGAAGCTCTCGTCGACGTTGGCGATCCAGATTGCGAGCCACCGGTCGAAATGTTCCTGCTCGAGTGGGAACTTGTCGTTCAGTGCGACGTGGAGTTGAAATGCGTTGCGCTTGTACTTGCCTGTGCGAAACAGCACTGTTTCCCAGAAGTCACACATGATCGGCAGGTGATGGCCTAGATCCATCACCGCGATCTCGGTGAATATCGGACCGATCAACGGATCGGCGAATGCTCGTTCATAGAACTCGCCGACCATGATCTCGACGTCGTGTCGGTCTCGCAAGTCTTGCATCATGCCGCTGATCCTAGGCGATTAAAAAGCATTATGATACTTTCTATTCATGGAAGCGGCAACTCACACGTTGGTAACCAGAAATACCGATGACGCGCAGCACGTGCGTCCGGTGGAGAAGGGCAAGGTCAAGACTCGCCGCGTCTTCAAGGGGCCGGGAGTGACGATGATTCGTTTGACCATAGATTCCGGTGCAGTGATGACCGAGCACACTGCAGCGGTACCCATTGTGTTGCAGTCTATTTCCGGTCACGCCGTCATCGAGGTCGGCGGTGAACGCATCGACTTGTCGGCCGGGGCGATAGTCCATGTCGATGCGCGCGTACCGCACTCTGTCGAAGCGATCACCCCAGCTCACCTACTGCTCTTGTTGCTCGAACGGGCTCCGTCCGAGAAGACGACGGCGCAAGAAGCCATCCAGGAGCCGGCGCGATCCGATGTGGTCCTCGCCAGCACCGGTGCCGATGCCGCCGCCATCGAGGCAGTCCTGAATCGGCACGCTGAAGTATCCGGCGCGCTGTCCGGCTACGCGACGCGTGTGATCGACGCCGCGAGCGCGGGGGATCAGGGCTTGGCCGTCGGGACGCGTATCGAACTGTCGGCGTGGTGCAGCGGTCTATTGGCCGATCTCCTCGACGCCGAGGCGATAGAATTCGGCCAGCCTTTGCGCGAGATCGATGAGGCATTGGCAGATCGAGCCGCAGACGAGCGCGACGCGGTCGTTGCGTCGAGCCTCCGCTTAGCGGACGCGCACTCCGCTGCGGAGTGCGCCGCCGAGGTCGCGGCCCTGCGGGTGCACCTCGGCCAGTACCTGCGTACCTATGAAAGTCGCGTGCTGCCTGCTCTCGCCCAGTCGAAAGCGGCATCCTTGGCAACCATGTGGGCGAATGTAGAAGCCACAACGTCGAGTGTCGCTGCAGGAGAAAGTCATCCGCCGACCGATCATGTCTGCGAATGCGGTGTCGTAGCCGAGCCGGAGTTGCCAGAACTCGATGTTCGTACTGTTCCGCATGCCATTCGTCATGCCACCGTTTTCGGCGCCCTCGATGCCGTGCTTGCCGGGGCGGGGATGATTCTGATCGCGCCACATGATCCACTGCCCTTGTTGGCTCAGATCGAGCAACG
>JBBPZN010000068.1:0-6711 GCA_038198705.1 Mycobacteriales bacterium
ATGGTGGTCGCAAGCGACGCGCCCATCAGCAGAGCAACTTAGAGGGTCGTCCTTCAGCGGTGTCGGATTTCAGTGAGGCTGAGTCCCTTTGCGGGGGCGGCAATCCGCCGGCTCTGGAACACACATTTCGGCTGTATGGGGCGTGATGGCTGCGGCCACCCGCAAATCGCCCGATAGTCCGCACTGGCGACAACAATGGGAGCTGTACACACGCCTCGACGCCGCTGGGCTCGCAGGCAGGATGGAGTTGCATATGTGGACAGAATTCGGACTCGACTGGGTCGATGCGGCGAGGGTGGTGGCATCGTCGATTGTCTTCTACGTCGCAGTGCTCTTGCTCGTGCGTTTCTTCGGCCAGCGCACCCTCGCCACGCTTTCGAGCTTCGATCTCGCGGCGATCATCGCTCTCGGAGCGGTCATCGGCCGCGCTATTCTCGGCGACACCCCCACACTTGTCGCCGGCCTGCTTGGGCTCGCGACGCTCCTGAGCCTGCAGGCGGTCACCGGTGCACTCAGGCGCAGCGACAAGGTCGCGCGGGTGGTCAACAGCCCCGCCATACTACTGATGGCCGGGTCGCGGCTACTCGACGACAATCTCGAGCGATCGCACATCATCGCCAGTGAGGTGCATTCACAACTACGGCTGGCGGGGATCCGATCTCTCGAAGAAGTGGCCTGCGTGATCCTCGAGCCAACCGGTCAGATCAGCGTGCTGCGTCGCGGCGAGAGAATCGACCGGATGCTGCTGGCTGGTGTCGCCGGGATCGAGCTAGTACCGACCGCCTTCATCGCCGAGCGAAACGTTTGAATGAATCCGTCACCGTCTCTCCAATAGTGTGATTGCGTGCACGACCACCCAGCGTCCGGTTCGCGAGCCCAGCCAACGGTCGTAGAACGCTCCGAACGATTCAAGGAACGCATCTATGTGACGTTCGCGACCCTGGCTGTGGTTCTCACCCTGCAATCACACGCCGACGAGACATCGCCGGGCGGCGCAGCTTCCACCTTGGCGATCGCCGTCGTCGGCACGCTATTGGCCGTTTTCGTCGCCGACCTACTCAGCCATCTGACAGTGCATAGCGCACTGCCCACGGCGGCCGAATTTCGTCACATGACTGCAACCAGTGCCGGTTCGATCACGGTGCTCGTGCTGCCACTGTCCTTTCTTCTGCTCGCGGGCCTGGGCGTCTGGTCGACGCCTGCAGCGCTGAACGCTTCGGCCATCGTTCTCATCGCCACGCTCGTCGTGGTGTGCTTTCTTGCGGTACGGCGCATCACCCTGCCCGTTTGGCAGAAGCTTGTCATTCTTCTGGCCGAGGCCGTACTCGGTATCGGGGTAATAGCTCTCGAACTGCTAGCACACGCGTGACGACCACGGTGAATAGTTGTCGTGCTACTGCACATCGGAGGTCAGTCGCATCACGTTGTCGATATAGCGGTTGTACCACGGCTCTTTCCTCCACTGTTCGAGGGTGAGCAGGCGGGAGACCTCGCGATAGCCGTCTTGAATTGTCGAGAGGTCTTCGGTGAGCGACCCGCCGAATCCGAGGAGCATGATCTCGTAGTCGAGGGCGAACGAACGCATGTCCATGTTGCTCGACCCGATCACCGCAATCTCGTCATCAACCGTGAAGTGCTTCGCGTGCAAAACCGTCGGCGCCGGGTAGAGGTAGATCTTCACACCGGCTTCGAGCAGCATCCGGTAATACGACCGTTGGGCATGCTGCACCATAAACTGGTCGGCCTGCTCAGAAACGAAGAGCTCCACGTCGACACCGCGGTAGGCGGCCGTGGTGATCGCGCCCAGCAGTGACTCTTCGGGTACGAAGTACGGGCTCGTGATGGTGAGTTTGCTCTGGGCGCGGTGCATCAAGGACACGAACATGCGAAGGTTCGGCTCTGTTGGGAACCCGGGACCGGAGGGCACGAGCTGAAAGGCACCGTCGCGACCGTCAGATCTCGTGTCCTCGGGATGTTCAGTTGTCCCGATCTCGAGTCGCTGGCCGGTCTCGGTGTACCAGTCGATGGCGAAGACCGCGCTGAGCGAATCAACGATCGGGCCGGTGAGTTCGATGTTGAGGTCTTTCCAGTGCCGACCGGCCGTGACGTTCTTCTTCTTCAGGTAGCTGGAGTCGATCATATTTTGCGAGCCCATGAACCCAACCGTGCCGTCCACGACGAGGAGTTTGCGGTGATTGCGCAGGTCGGGTCGGCGCCACCGGCCGTGTAGCAGGTCGATCGGCATCATCGGGTGCCATTCGATGCCGATCCTCGTCATTCGCTTCGTGAACTCTCTATAGCCGGGGTATCCGAAAGAGCCGATGTGATCGAACAGGAGGCGCACCTTCACACCGCGCTCGACAGCGTCTGCGAGCGCGGCGAAGAAGATGTCGGTCGTCTTATCCCACGCCGTGATGTAGATCGCGACGTGAACGGTGTCAGTTGCCGTAGCGACGGCCGCGGCCATAGCGCGGATCGATTCCTCGTAGTCGCTGTGCAATCCGACATTGCGGCCGGTGACGAGCGGTAACGATGCCAGGCGACGGTTCAAATCGACAATCGATGACGCACCGACGATATCGCGGATGTACTCTGCCGACTCCGGGTGGGGTGTCGTGTCGCTGGCAATCACCTCATTGGCTTTGCTCTGTATTCGGTGCCTGCGCCCCGTCACGTAGGGGCTACCCAGCAGCAGGAACAGGGGAAGGCCGATGACGGGCACGAAGAGTACGAGAATCAACCACGCGAACGACGAGCCGGTCTTGCGGTTCTCCGGGATGATACCGACGGCTGCGATCTTGATCGCGTAGTCGACGACCAGCAGTGCGATCGCGAACCACCTCTTGCGGGACTTGCCCCCGGTTGTGGAACTCGCGGAGGTCGCATCAACACCGGCCATCAGTTCCTCTCTTTCGTTGAGTCAGGCTCTCGTTGAGTCAGTCGGCATGAGGGCGAACAGATGTCGCGCCGAGCCACTCGGCCGTCAACTGCTGCAGTTCGTTTTGGCTCTCCCGCACTCATACGACCAAGATGCACCGCGGACACAGCAACGAGAGATTGGGCACGCCGTAGACAGCCAACCGAGAAACGACAAACCAAACGGAACTCACGACGAGTGCTGAAGTACACCCGACCTGTCCTCGCAGATACCCGGAACCACGTGGGTCTGGTCTAACCCAACCTCTACCAAACCCGAGACTAGACAGTGGTTCCTCCGCCTGAGTTCGCTGGCCGAGAAGCCGTACCGGTCAGTGCTCACTCAAGAACTGGGTGATCGCATCCAGAACCTGATCGTCACGCAGCACCCGGTGGTGGTTCAGCCCGGAGGTGAGCAGGATGCGTGACGTGTGCGGGTGCGCGGCTGCCAGCGCCTCTGACTGACCGTACGGTACCCAGGTGTCGTCGCGGTCGTGGATGATCAACAGCGGAATTTCGAGCGGTGACGCGGTCGCAGAGAGACTGTTCCAGAAGTCGGGTACGTCGTGAAAGTGTCGCCTCTCGATGCGTCGCACTAAACCGTCGAGGGTGCGCGGCGTCAGCTGCATGATGCCGCTCACACTGGTCACAACGTGGCGCAACTCCGCCACGCCACCGATCGACACCAGACGGTCGGTCTGCGTGCCGTTGCGGATGGCGAGAGTCGACGCCAGGTTGCCGAACGAGTGCGCCACCATCGCCTCGAAGGGGCCGTACTGTTCGCCGAGGTTCTGGATGCTGGCGGCGAAGTCGCGCACATCCGGTTGGCGTCCCCCGGAGGCTCCGTGCCCGGGTGAGTCGAACGCGATTATGGTGCGGTCGTCCCGGCGAAGCTCCCGCACAATATCTGCAAACTCGGCAGCACGGCCACGCCAACCGTGGATCAACAGCACCGGGTTGGGGCCGGTGCCCCAGGTGTAGACGGCGACGCGGTCACCGTTCACACGGATCGTCGCCCGCGTGGCCTCATCCATAACCACTTGCTCGCGCGGGTGCACCCGCTTGGGTCGCCCACTCGACAACCACAGGCCGAAGGCCGCCTCCGTGGCGAGCATTGGGGTTACCCGCTGCATCAGGCCCAGCGTGGCTACGGCAATGTCACGCGCAGACATCACTCTCCCACCGAACGAGTTTCATCAACGACCGATAGTACGTCACCGTCCGTGGGACTGACTGGCCCAAATCTGCGTCGAGTCGGGAGAGTGGCGGGTGCGTCAACTGCGCGCCCCACATGTCTCCACGCCCAGCGGGCATGACCGCGGTCTGCGGGGCGTCGGCCTCTGATACCAGTGCGGGATCGGTGATGAGTGTAGTGGTGAAGCCAAACCGGAAAGGTCTCGGGCTCGCCACCTTCGCCGTGACCCACGAGGGCTGCTCAAGTCAGTCGGCGTCTGTGTCCGTTGTGGTTGGCGTCACGGTGACCTCGCCCACGGACGGCAATCGTGACCGGGCGGCGAGCTCCACTGCGCGCGCGACATCCTGAAACTGCTCGATGCTGGCTCCGGGCTGCACCCGGAGCGCGAACTGCACGGTGAGGCGATGTCCCGACCACCGCAGGCGAGTGCTCGACACGGCGGCCGTCCCCACCACCGCACCAGCGGCCCGTTCAGCCACCTCGACGAGTGCCGGGTCCACCCCGTCCAGCAGTCGGCGCCCGACATCGCGCGCGGTTCCCCACAGCAGCACGAGAATCGCGGCAGTGATGAGCAGCCCGACGATGGGGTCGGCGAGCGGGAAGCCGAGCCAGACTCCCGTGACCCCGAGAACGACGGCGAGCGAGGTGAAGCCGTCCGTTCTCGCGTGCAGTCCGTCGGCGACGAGGGCAGCGGAGCCGATGCGTCGACCGATACGGATCCGGTAGACGGCGACGGCCTCGTTGCCGAGGAACCCGATGACCCCGGCGGCAAGCACCAGTCCGAGGTTGCTGATCGGCTGGGGGTCGAGGAGTCGACGCACGGCTTCGACTCCCGCGAAAATCGCGGAGAGCCCGATCATCGCGACGATGAACAGTCCCGCAAGATCTTCGGCTCGCCCGTAACCCCAGTTGTATCGCCGGGTGGGTGTACGTCGGCCCAGCACGAACGCGATCCAGAGCGGAACGGCGGTGAGCGCATCCGAGAAATTGTGGATCGTATCGGCGAACAGGGCGACCGAGCCGCTGACGAGCACGACGAGCAGTTGTGCGACAGCCGTTGCGGCGAGCACAACGAGGCTGATCTTGACGGCGCGGATGCCCTGGGAGCTCGCCTCCATCGCATCGTCGATGGAATCTGCCGCGTCATGGCTGTGCGGAACGAAGAGTTCGTGCAGAAACCCTCTGAAACCCGTCGGATGGGCATGATGGCCGTCGTGGTCGTGGTCGTGGTCGTGGTCGTGGTCGTGCGTGCTGGCGGTCACTTGCCTGTCCCGCGCTCTGCATGGTGATGACGAGGGATGCCGCCGATCGAGTGCTCGGCCTGCAGAATCGCGTCGCTCACGAGCTGTCCGGCGTGCTCGTTCTCGAGGCGATAGAAGACCCGTGTTCCGTCGTGTCGCGCAGACACGAAACGGGCGAGCCGCAACTTTGCGAGGTGCTGGGAAACCGCGGCAGGTGATTTGTCGACGATGTCGGCGAGGTGGTTGACCGACAATTCGCCGTCTTGCAGCGCGAGGATGATGCGAATCCGTGTGGCATCGGCGACCATCGAGAAGACTTCGACCGCGAGTTCGACGAACTGACTGTCCGGGTCGCGGCCACACAACTTATTATCTGCACGCATGCGCATATTCTTGCACGTCAACGGAAGCTGGCGTCCCTGCCGCTGACATGGTACCCTAGGGGGGTATTGGAAGGGATAATAATGGTCGGCTACGTGGCCAACAAGGAAGACCTGTTGAAGCGGCTTCGTCGCGCGGAGGGTCAAGTACGCGGCATCCAGCGGATGGTCGACGAAGACACCTACTGTATCGACGTGCTCACGCAGGTATCGGCGGTGACGAAGGCGCTCGAGACCGTGGCGCTCGCCCTGCTCGATGACCACTTGAGCCACTGCGTTGCGGAGGCGAGCGCCGAGGGCGGCCACGTCGCCGAAGACAAGATACGGGAAGCATCCCAGGCTATTGCCCGCCTCGTCCGTTCCTGAACGACCATTCAGAAGGAGAAAACCATGACGACGACCGACTACCTGGTATCCGGAATGACCTGCGGCCACTGCGTCACGAGCGTGACCGAAGAGCTCTCCGAACTCGACGGCGTCACGGGCGTGTCCGTCGATTTGAACGCTTCGGGCGCCTCGAAGGTGACCGTCGAGAGCGCTGACGCGCTTGACGAAGAAACGGTGAGCGCTGCGGTGCACGAAGCGGGCTACGCCCTCGTGACCGCGCTGCCGTGAGCCGAGAATCGAGCCCGAAGTCGTGAGCCCTGAATAATGAGCACTGAAGCAATGAGCACAGACATCCAGCTCGATATCGGCGGCATGACCTGCGCGTCCTGCGCCAACCGGGTCGAGCGCAAGCTCAACCGCATCGACGGCGTCGAGGCGTCGGTGAACTATGCCACCGAGAAGGCCCGCGTGCGAGCGGATGCCGGTGTCGATTCCACCGCGCTCATCGCCGCGGTCGAGGCGGCCGGCTACACCGCGACGCTGCCCGCGCCACCGCGTGCAGACTTCGCGCGAGACGGATCCGCGACCGTCGAGACTCCCGCAGAAACCGCCGCCGCATCCCTGTTGCGGCGGCTTCGGGTCTCGGCAGCCC
>JBBPZN010000069.1:0-54137 GCA_038198705.1 Mycobacteriales bacterium
GGAGTTCGGTGAATCCGGTTCGCCCGAACTCGATTCCTACGCGCTGCTGATCGCCGGACTCGCCGAGTTGCATCTCGGTCGAACCACCGAGGCGCAGCGCTGCCTCGAGGACGCAGTAGCGAACGGTCGGGCTGGAAATCTTCCGGCGGTTGTCACGACCTGCCTGGTGACCTCTGCCGGGATCTGCTTTCTCACCGGTAGATTGACCGAGGCCCTTGCTCGTGGCCAGCGCGCCGTCACCTACGCACGCCTACACTCACTGACCGATACTCCGCTCTTCTCGGTCGCCGAATCGCTCGAACTTCTCGTTGCCCATATCCGTATGACGCCGACGTCCGTGGCACCGGAGGATGTGTGGTCGAGCATCGGTCGATCCGCTGATTCCTCCGTCGCGCAGTACGGAAAGCGCGCGGCTCTCGTACTGAACGGGACGATCGAGGAGGTGAGCGCCGCAGGCCGTGAGTGGATCGAGTCGGTTCATCCGGTGGTTCCCGCCTACGAGGCACTGCTGGCGCCGATGGTTCAGCGTCGATATCTGACGGCGGGCGAAACCCTCTGGGCCACCGAGCTTGTAACTGTCACGAGGCGACGGCTCGGCAAGGTCGGCGAGGTTGCCCTGTTGTCCGCCGAGATCCACCGCGTGCACGGACGCTTCGACGTCGCAGACACCGAACTGGCGGCGATCCTGAGCGGTCAGCTTCGATGCGCCGGCTTCGCGACCCCCATTCGCGCTGCGACCACTGCTGCAGAAGTCGCGCTGGCACGACGCAATCCGGCACGCGCATTCGAGCTCGTATGCCGCGCTCTTGCCGAGGCCGAACCCGAGGCGATACTGCTGCCGTTCGCCGAGGGCGGCGACGCTGTGCGGGACATTCTCACTCACAATCGCGGACGGTTCGGTCTGCTCGAACCATTCGCAGATCGCGCCCGCGAAGTAGTGCCGAGGCATCCTGCTGCAGGCGAGACGCGTATGTCGGGAGCACTGACCCCCCGCGAACTGGAATTGCTCCGCGAGCTGCCGTCCTGGCGTACCGCCGAGCAAATCGCGTCCGATCACTTCGTGTCCGTCAACACCGTCAAGACACATTTGCGTGGCATCTACCGCAAGCTCGAGGTCAGATCGCGCCGCGACGCGATTGCCGCCGCGCACGAGCTCGGTCTGCTGTGACGCGCCGCTCGAAGAGGTGGCGCAGGTTCACCATCTGCGGGTGATGCCGCGGCGGCCCGGGACGCGGAACCTGGTGGTAACGCCAGCAGCGGACCGCGAAGGAGCAGCACCATGGCTCAGCCCGCCGATACCAACACCCATAGAGTTCGGTACGAATTCCTCATCGAGGGTGAGCTGTCCGAACGTGCGCAAGCGGCCTTCCCTGACCTCGCCACCGCCGAAGTTCCGATGCCGTTCACCCGATTGTTCGGTCCCGTGAACGACGAGGCGGCCTTGCGCGGGATGCTTGCGCGTTTCGACGCGCTGGGTCTCACCGTCGTGGAGTTGCGGAGACTTCCGGATTGAACTTTCCTGCTGACCCCGGCACGGAGAGTGTGCTCTCGGTAGTACACTTCTATTCATGCAGCGTGCGCTCCTCCTCGATCGCCGCGACGGGGTCTGAATCAGACTGGCTTCCCGTCGCGGGGTTTTTCGCGCCGGTCGATAACCATTTCAGCCAGTAACTTCGGAGATTGAGCCAATGTCACCAGCCGACGCATTCACCTCGAGAACGATCACTCCTCCTTCGCGGCCCGCTCCCAGCGACCAGCCTGCGTGGAACACCCAGAAAAACTCCTCGATGCCGACATACCGGTACCTCCCCTTCGCTGAGGAGGTCGAGCCGATCACCCTCCCCGACCGCACGTGGCCGGACAAGGTAACGGACCGGACCCCGCAGTGGTGCGCGGTCGACCTGCGGGACGGCAACCAAGCGCTCATCGACCCGATGAGTCCGGCACGTAAGCGACGTATGTTCGACCTGCTGGTCCGTATGGGCTACAAGCAGATCGAAGTCGGATTCCCCTCGGCAAGCCAGACTGATTTCGATTTCGTCCGCGAGATAATCGAGGACGGGGCTATTCCCGACGATGTGACGATTCAAGTTCTGACACAGTGCCGACCCGAACTCATCGAGCGCACATTTCTCGCGTGCGAGGGTGCACAGAACGTCATCGTGCATTTCTACAATTCGACGTCGATTCTGCAGCGTCGTGTGGTGTTCCGTGCGGATCGCGACACGATCAAGAAGATCGCCACCGACGGCGCACGTAAATGCCTCGAGGAATCCAAGAAGTACCCGGACACCGACTGGCGATTCGAATACTCACCCGAGTCCTACACCGGGACCGAGCTCGCCTACGCCAAAGAGGTGTGCGACGCCGTAGTCGAGGTCATCGATCCGTCACCGGCCAAGCCCATCATTCTTAATCTGCCTGCAACGGTGGAGATGGCCACGCCGAACGTGTACGCGGACTCGATCGAGTGGATGAGCCGAAATCTCGATCGTCGTGACAGCGTGATCCTGTCACTGCACCCGCACAAC
Source organism: Mycobacteriales bacterium (assembly GCA_038198705.1). Taxonomy (GTDB): domain Bacteria; phylum Actinomycetota; class Actinomycetes; order Mycobacteriales; family Mycobacteriaceae; genus Rhodococcoides. The sequence goes on from JBBPZN010000069.1 coordinate 2,532, forward strand.
GATCGCGGAACTGGCGTCGCTGCTGCCGAGCTTGGTTACCAGGCAGGCGCGGACCGTATCGAGGGATGCCTGTTCGGCAACGGTGAGCGCACCGGCAACGTATGCCTGGTCACCTTGGGTCTGAACCTGTTCACCCGCGGCGTCGATCCGCAGATCGACTTCTCGAACATCGACGAGGTGCGTCGAACAGTCGAGTACTGCAACCAACTCCCCGTCCACGAGCGTCACCCCTACGGTGGAGACCTGGTGTACACGGCATTTTCAGGAAGCCACCAGGACGCCATCAACAAGGGCCTGGACGCGATGAAAGTGTCCGCCGACGAACAGAACTCGGATGTCGGCGAGATCACCTGGCAGGTCCCGTACCTGCCGATCGATCCTAAAGACGTAGGCCGCACCTACGAAGCCGTCATTCGGGTCAACTCGCAGTCCGGCAAGGGCGGCGTCGCCTACATCATGAAGTCCGATCACGGTCTCGCGCTGCCGAGGCGGCTGCAGATCGAGTTCTCGCAGGCTGTTCAGCGCATCACTGACGGTGAGGGCGGCGAGGTGTCCCCGAAGGAAATGTGGGATGTGTTCGCCGAGGAGTACCTGAGTCCGGTGCGTCCGCTCGAGCGCGTCAAGCAGCGCGTCATCGCGGCCGAAACGGACGGCGGGACCGACAGCATCGTCGCGACGATTCTGCTCGACGGCGTCGAGCAGGACATTACCGGCTCCGGCAACGGTCCCCTTGCCGCATTCGTCGACGCGCTGTCGACGATCGGTTACGACATCAGCGTCCTCGACTACTCCGAGCACGCGATGTCCGCTGGTGACGACGCCCAGGCGGCTGCCTACGTCGAGGCCTCGGTCACCGGCCCCTCCGGTGCTGCTGTGACGGTGTGGGGTGCTGGTATCGCGACGTCGATTACGACTGCATCGTTGCGAGCGCTCGTTTCCGCGGTCAATCGCGCTCTGAAGTAACTCGCTGGAAGATCACTCGGGCCCTTCTCCGCCACAGCGGAGAGGGGCCCGTGTGGTTCCACCGCCCCCGGGGGATCAGGCAAGAAGCTCTGCTTTCGCTGCCGCGAACTCGTTCTCGTCGAGCACCCCCCTGCATCGCGCAGCGCGGCCAGCTTCTGGATCTGGCCGACGAGGTCGTGCTCGGCGGGAGGTGCAGCTACTGGTGGCGGTGGTGGCGGCGGCGGCGGCGGCGCCTGTTGTTGCTCCTCGTGCGATTGTCTGCGGCGATTCATCGCGTTGGACGTCGCATTTGCCGTCCCCGCGACGATAGCGGTGCGGGCTACCGTCCCGAGTAGTCCCGGCCTGCCGACGCGCCCTCGTCCGAATACCATGTGTTTCTCCTAAACCAGCGCTGCAGCGAGCGCAATTTCGACTGTTTCCCGTGGAATCTGCACGTGTAGTGCGACTTCGCCACCTGCCGCGCGTGATGCGTTCGCGAAGGTTCGGGCCCAGGTCTGCTCGTAGACGAGAACTGCGGCGGAGGTCCCCGGTTCGAGGGACTCACGCACGACGTCGAGGTCCTCGTCGCTGATCAATGCCCTTGCTTCGAGCGAGAGGATCTCGAGACCCACGTCTTCGAGTTTCTCGTCGACATCGACCTGACGGTAAGTTCCGTCCGGTCTTCGTCCGATGAACACCAGATCGAGAAGCGACACCGAGCCCTGAGCGATCACGTTTTGCAGCGCCTCGACCACCTTGGGATTTGCCCGGTCGCCGGGAATGCCATGACCAACAGGCCAACCGGTCCTATGTCGAACACCGTCTCGCTCATCGACATGACATTTCCTTGCATTCACCGACGACGGCATCATCCGACACGGGTGAATTCACCTGTTTTGGATGATGATCTTGCTCGAAGAGAAGTGCGACACTGAGGCGCAAGGCCCGCACCAATTTCTGTCTTCAGGAATTGCTCTTACTCGAAATGGAGTATCGAATCGTGGATTCGTTCTGGGATTTCCTCTGGCTGATCATCGTCAGCTTCGCATTCATCGCCTATCTCATGGTGCTGTTCTCGATCATCGGAGACTTGTTCCGGGATCACAAGAGCTCTGGATGGGTGAAGGCCATTTGGGTCTTCTTCCTGATCCTGGCGCCGTTCATCACTGCACTGATCTACCTGATTGCCAAGGGTGGCGATATGACCAAGCGTCAGGTATCGGCCATGCAGCACGTGAGGGACGAGCAAGAGCAGTACATCAAGCAGGTCGCTGGACGCACCTCCGCCGAGGAGATTGCACATGCCAAGGCACTTCTCGACAGCGGAACCATCACCGATGAGGAATTCTCGCAGCTGAAGGCCAAGGCGCTACAGTAGGCAGATTTCTTCGCAGGTGAGCGGAAATGTATGGCCCGTCATGCATTTCCGCTCACCTGCGAAGCCTCCGCACGAAAAGCCTCGATGACCGCGGCGACGGCTGGAAGCCTGTGCGCTCCCGGCCGTGTCGCGAGTTCGTAGATCCGTCCGGCCTTCACACCCTTCAACGGCAGCCGAACCAGCAGCGGATGCACCACCGCATAACGCGGCATCAGCGCGACGCCGTGACCGCGGGCCACGAGTTCCTCGGTCACCCGAAAATCATTGATGCGCTGCACAACTCGAGGTTGCACTCCGGTAGCTGCCGCGACCGAGAGCAATACGTCGTCGACCGGGAAGCCGCCACGCACGCTGATCCAGCGCTCATCCGCCAGCTGGCGCACATCTACCGAATCCTGCTCTGCCAGTGCATGATCGGGCGGCAACACCAGATCGATCGGTTCACGCATCAGCGGCACGACCTCGATACGCATGGCCGCGGTCGCCTGGGCAACGTCATCACGATGAGTCAAGACGACGTCATAGTCCGCAAGAAGCGCCGGCACGGAAGATGCGGGGAGGTCCTCGTCGCTGGCCTCGACGCGGGTTCCGCTCTCGCTCAATCTGCCCAGCACACCAGGAAGCAGTAGCGCCGCGCCCGACGGAAACAGCGCGACGCGCACGCGTCCACGCGGGGAGTTGCCGTACGAAGCCATCTCCGCTGCAGCTCTGTCCAGCGCTGATATGACCTCGTCGGCACGAAGAACGAGTGCGTGCCCGGCATCGGTCAATCGCAGCCTTCGGCCGTCGGGTTCCAACAGGGCCACGCCGGCTTCTTTGCCCAGCAGTTTGAGCTGCTGGGACACCGCGGACGGCGTCAGGGACAGCGCCGAAGCCGCTGCCGCGATGGTCCCGCGGTCGGCCAGCTCCCGAAGGATCCGTAAGCGCTCGACGTTCATGAAGCACAGCTTAATCATTCATGCGGATTTATTAAATTGTGCTGATGTTTGCTACCGACCAGGATAGTGACCGTGAACAACCGCGATCGACTCCTCGGGCTCACCGTCGCGGCGCTCTGGGGACTCAACTTTCTTGCCATTCGGGTCGGCCTCGATCACTTCCCGCCGTTCTTCTTCGCCGGTCTTCGGTTTCTCGTGATCGCGATCCCGGTACTGCTGTTCGTTCGTCCGCCGAAGGTGCCGATCGCCTGGCTTCTGCTCTACGGGTTCGGCTTCGGATTTCTACAGTTCGCTTTTCTCTTCGCAGCGATGAATGCCGGGATGCCCACCGGGCTCGCCTCGCTCGTGCTGCAATCTTCGGCACCATTCACCATCGTCCTCGGTGCGCTGCTACTTCGTGAGCACGTCGGTCGCCGCCGAATAGTCGGTATCACCGTCGCCGTCGTGGGGATGGCCCTCATCGGTTGGGACCGAGCACAGGCCGCGTCGTTGCTGCCCGTCGTACTGACGTTGCTCGCCGGCCTCGGTTGGGCATTCGGCAACCTCGGCAACAGGCTTGCCAGGTCGACCGAACCGATGCGGCTGATGCTGTGGATGTGCGTGGTCCCGCCGCTTCCGATGCTTGCACTCTCGGCTGCGGTAGAGGGACCATCCACGGGGTGGCGTGCCCTCGGTGACTCGTTCAGCTCTTCGGGTTGGCCGGCGCTGGCCGGCCTCACCTACATCGTGCTGCTGGGCACCATCGCCGGATCAGGACTCTGGACGGTACTGATCAGCCGCCACCCCGCGGGTGTCATCGCACCGTTCTCCCTGCTCGTCCCCGTCGTCGGCATCGCCGGAGCGTGGATATTCCTCGACGAGAACCCGAGCGCCTTGTCTCTGATCGGAGCAGCTGTCGTCATCGGTGGCTGTCTCGGCGGAATGACCGGAACTCGGGGAACTACCGGGGCTCAGGGAACGACTGACGCTATGAGCCCGGGGCGTGATCGACCTCGGTTCAGGGAATCTGAACCATGTCTTCCTGACCCCAGATTGCCCGCATCGAAGTGATCTTGCCCTCGTCGTCGAACTCCATCACGTCGATCGGCGAAATCTCGAGCATCTTGTCGCCGAACTTGGTTGTCAGCTTGAAATGGAACGCAGCGGTACTCGCCGCGATTCGCACCGTCAGCACCTCTCCGGTCTGCTCCATCGGTTCGACCACGGCATAGAACTCCCTGATCGATGCTTCGGTGGTCTTGACCTCGGTGCCGACCGGATCTTCCACCGTGGCGCCCTCGGCGTACAAAGCCAAGATGTCGTCGACAGTGCCGTGTGCGACGGCCTGAACGTATTTCTCGACCGTCTTGCGGATGACATCGGCAGTTGGAGCCATGAAAAGTAGTCCCTTCATCGTTTTTGGAACATGTTCTAGAAACCAAGATAGCGGTCCAAGGCGACTTCCGAGGAGAGTTCGTCGGCCAGTCTGTGCCAGACTCGGCGCATGGTTCGAGCGGGTGAGCGCAGAGCGGCGATAGGTGCACGCGGAAGGCTGGCACTACGAGCAGCCGATGCTGCAACGTGGGCGTCACGCAAGGCAGGCCGGGGCAAGGGATCGATGATCGGTGGCCTCGTCGCCCTCAAGATCGACCCCGACATCCTGACCGGACTCGGCTCCGGCCGTCGCACGATCGTGGTGACGGGTACCAATGGAAAGTCGACGACGACGCGCATGACGGCGGCGGCACTCGCTCCCCTCGGAGAAGTAGCTACCCAGGCCGACGGAGCCAACATGGATGCCGGAATTGTTGCGGCCCTGTTCGCGCATCTCGATGCACCGATCGCTGCGCTGGAAGTGGACGAACTCCACGTCCCCCACGTGTGCGACGCGGTATCCCCCGACGCTGTCGTACTACTGAACCTCAGCCGCGATCAGCTCGATCGCGTCGGCGAGATCAACATGATCGAGCGCAAGCTGCGCGCCGGTCTCGCACGGCACCCAGAGACCGTCGTCATCGCCAACTGTGACGACGTCCTCGTCACGTCTGCCGCCTTCGACTCCCCCAACGTCGTATGGGTGGCCGCAGGAGGCGGCTGGGCGGGAGACTCCGTCAGCTGCCCGAGGACCGGCGAACCGATCGTCTGGGACGGCGACCACTGGTACAGCACCGGCGGCGACGTCGGAAACGGCGTGGCCTTCGAGCGTCCGACACCCGACTGGTGGCTCGACGACGAAAATCTGTACGGGCCGAACAGTCTGAAGATTCCGATGACCCTTGCCCTGCCCGGTAGAGCCAACCGCGGTAACGCAGCTCAAGCCGTCGCCGCTGCCGTGACTCTCGGTGCGAGCGCGGTCGACGCCGTTGCCGCGGCGTCGGGAGTGGACGAGGTCGCCGGCCGCTACTCGACCGTCCAGTACGGATCTCATTCCGTACGTCTGCTTCTCGCCAAGAATCCCGCGGGATGGCAGGAAGCCATGTCGATGATCGACCCCACCGTGGAGGGTCTGGTCATCGCCGTCAACGGACAGGTTCCCGACGGTGAAGACCTCTCCTGGCTGTGGGACGTGCGCTTCGAACACTTCGAGAACGTCGCCGTCGTCGCTTCCGGAGAACGCGCTACCGATCTCGGTGTGCGCCTGCTCTACGCCGGTTCTCCACACACGACCGTGACAGATCCACTGAAGGCCATCGCATCCTGTCCGCCCGGACGCGTGGAAGTGCTGGCCAATTACACCGCGTTCCGCGACCTCGGCCGCGCGCTCGCCCGCGAGGTGCACGATGTTTGAGTCCACCGTTCGGATCGGGCTCGTCCTGCCCGACGTCATGGGAACCTACGGAGACAACGGCAATGCGCTGATTCTCCGGCAGCGTCTTCGCATGCGCGGTATCGATGCCGAAGTCGTCCACATCACCCTGCAGGACCCTGTCCCCGAGTCACTCGACGTCTACACCTTGGGCGGGGCCGAGGACTCTGCGCAACGATTGGCGACGCGTCACCTCTCCCGATACCCCGGACTGCAGAATGCGGCCGCACGCGGCGTTCCCGTCCTCGCGATCTGCGCGGCCATTCAGGTCCTCGGACATTGGTACGAAACGTCCTCCGGCGAGCGTGTCGACGGCGTGTCACTGTTCGACGTCACCACCAAGCCACAGGCAACGCGGTCGATCGGTGAGGTCGTCACCGAACCTTTACTCGCCGGGCTCACTTCACATCTGACCGGATTCGAAAACCACCGTGGTGGAACGACACTCGGCTCCGACGCGTCTCCGCTCGGGAAAGTGACGCACGGCGTCGGCAACGGTGTCGGTGACGGACGGGAAGGCGTCGTACAAGGTTCGGTGATCGGGACGTACATGCACGGACCGGTACTCGCGCGCAATCCCGAATTGGCGGACTACCTCCTCGAACGTGCGCTCGGGTCGCCGCTGGCGCCGCTCGATCTCCACGAGGTCACCCAACTGCGGAAGGAGCGGCTCAGCCGCTAGGGTGTCTCGCTCGTCACTTGCCGAGGTCTTCGGCAGCGAACGCGCTGATCAGGTCAGAGCACCCGACGTCCCGTCAACGCCCGACCCAGTGTGAGCTCGTCCGCGAATTCGAGATCCCCACCCATCGGCAGCCCCGAGGCCAGACGGGTGATCGATAGACCTGGGAAGTCACGCATCGTCCTGGCAAGATACGTCGACGTCGCTTCGCCCTCGGTGTTCGGATCCGTGGCGATGATCACCTCGGATACGTCGACGCCGTCGTCCTGGTTTCCTATGCGCACCAACAACTCTCTGATGCGAAGCTGGTCGGGGCCGATGCCGTTCAAGGGGTCGAGGGCGCCCCCCAGTACGTGGTAACGGCCTTTGAACTCCCGCGTTCTTTCTACTGCCTGAACATCTTTGGGCTCTTCGACGACGCAGATGATGCTGCGATCCCGTCTCGGATCAGCACAGATTCGGCACAGTTCTTTGTCGGAGACAGTGCCACACACCGTGCAGAACTGGACGCCGTCGCGGACACGTTGCAGTGCTTTCAGGAGCCGGTCGATGTCGGGTGGTTCCACGCTCAGCAGATGAAACGCAATGCGCTGAGCGCTCTTGGGTCCGACACCTGGAAGTTTTCCGAGTTCGTCGATCAGATCCTGAACAGGACCTTCGTACACGTGTCGGACCTAGAAGCCGGGAAGGCCGAGCGAACCGCCGCCGAGCCCGCCAGTGAGCGGACCGAGCTTGTCTGCCGCTACGGTCTGAGCGGATTTCGACGCGTCGGCGATCGCACCGATGATCAGATCCTGCAGTGTTTCGACGTCGTCCGGGTCGACGACCTTCGGGTCGATCGTCAGGCCTACGAGTTCGCCAGTGCCCTTCACCGTTGCCGTGACCAATCCCCCGCCCGCCTGCCCGTTCACCTCGATCTCCGCGATTTGGGCTTGCGCGGCCATCAGTTGCTGCTGCATTTGCTGCGCCTGCTGCATGATCGACGCGATGTCGGGCTGCTCACCGGGTTGCACAGTGGGGATCCTCTCGGTTCGGTTACACATCCCAGCCTAGCCGCGCCCCGCTCGACAAAACACAATCCTCCCCGCCCTTGGCGCCGTGTCGGCCCAGCGGTATGCGGCGATGTGACAGGGTTCACCAACTTTTATTTAGCCGTGCAAAAGACATGCAAGATGCATCCTTTTGACCGATTCGTCCTTTTCAGACGCCACTTTCGAGCAACGTTTACGTGAAATTTTGCGTACGAGGCCGCATTCTCGGTGGCCCTCGACCTGCAGTAGAGATAGCGTCGGTCTGTGGCTACCGCGAACGTGCTGACGAGACGACGACCCGAACCTCGAGAGATCGGATTCGCCGCATATCGCGCCGGCGTCGACGCACTACTGGCAAGCTACCGAGCGATCCCCGAGGACGCGACGGTACGTTTGGCGAAGAAGACCTCGAATCTGTTTCGAGCACGAGCAGGCTCGACCGCCCCCGGACTCGATGTGTCGGGTCTGACCAGTGTCATCACGGTGAATCCGATGGATCGGACAGCCGATGTGGCCGGAATGTGCACGTACGAGGATGTGGTCGACGCGACGCTGCCGTACGGCCTGGCTCCGCTCGTCGTCCCGCAACTCAAGACCATCACGCTCGGCGGTGCTGTCACTGGCCTCGGGATCGAGAGCACCTCTTTCCGCAACGGCCTTCCACACGAATCCGTTCTCGAGATGGACGTCCTCACCGGCAACGGTGACATCATCACCGCAACGCCGGACGGCGAGGACGCCGAACTGTTCCGGGGTTTCCCCAATTCGTACGGCACACTCGGATACTCGACCCGACTGAAGATTCAACTCGAACCGGTACAACCGTTCGTCGCTCTCCGTCACGTTCGCTTCCACGACCTCGACACGATGCAGTCGACGATGGACACCATCGTTTCCGAGCGTGCGTACGACGGCATCGAAGTCCACTACCTCGACGGCGTCGTGTTCTCCGCCGACGAAAGCTACCTGACGCTGGGTAGCCGAACGGCCGAGCCCGGCCCGGTCAGCGAATACCACGCCGGGCCCGACATCTTCTATCGCTCGATCCAGCACGACGGCCGCGAGCCGAAGACCGATCGACTGACGATTCACGACTACCTGTGGCGTTGGGATACCGACTGGTTCTGGTGCTCACGCGCTTTCGGCACGCAGAACCCGAAAGTTCGACGCCTCTGGCCGAAGAAGTATCGACGCTCCAGCTTCTACTGGAAGCTCATCGGCCTCGACCGCAAATACGACATCGCCGATCGACTCGAGGCCCGCAAGGGAAATCCCCCGCGCGAGCGCGTCGTTCAGGACGTCGAGGTTCCCCTCGAGAACACCGCCCAGTTTCTGCGCTGGTTCCTCGACGAGATCCCGATTGAGCCATTATGGTTGTGCCCGTTGCGTCTTCGTGACCCGGCACCTGACGGCGCCGACGGTGCGCGACCATGGCCGTTGTATCCGCTCGAGCCCGAGAAGACCTACGTCAACATCGGCTTCTGGTCCTCGGTCCCCATCGTCCCCGGCCAACCGGAGGGTGCCACCAATCGTGCCATCGAACACAAGGTCACCGACTTCGATGGGCATAAATCGCTCTACTCGGATGCTTACTACTCCGAGGCAGAGTTTGCCGCGCTGTACGGCGGCGAGAAATTCGAAGAATTGAAGAAAAAGTACGATCCGAAGTCACGTCTGTTGGACATGTACTCGAAAGCGGTGCAAGGAAAATGACAACGTTGAAAGAATCCACCAGTAGCGACGCGAGCCGCACCCACAAGCTCACCATCTCGGAGATTCTCGAGCTGCTTTCCGACGGAAACATCCCTCTCCGTTTCAGCGCTTACGACGGCAGCGCCGCCGGTCCGGAAGATGCCAGGCTCGGACTCAAGCTCAAGAATCCGCGCGGCACCACCTACTTGGCGACCGCTCCGGGTGACCTCGGCATGGCCCGCGCCTACGTATCCGGCGACCTCGAGGCGGAGGGCGTACATCCAGGAGATCCGTACGAGTTGTTGCGCGTAATGGGAGACGAGCTGCACTTCCGCAGGCCGTCCGCCCTTACCCTCGCAACGATCACCCGCTCTCTCGGCTGGGACCTGTTGCGTCCCATTGCTCCACCACCACAGGAAGCGATTCCGCGGTGGCGTCGCATCGCGGAGGGCTTGCGGCACTCCAAGACTCGTGACGCCGAGTCGATCTCGCACCACTACGACGTGTCGAATACATTCTACGAGTACGTACTCGGAGAATCGATGACCTACACCTGTGCCGCATACACCTCACCGGAGCAGTCCCTCGAGGATGCACAGGAGAACAAGTACCGGTTGGTGTTCGAGAAGCTCGGATTGAAGGAAGGCGACCGACTGCTCGATATCGGGTGCGGCTGGGGCTCGATGGTCCGCTATGCCGCACGACGTGGCGTCAAGGTCATCGGCGCGACTCTTTCACGCGAGCAAGCAGACTGGGCGCAGAAGGCCATCGCCGACGAAGGGCTCTCCGAACTCGCCGAGGTTCGCTTCTCCGACTACCGCGACATCGCCGAGACCGGTTTCGATGCGGTGTCTTCGATCGGCCTCACCGAGCACATCGGGGTGAGCAACTATCCAGCGTATTTCGGCTTCATCCAGTCGAAGTTGCGCGACGGTGGTCGAGTGCTCAACCACAGCATCACCCGCCCTGATAATCGAAGCCACGCCAAAGCCGGATCGTTCATCGACAGGTACGTCTTCCCGGACGGTGAGCTGACCGGCTCGGGGCGCATCATCAGCGAGATGCAGGATGTCGGCCTCGAAGTGCGGCACGAGGAAAGCCTCCGCGAGCACTATGCCCTCACGCTTGCCGCGTGGTGCCGCAATCTCGTCGACAACTGGGACGCGTGCGTCGCCGAAGCCGGTGAAGGAACCGCCCGCATCTGGGGCCTCTACATGGCCGGCTCACGTCTGGGATTCGAACGCAATGTCGTTCAGCTGCACCAGGTTCTGGGCGTCAAGCTCGGACCCAAGGGTGAAGCCGGTCTCCCACTGCGACCCTGGTGGGATGCCTAGGCAGCTTCCGTAGACAGGTGAGTGGAACCTCTAGACCCGAGGACTGTAGTGCTTCGGATCGTTCCGCTCACCGATCGGCGGAAGATTGCGTGCCGGGGTTTGGGGTAGTGCCGACGCGTACGGCGGCGGTGAACAGTTGGCGCTTCTGTCCTTCGCCGAGGCCGCCCATGAAGTGGTCCGCCGTCAGAACGGTCCCCATGAAGAATGTTGCGTGCGCCCAGTAGACCGCCCTCGTCCCTACCTTCGTCGACCTGGTTCGTGCGGAACTGACCGGTCTCGACGCCGAATAGCAACACCTGGTCGCCATCGGTGTCGCGGGAGCACTCACCTCGTTGTTCGCCGGATACCTCGACGGAACCGTCACCGCAACACGGGAGAGGTTTCTCGCTCATTGCGTCCGCCTCGTCACCGATGCCGGACGAATGGCCCGCCAGTACTCCGCCCGCGTGCCATGATCGTGTGACAGAAGCATGCGTCGCAAAACAAGGGAGCCGAAAAGTGTCCGATCTCGAGCAGTCGTTTCAGCAGGCCCAGATCGATGTGAAGACGCTGACCTCCAAGCCCAGCAACGACGACCTTCTCGGCCTGTATTCGTTGTTCAAGCAAGGTTCGAAAGGCGACGCCGAGGGTAAGCGTCCCGGAAGACTGGACATGGTCAATCGCGCCAAGTTCGACGCATGGGCAAAGCTCGGAGGAACGAGCCAGGATTCGGCGAAACAGTCCTACGTGGACTTGGTCGCCAGGATGCTCGGCAAGTAGCAGCTTCGCCCGACCCGAAAGGACCCAGCATGGAGCGTCACGAAACCGAGCTCGACATCGGCACACCGAAGACTCATGCTGCGGGCCTGACCGCCGTCGCAGTGTCGATGAAGCGCGCGCTCGGCCATATGGGTCCGGTTCGGACGGCGAAGACTCTTCTCGACCTCAACCAGGCCGAGGGCTTCGACTGCATGAGTTGTGCATGGCCGGATCCCGACCCCGGCCATCGCCACGTCGCCGAGTTCTGCGAAAACGGCGCCAAGGCGGTGGCCGAAGAAGCGACGACGACGCGTGCGACCCCCGAATTCTTCGCTTCTCACACCATCGCCGACCTGGACGGTCACTCCGAACACTGGCTCGGGCAGCAGGGGCGAATCACCCATCCGATGGTGAAGCGGCCGGGTAGCCAGCATTACGAATCGATCGAGTGGGACGACGCGTTCGCGCTCATCGGCGAGGAACTTCGATCGCTCCCCGACCCCAATGAGGCAATTTTCTACACCTCGGGTCGAGCATCGAACGAATCAGCTTTCACCTACCAACTCTTCGCGCGGGCATTCGGTACCAACAATCTGCCCGACTGTTCCAACATGTGCCACGAGTCCACCTCGATCGCATTGCAGGAGACCATCGGCATCGGTAAGGCCAGCGTGACGCTCGACGACGTATACGACGCTGAACTGATCATCCTCGCCGGCCAGAATCCGGGCACCAACCATCCCCGCATGCTGTCGGCGCTGGAGAAGGCGAAGCAGAACGGCGCGAAGATCCTCTCGATCAACCCACTGCGTGAAGCCGGTTTGGTGAACTTCAAGAACCCGCAGACCGTCCGCGGAATGGTCGGGCCCGGCACCGACCTCTCCGACATGCATCTGCCGATCAAAATCAACGGAGATCTGGCGCTGTTCCAGGCGTTCGGATCGTTGCTCGTCGAATGGGATGCACTCGACCACCAATTCGTCGACGCCTACACCGCGGGCTTCGATGCATGGCGCGAGAACGTGCGTGCTCTCGACTGGGACATCGTCACCGAATCCACCGGATTGACAAGGGAAGTCATCACCGAGGCGGCACGTATGCTCCGCGATTCGAAGGCCACCGTCTTCTGCTGGGCCATGGGTTTGACTCAACACCGCAACGCCGTCGCCACCATCAAAGAACTCACCAATCTGGCTCTGGCACAGGGCAATATCGGCAAGGTCGGCGCCGGCCTGCTGCCCGTCCGCGGCCACTCCAACGTGCAGGGCGATCGCACCATGGGGATCTGGGAGCGAGTCCCGCAGCACTTTCTCGACTCCATCGAGGCAGAGTTCGGTTTCGATCCACCGCGCGAGAACGGTCTCGACACAGTCGACTCGATCCGCGCGATGCGTGACGGTAAAGCCCATTTCTTCCTCGGACTCGGCGGCAATTTCGTCCAGGCGACGCCGGACAGCGACGTCACCTTCGAGGCCATGCGCGGTATGCGCATGACCGTGCACATCTCGACGAAAATAAACCGTTCGCACCTCGTCTGTGGCGAGACTGCCCTCATCCTCCCGACACTCGGCCGCACCGAGCAGGACGTGCAAGCCTCGGGTCCGCAGTGGATTTCCGTCGAGGATTCTACCTGCTCGGTGCACTCTTCTCGCGGCCCGTTGAAGCCTGCCAGCGCGCACCTTCGATCCGAGGTTGCCATCCTCACCGGCATCGCCGAGGCCACCTTGGGCGACCGCCACGGCATCGACTGGAAGGGTATGCGTCAGGACTACCGAAACATCCGCACGCATATCTCTCGCGTCGTACCGGGCTGCGAAGGCTACGAGGTCAACGTTCGCAGGCCAGGCGGGTTCGTTCTCCCACATCCACCGCGGGATTCGCGAACCTTCGAAACCGACTCCGGGCGCGGTGAATTCACTGCCTTGCCGATAGATGTTCTACATGTCCCGGAAGGCCATCTACTACTCCAGACGCTCCGGAGTCACGATCAGTTCAACACGACGATCTACGGCCTCAGCGATCGCTACCGAGGAATCGAAGGCGGCCGACGCATCGTGTTCGTCCACCGCGAGGACATCGCCGCACTCGGCTACCGTGATGGCGAGTACGTCGACCTGGTCACCAAATGGGACGACGACGATATCGAGCGGAGTACGCCGAACTTTCGGATCGTCGAATACGACACCCCTCGCGGATGCGCCGCCGCGTACTACCCGGAGACCAATCCGTTGGTTCCCCTGGACTCGACGGCGGTGGGAAGCAACTGTCCGACATCGAAATCGGTCGTCATCAAGCTCGTTCCTGCCGGGACTGCCGGGACTGCCGGGACTGCCGGGACCGAAGGCCACGGTCATCAGGACGACATGGGGTCCGACGAGGCCCACAAGTCCCATCCGCAGCCGCATCACCTGAGTTAGAGGCCCCTTCGTTACCGCGTCGGGGTGTCTGCGGGGGGCCACAAACCTACCCGTTCGAGATGCGCTGTCAACCGCTCGGCCCCGTCCACGAACTGGCGACGCATCTGCTCGCCGAAGAGGATCCACGCGAGCTTCGAACCACCCGCGACCCGGTTGGTTGTCGGCACCGCACACGCCGCATAGTGTGAGCCCGACAACAGTAAATCACATCACATATATGTGATGTGATTGAACAGATCGGGAGGATTTCGGCCCATGACGGACCAGGTCACGCAGATGAAAGTTCCAACCTTCGACAGTCTCGATCCGAGGACGGGCGACGTGTTGGCCAGCTACCAGATCTCCGACGACGAGGCCGTCCGGGCCGCCGTCGACCGCGCTCGGGCGGCTTCTCGGTGGTGGGATCTTCAGGGTTTCACTGGACGTAAGAACTGGTTGCTCGAGTTCAAGAACGCGATCGCCAAGGATGCGCAGAGCCTTGCCGCGGTCATCTCCGCCGAGACTGGCAAACCCGATGAGGATGCGATCCTCGAGGTCATGATGGCCGTCGAACACATCGATTGGGCTGCACGGAACGCCGAGAAAACGCTGAAGCAGCGCAAGGTGTCCTCGGGACTGATCAGCGCCAATCAGAAGGCATATGTGGGCTACCGGCCGTTCGGTGTCGTCGGAGTTATCGGGCCGTGGAACTACCCGCTGTACACCCCGATGGGTTCCATCACGTACTCACTCGCGGCCGGCAACGCCGTGGTGTTCAAACCGAGCGAGCTCACCCCGGGCGTCGGTGTGTGGCTGGCAAAGAAGTGGGAGTCCCTCGCACCGGCACAACTGGTGTTCCAGACCGTCACCGGTGACGGATCGACCGGCGCAGCACTGTGTACTGCGGGAGTCGACAAGATCGCCTTCGCCGGGTCCACGGCCACCGCCAAGAAGGTCATGGCAACGTGCGCCCAGTCGCTGACCCCGCTCGTCGCCGAATGTGGCGGCAAGGATGCGATGCTCGTCGACGCGGACGCCGATCTCGATGCAGCCGTGGAGTTTGCAGCATTCGGCGCGATGGGAAATGCGGGTCAGACGTGCGCGGGTGTCGAGCGGATCTATGTCGCGGCTCCGGTGTACGAAACATTCGTCGACAAACTTGCTGCGGCAGTATCGGCATTGAAGCCCGGCGGTGCCGGATCTTCCTCGTACGGTCCGATGACCCTCGGTAAGCAGAGCGACATCGTCCGAGGGCAGATCGAGGATGCCCTGGCCAAGGGGGCGCGTGCTGTCGTCGGCGGTCTCGAATCGCTGCACGGCCCGTACATCGACCCCGTCATTCTCACCGACGTCCCCGAAGATTGCACTGCGATAACGGAAGAGACCTTCGGCCCGACGGTAGTCGTGAACAAGGTTCGTGATCTCGACGAGGGAATCGAACGCGCCAACGCATCCGTGTACGGACTCGGAGCCTCGGTGTTCACCAAAAACACCGAGGCCGGACGACGGGCAGCAGAGAGGCTCGATTGCGGAGTCGTGACGGTCAATTCCGTCCTCGGGTTCGCCGGCATTCCTGCTTTGCCGTTCGGTGGTACCGGCGATTCCGGCTTCGGTCGCATCCACGGCGCCGACGGACTACGCGAGTTCAGCACCGTCAGATCCCTTGCCGTGCAGCAATTCGCGATACCACTGAAGCTGCTCACGATGAACCGCAAGGCACGCGACATGAAGATCTCGAAACTGATGCTCACACTGCGACACGGGAGAGGCTGACATGGATGTCACCCCCAAGCGCGGCCGGTACGGGTGGTTGCGGCGAATAGAGGAACTCGACCCGAAGGTGGACAACCACGAGATCCATCTCATAACTGCAGGCTGCGAGTTTCCGTGGGACTACCAACGCGCTCTCGAATTCGCCCTGTTCCGGACGTACTGTGTCCCGACCATCTCCGAACTGTTGGAGAAGACAGGCGAATTCGAGAATCGCCCACAGAAGCGCTACGACGACACATCGCTCCTGATGGCGGAGATGCTCGAGCACGGCTACGACTCCGAGAGGGGACGCGAGTCACTACGGACGATCAATCGAATGCACGGCAAGTACGACATCGACAACGACGATTTGCTCTATGTCCTGACCACATTCATCTACGAGCCGATCGATTGGATCGACCGATACGGCTGGCGTCGGCTGCACCCGAAGGAACGCCTGGCCACGTTCTACTTCTACCGTGAAGTCGGAATCCGCATGGGTATCAAGAACATTCCGGAGTCCTACACCGAATTCGCGCGATTCAAACTCGACTACGAAGAGCGCACGTTCTGGTACACCGAGGACAACCACCGCGTCGGGAAGTACACCCTCGACTTGTTCTGCTCATGGTTTCCGACGGCACTGCATCCGGCGGTCCGGCAGGGTGTCTATGCGCTGATGGACGACAAGATGGCGCACGCGTTCGGCTTCCCGGCCGGCTCGCCGACACTGCGTCGCATCGCGGTGGCGAGTTTGCGCGCCAAGGCCCGCGGGGAACGATTCATGCCCAAGCGTAGGCATTCGAGAACCACCGACGATTCGAAGAACAAGACGTACCCCGGTTACCCGCGCGGCTACCGTCCGAGCCAGCTCGGTGCGCTCGCCGATCCACCGACGTGTCCGCACACACCCGAACGCAGTGTCGGTCCACGAACGGGGCACCCCGCGACACTCTGACAGGTGAAGATCACCAGTAGCCGCCATGTGCGGTTCGAAACAACTGGAACAACCAGGTCCGGCGCCACGCCCTGATGAATCCGGACGGGCTCGCGCTGCGATCCCTCGGCGAATCCACCACCTGGCACGAGCTTTCCGATCGGGTGGCGAGGTTCGCCGACGTCCTGAGCCGTCGAGGTGTCGGCGCCGGAGATCGCGTCCTGATGTGCTGGCAATCGATACGCTCGGCGCGCTGGCAGTACCCGTGAACTTCAGGATGACCGCCCCTGAGGTCGCGTTCCTGGCCGACAACAGCGGTGCGACGCTACTCGTCACCGACGAGCCACTGTCTCGACTTGCCGAAGCAGTTGCAGCACAATCGGATTCCGTGACACGAACGATCACGGTCGGTGAGGAGTACGAGAGACTGCTCGTCGACGCCAATCACGCCGCACCCGTCGACGTCCCCGATGATGCACCAGTCGGCGCATTCGATCCCGCAGCGCTGCTGGATGTCTTGGAATCCGAGGAAGTCACCACACTGTTTCTCGTGCCCGTGCAGTGGCAAGCGATATGTGCCGAGCAATCGCGAGCGCCACGCGCGGTGAAGCTTCGCGTCATATCCTGGGGTGCCGCCCCGGCGTCGGACACCATCCTGAAGGCCATGTCGGCAACGTTCCCCGATGCACTCAACGTCGCGGTCTTCGGCCAGACCGAGATGTCACCCATCACCTGCGTTCTCGACGGAGCGGATGCGCTGCGCAAGCTCGGTTCCGTCGGACGCGTCATCGCCACTGTTTCGGCCCGTGTGGTCGACGACGACATGAAAGACGTCGCTCGCGGGGAAATCGGTGAGATCGTCTACCAGGGCCCTACTCTCATGCGTGAGTACTGGCGGAACCCCGACGCCACAGCCGACGCGTTCGGCGGTGGCTGGTTCCACTCCGGTGACCTGGTCCGCCAGGACGAAGAAGGGTTCGTCTTCGTCGTCGACCGCAAGAAGGACATGATCATCTCCGGCGGCGAGAACATCTACTGCGCCGAAGTGGAGAACGTCCTGTTCTCACATCCGCGGATCCGCGAAGCTGCAGTCATCGGGCGAACCGACGGGATCTGGGGCGAGGTACCCGTTGCCGTAGTTGCACTGACCGACACCGCCGGGGGCCCGAATCTGACACTGGAGGAACTCGTGGAATGGCTGGGCGAGCACCTCGCAAGGTACAAATACCCGAAAGAGCTCGTGGTCGTCGACGCGCTTCCCCGTAACGCCAGCGGCAAGGTCGTCAAAGTCGCTCTCCGAAGCACGTATTCGACTGCCGATGCGATCTGACCGGATGACGAGCTTCGGACGGCCGATGCGAGGCGCCACGCCAAGATCTCGAATTATGCGCTCGACGTCGAAACGAACCGATTTCATCCCGACACGTATCTGCTTCACGCGCTACCGAGACCGCTCGCTACTGGCGCCAGCTGGACCGAAGTGACACAGTTGCCGAGATCCGGATCTGCCGAACTGCTGGTCGGGGCATACCCCGAAAGCGAAAGCACGTAGCCTGGCGGTGAAGGATCGGTGGCTCACTCAGAATGACACGCGTGTCGTTCGAAAAGATTGTCCGAGCCACCAGGCACGATGCAAGAGGGTCCCGACCATGTCATTGAGCGACGGGTCACCACTATCGAGGAGATAAGGCCATGGCTTTACCAGTATTGACTCCGGAACAGCGCACCGCGGCGTTGGCCAAGGCGGCCGAGGCACGTACCGCCAGGTCGAAGCTGCTGGCCGCCGTCAAGTCCGGCGAGCTGAGCGTTGCTGACGTTCTCGCAAAGGCCGAGGGCGACGAGATCGTCAAGAAGACCAAGGTCTCCGCGCTGATCAAGGCACTTCCGGGTGTCGGTTCGGTGCGCGCCGCACAGCTGCTCGAGCAGCTTTCCATCGCAGACACCCGCCGTATCGGTGGACTCGGCGCCAACCAGCGTGAAGCACTGCTGGCCGCTGTCGCGTCCTGACCGAGGGGCTCTAGGCGGTACGGGTCATACCGACTGGGGTTAGCATTCCCCTATGAATGTCGAAGTGACCCTGCTGCCCGGGATCGGGGTGCGGAAGGATTTCGCCCTCACATCTGGGCGTCGTATCGGTGTCATCACCCTCAAGGACGGCGCGAACGAGCTGATCGTTTCGCGTATGGATGATCCCGACGCGACACAGGCGTCCATCACACTGAGCAATGAGGAAGCGGCGGCGCTGGGCAATTTGCTCGGCACGCCGCAACTCATTGCTCAGCTCGGCGAAGAGCACCGTGAGCTTCCCGGTATCCACACGCGACAGCTCCGCATCAAGGAGGGTTCGCGATTCGACGGCCGAACTCTCGGCGACACCACGATGCGCACCAAAACCGGTGTATCCATCGTCGCGGTCATGCGCGCCGGGCAAGTCCAACCGTCACCCAATCCCGATTTCCTGATCGTGTCCGGCGATCTGCTCGTCGCTGTCGGTACGGCAGAGGGACTGGATGCAGCCACAAAGCTGCTCGGCAATGCATAAGAACAAACAGGGCTGATACCTCATGGCCGAAAGCGCACTCGCGCTGACCGAACTCGGGGCAGTGTTCTTCGCACTCGGCCTCCTCGCCAGGCTCGCCGGGCGCATCGGTGTCTCCCCGATCCCCTTCTATCTCCTCGGCGGACTGTGCTTCGGCAACGGCGGCTTCATCACACTCGACGGTATCGACGAGTTCAGTGAACTGGCCAGCGAGATCGGCGTCATACTCCTGCTCCTACTGCTGGGGCTGGAGTACACCGCCAGCGAGCTCGTCACCGGGCTACGCAGGTCGTGGATGGCCGGTGTCGTCGATATCGTCCTCAACTTCGCGCCGGGAGCAGTCGTCGCGCTCATGCTCGGCTGGGGTGGCGTCGGCGCCCTCGTTCTCGGCGGCGTCACCTACATCTCATCCTCGGGGATCATCGCCAAAGTTCTCACCGATCTGGGCCGTCTCGGCAACCGCGAAACACCCGTCGTGCTCTCGATCCTCGTATTCGAGGACCTCGCGATGGCGATCTACCTGCCGATACTGACAACAGTCCTGGCCGGAGTGGGCATTCTGGGCGGCTTCGGAGCGGTCGGAATCTCGCTACTCGTCATCACCGTGGTGCTGGTGGTCGCGCTCAGATACGGACGATTCGTCTCTGCCGTCGTCGACAGCCCCGACCGCGAGGTAGTTCTGCTCACGGTCCTCGGATCAGCGTTGGTGGTAGCCGGCATCGCCTCCGAGTTGCAGGTATCGGCCGCAGTCGGCGCCTTTCTGCTCGGCATCGCCATCTCCGGTTCGACCGCAGACAACGCAACCCGCATCCTCGAACCGTTACGTGATCTCTTCGCCGCCATGTTCTTCGTCGTGTTCGGCCTGAATACGGACCCCTCGACCATTCCGCCCGTCCTCGGCTGGGCCGTCGTGCTGGCCGTGGCAACAACGGTCACCAAGGTCATGACGGGCGCCTGGGCCGCTGGAAGGCAAGGCATCGGTAGGCCTGGACAGCTGCGCGCGGGCGCAGCTTTGGTCGCGCGCGGAGAGTTCTCGATCGTGATCGCAGGGCTCGCTGTTGCCGCCGTCGACGGCGAACTGGCTGCCCTCGCGACCGCGTACGTGCTGTTGATGGCAATACTCGGTCCGGTTGCCGCACGCGTGGTCGAGCCCCTTACGAAGGCCTTGATCCGGCCCCGGCGTTGAGTGCAGACCTACACACTGTGATTGGCTGATCGCCATGGCAGGCAGAGCGCGCACGAATACCGCAGCAACAGCGCTGCGTCGGCGGCCACAGCTGTCCGAGGACGTCGCCAATCATGTACGTCACCTCGTCATGTCCGGAGAAGTCCGTCCCGGCGACTACATCCGATTGGACGAGACGGCCGCCGAACTCGGTGTCAGTGTCACACCGGTTCGAGAGGCTTTACTGACGCTTCGGGGCGAGGGAATGGTCGAACTCGTACCGCATCGTGGATACGTGGTCTCGGCACTGACTCCGGCCGACATCGTGGACATCTTTTGGTTGCAAGGTCGGATTGCCGTCGAGTTGGTCAGGCGCGCGGCACCCAGGATCGGCGAAACAGAGATCGCCGAGCTGAGACAGTTCAATGCGTCTTTGGCCGCTGCTGTGGCGAACGGCAGGGTCGAGGAAGTCGAAGTCAGCGAGTTCGAGTTCCACCGAGTGATCAACAGACTGGCCGAGGCGAGCAAGTTGGCGTGGTTTCTCAACAACGCGACCCGCTACACCCCCACCCGCCTCTATGCGTCGGACCCCGAATGGGGCCGCGCGGCAGTGCACAACCACGACCAGCTGATCGAAGCTCTGAACGTAGGCGACGTCGATGCGGCCTGCACTTTGATGCGCAAGCAATTCACCGACGGCGCCGAGCGTTTGGTCGCGTACCGCGACATGTGAATGGGGATACGTCGTGTAAGACGTACCCCCACTCACGTGTCTGTGCTGCTAGGAGCGGAGCGAGTCCGGCGCGGTGAACCGCTCGCCGTACTTCGCCGCTAGATCATCGGCGCGCGCGACGAAGCCCGCCTGACCACCCTTGTAGCCGACGATGTACTGGTGCACGCCGCCGGTCCAGGCTGGGTATCCGATGCCGAAGATGGACCCGATGTTGGCGTCGGCCGTGGAAGTCAGCACGCCTTCGTCGAAGCACTTCTGCGTCTCGAGTGCCTCGATGAACAGCATGCGCTCGATCAGATCCTCGAACGGAGCTTCCGAGCTTCCCGACTTGAACGCATCACGCAGTCCGGGCCACAGGCCGGTGCGCTTGCCGTCGGCGTACTCGTAGAAGCCCGCACCCTTGAGCTTGCTGGGACGCTCGAACTCGTCGACCATCTTGTTGATGACCGCACCAGCCGGATCCTCGGCAGGAGTTCCACCGGCCGCGATCACCGAATCCGCGGTTTCCTTGCGGATCTTCTGCATCAGCGTCAGCGTCAGCTCGTCCGAGAGCTGCAGCGGCGCTGCGGGGTAGCCCGCTTGCAGACCGGCCTGCTCGATGGATGCCGGCTCGACACCCTCGCCGAGCATCGCGATTGCCTCGTTGATGAAGGTGCCGATGACGCGCGAGGTGAAGAATCCACGGCTGTCGTTGACGACGATCGGGGTCTTCTTGATGAGCTGGACCAGGTCGAATGCCTTTGCCAGAGCAGCGTCCGACGTCTTCTCGCCGCGAATGATCTCCACGAGCGGCATCTTGTCGACGGGGCTGAAGAAGTGGATCCCGATGAAGTCTTCCTGGCGCTTGATTCCCTTCGCCAGGCTCGTGATCGGCAGCGTCGAGGTGTTCGAGCCGAGCAACGCCGTCGGATCGACGAGGTCTTCGATCTCCTGGAACACCTTCTGCTTGAGCTCCTCGGACTCGAAGACGGCCTCGATGACGAGATCGGCGCCTTCGACGTCCTTGGCATCGGCGGTCGGGTGGATCCGAGCGAGCAGTGCGTCGGACTTCTCCTGGGTGGTCTTCCCACGCGAGAGTGCCTTGGCCTCGATGGCCTCGGAGTACGCCTTGCCCTTCTGCGCGGACTCGATGGCCACATCCTTGAGCACGACGTCGATGCCGGCCTTTGCGCACACGTAGGCGATTCCGGCGCCCATCATGCCTGCACCGAGGACGGCGACCTTGGTGAACTTCGTCTTTTCGATGCCGTCCGGACGCGACTTGCCTGCGTTGATCGCCTGAATGTCGAAGAAGAACGCCTGAATCATGTTCTTCGAGATCTGTCCGGTGACCAACTCGGTGAAGTACCGCGACTCGATCGTCGACGCGTTGTCGAAGTCGACCTGGGCCCCTTCGACTGCAGCGGCGAGGATTGCACGCGGCGCGGGCATCGGTGCACCCTTGAGCTGCTTGCGCAGGTTCGAGGGGAAGGCAGGCAGAACTGCGGCCATGGCTGGACTCGACGGTGCCCCGCCGGGACTCTTGTAGCCCTTGACGTCCCAAGGAGCGACGCCGCCCTCTGGGTTGGCCTTGATCCATGCCTTGGCGGCCGGTACGAGCGCGTCGATGCTGTCGACGAGTTCGTGGACGAGACCGATCTCGAGCGCCTTGTCGGGACGGAATCTGGTGCCCTGGGCGAGGACCGTCATGAAGCCGGTCTGGATGCCGAGGAGGCGGGTGATGCGCGTGACGCCACCGCCACCGGGAAGCAGTCCGAGGGATACCTCGGGGAGGCCGAGCTGGACTCCGGATACGTTCGCCGCAATACGGTGATGCGTTGCGAGTGCGATTTCGAATCCGCCGCCGAGTGCAGCACCGTTGATGGCTGCGACGACGGGCTTGCCGAGCTTCTCTATCCGGCGCAGCTGCGCTTTGAGGTTCTGGGCCTCGTCGAACACCTGCTGTGCGTCGTCGGGTCCGATCTTCATCATGTTCTTCAGGTCACCACCGGCGAAGAAGGTCTTCTTCGCGGAGGTGATGACTACGCCCGTTATCGAGTCCTTTTCGGCTTCGAGACGGTCGATGGTGGTGGCCATCGAGTCCTTGTACAGCTGATTCATCGTGTTGGCGCCCTGGTTGGGGTCGTCCATCGTGAGCACGACGATGCCGTCGGAGTCCTGCTCCCACTTGATCATGTTGTCTTTGCTTGCTTCAGTGTTTGTCATGTCTTCGCCTCAGACTCGCTCGATGATGGTGGCAACGCCCATGCCGCCGCCGATGCACAGGGTGATGAGTGCGTAACGGCCGCCGCGGCGCTCGAGTTCGTCGAGCACGGTTCCGGTGATCATGGCTCCGGTGGCGCCCAGCGGGTGACCCATAGCGATAGCTCCGCCGTTGACGTTGAGCTTCTCGTTCGGGATGTTCAGGTCCTTCTGGAACCGCAGCACGACCGAGGCGAACGCCTCGTTCAACTCGAAGAGATCGATGTCGTCGACGGTCAAGCCTGCCGCCGCAAGAGCCTTCTTCGCTGCCGGTGTCGGTCCGGTGAGCATGATGGTGGTGTCGGCGCCGCTCGTCGCGGTTGCTACGACACGCGCTCGCGGAACCAGATTCAGGTCTTTGCCTGCCTGCTCGCTGCCGACGAGGACGAGGGCTGCACCGTCGACGATGCCGGAGCTGTTACCGCCGGTGTGCACGTGATTGATCTTGTCGATCCAGTGGTACTTTTGCAGCGCGACGTCGTCGAATCCGCCCATGGCGGCAACTCCGGCGAACGCCGGGTTCAGCTTGCCGAGCGATTCGACGGTACTTCCCGGACGCATGTGCTCGTCCTGATCGAGGATGAGCAGACCATTCTGATCGGTGACGGGCACGACCGACTTGGCGAAGTATCCACCCGACCATGCTGCTGCCGCGCGATCCTGCGACTGCACTGCGTATGCGTCGACGTCTTCGCGAGTGAAGCCCTCGATCGTCGCGATCAGGTCGGCGCCGATCCCCTGCGGGGCGAAGTAGGTGTCGTAGTTGGTTGCCGGATCCATCGCCCACGCGCCACCGTCGCTACCCATCGGAACACGAGACATCGATTCGACGCCGCCTGCGATCACGAGCTCATCCCAGCCGGAGCGCACCTTCTGTGCGGCGAGGTTGATTGCTTCGAGACCGGAAGCGCAGAACCGGTTGAGCTGGAGTCCGCCCACGGTGTCCGGCATCTTCGCGGCGAGAACGGCGGTGCGGGCGATGTCCATACCCTGATCGCCTACTGGCGACACGACGCCCAGGATCAGGTCCGAGATGCGGTTCTCGTCCAGATCTGGGAATCGACGACGAAGTTCGTCGATCAGCCCGGTAACCAGCGAGAGCGGCTTGACGGAGTGCAGCGAGCCGTTCTTTCCTTTACCGCGCGGGGTTCTGATGGCTTCGTAAATGAACGCCTCTGTAGTCACAGCGTGCAGTTCCTTCCACGTACTGATTTCGGTGGCAGCGCCGGTCAGGGCGCTGCAGGACACGAGGCATACACCTCGGCTGTGTACAGAATAGAACGTGTTACCACTGAAGCGACAGGACCTAAACGAGCATTGTCTGTGACCGAATGGGCAGTTTGGGTTTTGAAGATGCTGGGTAGACCTACAATCGACATAGCGGGGGGATATTTGTGGAAGATCAGGAGTTGATGTCCATGGACACCCAGCAGCCCGTTGCTGTCGGCGCACATGTGAAGGTCCGTTACAGCTCCGATGCCGAGCTCTCGCGCGAGCAGTGGCCAAAAGAGTCCGGCGTAGTCAAGGAAGACTTCGGCGACCAACAAGCTTCGGTGTCCGACCGTGGCTGGGCTCTCGCCCGTCGGTATGCGGTAGCACTCGACGACGGACGATTGGTTTTCGTGGATCCGGAAGATATCGAGCCCGCCTAGCCCCTTGTTATCGAGTGCACAAGACAGCACTCGACAACAGCTTCGCTCGAGCGGACTTCTCCGTCACGAGCAGCGCTACTCCTTCAGAGGAGTCCCGCCTAGCTGGGTTTGGATCAACTCCAGCGCGACGGTATCCGGATCGCGTCTGATCGACGGATCCGCAGGCTCTGCGGCCGCTTTCATGAGTTCTTCCTCGTCCTCGGCGGTCTCCGGTGGTGGCGGACCTGCAGGCTCGGGATCGTCTGGGTAATCCGGCGCTTCAGGTGGCGGAATGTCCTCGTATCCCGATCCATCCCCCGCCGACCCGAATGCGTCATCGGTCGTTCGCGCCGTCTTGTTGCTCTGACTCGGTCGTGAGAATTTCGTCGACGGGGCTTTCGGAGCCTCGGGACCACCCT
Source organism: Mycobacteriales bacterium (assembly GCA_038198705.1). Taxonomy (GTDB): domain Bacteria; phylum Actinomycetota; class Actinomycetes; order Mycobacteriales; family Mycobacteriaceae; genus Rhodococcoides. The sequence continues at coordinate 27,862 of JBBPZN010000069.1, forward strand.
TCGATACCGTGGCCTCCTCGGCCGGTGCGGTGGCACCCACGACGCAGGTCACGTTCCAATCGACTCCGAAAACATCACGCAGTGCGTCTCGAATGACATCGGCGTTTCGCGGTTCCCCAAGCCTTTTGGCCAGCGGAGCCGAGTCGTGGCCGAGGGTGATCGAATCGATGTCGACGGCGCGCACCGACGCCCCGGACAACATGACCTCGACCGTACGGCTGCGCTCGCGGACCTTGGTCCTGACCTCGGACCACACCGCACGTACCGCCGCCGCGTCGGGTTGATTCGATGCTGCGACGGGAGCCGGCGCGGGTTCTGGCTCGCTGGCAACCGGCTCACTGACAACGGGGTCACTGACAACGGGGTCACTGACAACGGGGTCACTGACAACGGGGTCACTGACAACGGGCTCACTGACAGCCGAAGGCTCGGGCTGCGATTCTGCCTCGTGCTCTTGCTCCGGCGGCGATACAAGACCCGGCTCGGGTACAGCACTCGGCTCGGGTTTCGCATTCGACACTGGCTCCGGCACGTGGACCGGCTCAGGCTCAGGCTGAGGTTCCGACTCAGGCTGAGGTTCCGACTCAGGCTGAGGTTCCGGCTCAGGCTGAGGTTCCGGCTCGGGCTGAGGTTCCGGCTCGGGCTGTGGTTCCGGCTCCGGCGTCACGATGGGCGCCGGCGGAGGCACGGTCACCGAAGGCGGGGACGCGGGCGTGGGCGTGGCAGGTGCCGCGGCGAGCGTAGGTGCAGGCACGGCTGGCGTAGGTGCCTCTGCCACCGGCCGTTGCGAGGGGCGAACGAACTTCGACGGAGTGTCCTCCACCGGTGCCGCTGGTGCCGACTCCTCGATCCGCCTCGGGACTGCATCTTCGACGATCCCAGCCCGATCGACCCCGGCCCGATCGACCCCGGCCCGATCGACCGCAGCCTGTTCACCGGCGGGAAGGGTCACATCGAGACGTCGCTCCAAGCGTTCCAGGCGTTGCAGCACAGCGGATTCCGCGTCCGAGGCCGAGGGGAGAAGCATCCGAGCACACATCACTTCGAGAAGGAGTCGCGGCGCGGTGGCCCCGCGCATCTCCCCTAATCCGGAGTGCACGATTTCCGCGTACCGCGCCAGCGTTGCCGAACCGATCCGCGTCGACTCATCACGGAGTCGTTCGAGCACGTCGCCCGGCACGTCGACCAGACCGCGCTCCCCGGCGTCGGGCACGGCACGCATCAGGATGAGGTCGCGCAGCCGCTCGAGGAGGTCGGTGGCGAACCTGCGGGGGTCGTGACCGGCATCGACGACCTTGTCGATGGTGCCGAACAGGGAGCCACCGTCGCCGGCAGCGAGAGCGTCGACTGCCTCGTCGATCAATGCGACATCGGTGACTCCGAGCAAGGACAGCGCCCGGGGGTACGTCACGCCCTCCGGACCTGCGCCCGCGAGGAGCTGATCCAACACGCTCAGCGAATCACGCGGCGATCCACCTCCTGCACGGATGACGAGCGGAAACACGGGATCCGCGACGATCGCGTTCTCCTGCGCACAGATCTTCTCGAGCAGTCCGCGCATGGTCGACGGGGGCAGCAACCGGAACGGATAGTGGTGCGTGCGTGACCGAATGGTCGGCAGCACCTTCTCCGGCTCGGTGGTGGCGAAGATGAAGACCAGATGCTCCGGCGGCTCCTCGACCACCTTGAGCAGCGCGTTGAAACCCGCCGTGGTCACCATGTGAGCCTCATCGATGATGAAGATGACGTAACGAGACTCGGCGGGTGCATACACCGCTTTGTCCCGAAGATCACGGGCATCCTCCACGCCGCCGTGACTCGCTGCATCCATCTCTACGACATCGAAGTTGCCTGGGCCACCCGGTGCGAGCGCAACACAGGAATTACACACCCCGCAGGGTGTGGAGGTAGGGCCCTCGGCGCAGTTCAGCGACCGCGCGAGGATGCGCGCCGACGACGTCTTGCCACAGCCACGTGGGCCGGAGAAGAGGTAGGCGTGGTTGATTCGGTTGGAGTTCAGCGCCACACTCAAGGGCTCGGTGACGTGCTCCTGCCCGACAACCTCAGCGAACGTCGCAGGACGGTACTTCCGGTAGAGAGCCACGCCGAAAGGGTACCGGCGAGTGCCGACATCGACGTCGATGGCCCAGCCTCGAGTTCACAACAGCGGTGCGACGACCATCCGAATATTCGAGATCCCGATACTCCGCCTGGTCTGCAATCGTTCCGACCAGGCATGCAACGTACCGGAATCGAGAAGGATGTCACCGATCGTGTCCTTGACGATGCCCATGCCCGCGGTAAGTACATCGACCGTCACCACGGTGCCGAGCGCGATAGCTTCAGCGAGGGCGTCGGCATCTCTGGCCGGGAGGTGATGCACGGTCTTCAATCGCGCGGCCAATCGGGCTATATCGACCTCGACCGGATCACCTGTCACGAGAGCGCGCGCCAACTCATCGACATCGGTGCGTTGCGGCGAGGTCGGAAGGATCCGGGACTGTAGCGGTCGAGGTGCCACCCTGGCCACCTCTGTCGGTGCGAAGTCGCCGGTGAGCACTGGGGCGTAGCCCGCGGATCGCAACGCGGCGAGCACACTGAGCGCCGGTATCGACGGGGCCAGGGCTGTGTCCGCGCACCTTTCGGCCGCGAACAGTGCGCGCGTGTGAATCTCGGCAATGAGCGCGGCATCTCGAGACTCGATGCGCCCGGACACCCGGTCGACGGTGATTGCCCCGTGCCTGCGCACGACATCACGGATCAGGTAGTCGAGCGACTGTGGCACTTCGGTCGACGCAGTTGAAGCCAGGGACTCGAGCAGTTCTTCACCGGAGCCACCTCGATCGAGCCAACCGCGGATGGACCGGTCGCTGAACCGCCAGGCCGACGCAGCGCCGCGCGATTCGCGGGTCGCCGATCCCGTGAGAAGCAGCGAAACACGTTCGCTCACAGGGCCGGACACCACGGCAGTGAGATCGGGCAACAACCGCACTACTGATTCGGTTCGGTGGACGAGCTGGTGCACAGCGGGTGCAACTACCGTCGCATCGACGGTAGTTCCCAGCCTGCCGAGCAGTCGTGACAAGTCCGTCGGAGCACCGTCGACGATGATCCCGAGCGCGGATGCCTCGCGCCACACGGCCGCGACATCACCGGGGTTCGCCTCGGCCGCGAACCGAGGCAGCTTCCACACTGTGTAGTCCACAGCCGAGTCGACGTCGAGAAAACCACCGTCCGGGATCGAGTCGATCATGCGTCGACGAAGCACGGCCGTAGACGGATTCGGGGCGATCGGACCGAGTGTCTGCGCCCGCTTGCCGTTCGCTTGCAAGGAATTCGTCGCGGCACCCTCCGACCACCACCACGCTTCCACGATCTTCGTGTATTTCGTTGCCCGGTCCATCGATTCCCAGTCGCCGTACTCGGCCGTGCATCGCAGTAGCGGAGCGCGAGCGTCGACGAGACGCAGATCGCCTGCGAGACCGAGAACAAGTTCGACGTCGTCGACATCAGCGCCGACGCCCTTGGCAAGCGCCCGAACCTCGCGACTCCCCACTCCCCCTGCCCTGGCCGCTTTCACAGAGCCTGCATCGACTTCCACGAGCACTGCTTCGACTAGGTCGCAGAACCCGGCCACGGCAAGTTCCTGCGATTGCACATTCGCTGCCCCTCGCTCGACCATGACGGGCCGCGACACATCGAGGAGTGCGTGCAGATTCAGACGTTCGAGGTTCTCGACAATGGAGGTGTAACCCTCACCGACCGGCGAGCAGAGTCCGAGTTCGATCAGCGATTCCACGGCGCGATCTACATCGGACGTCGTGCAATCGATCCCCTCCGCGACCGCTGCACCGATGTCCGAACGCGAGATCGATTCGCTTCCAGCGAGTATCACGAGCAGTGACAGGGCACCCACGTCGAGTTCACGCATGGCGGCATCCAACGATCGATCCCCCCGCAGAAGGTGGGCAAGTGCGGCATACGTGCGCGGTGGCGGATCGAGCGCCACGTCGGGACGCTTCTCGAGAAGACGGGCCAGCGACGCCTCGTCGAGGCTCTGAAGCCAGTGCTCGTACGTCACTTGTTCTTGGCTGCTGCCTTGGCTGCCTTTTTGAATTCACGGACTTCGAGGAGCGACTTCTCGTCGACGACATCGGCAATCGACCGCCGCGATCCCTCGTCGCCGTACGCGCCTGCGGCCTCGCGCCACCCGTCGGGCGTCACTCCCATCTGCTTGCCCAGCAACGCGAGAAAGATGCGGGCCTTCTGATCTCCGTACCCAGGCAAAGCCTTCAGCCGCTTCAGTACTTCGGGTCCGTCAGGACTGTCGCGGCGCCAGATCTGATCCGGCTTGCCGTCGTAGTTCTCGACCAGGTATTCCGCGAGTCCTTGAATGCGCTTGGCCATCGAAGCCGGAAAGCGATGAACTGCAGGCGTGGTGGCGCACACGGCCGCGAACTCCTCCGGGTCGGCCGTCGCGATGGTCTCGACGTTCAGATCGCCGAGACGATCGACGAGCTTCTTGGGACCGGCGAATGCCGATTCCATCGGAACCTGCTGATCGAGAAGCATTCCGATCAGCAACGCGAATGGGTCCTCGGCGAGCAGCGCATCGGCTTCTGGGTCGCCGACCAGGTGCAGAGTAGGAGACATGACTCCGATCCTCCCACGCGGGAGGAAACTCCGTTATCGGGTTCCAGCTGCGATGTCGTGGCCGGACAGTGGCTCGACTATGTCTCGTCGGACCGAAATTCACCGGTGACGAGGAAGATGACCCGCTTGGCAACCTCGACGGTGTGATCGGAGAACCGTTCGTAGAATCGGCCGAGCAACGTGATATCGACGGCCGCAGGTATGCCGTGCGGCCAACCCGGTGCCGACGTCAGCGTGAACAAGCTCCGGTGAAGTTCGTCCATCGCTTCGTCCTTGGTCTGCAGCTCCGTGGCCAGTTCGGCGTCACGGGAGAGCAGAACCTTGCGCGTCGAATCTGCCTGTTCGACGGCGACGCGCCCCATCTCGGTAAACACAGTCTCCACCTCGACCGGTAGTACGTGTGCGGGGTGTCTGCGTCGAGCGAGCTCGGCGATATGGATGGCCAGTCCACCCATGCGTTGGAGATCGGCAACTATGTGAAGTCCACTGACCATGATTCGCAGGTCCAGTGCGACAGGCGACTGCAACGCGAGGACACCGAAGGCTTGGTGCTCCCAGTCGGCTGCAGCCCGGTCGATTGCTTCCCTGCCGGAGATGGTGTGTTCCGCGACGGCGAGATCCGCGGTCAGCAAGGCCCTGGTGGCCGACTCCATGGCAGCTTCGGCGAGTCCACACATCGATGCAAGATCGGCTGCGAGGGAATCCAAGGTGACGTTGTACTGCTCACGCATGAGCTACCTACCTCCGTTGGGCTTACTCGATTGACCTCGATCGGTCACGATCATTTGCCGCCGCCCCTCGCTGTGTACATACCTTCACCCTGTTACCCGAGTGTTGATCCTCCTACACTTAGGAAACCTATGGCACTTCGGTGAACATATGGAATCGTGCACACGTGACGGTACTCAAATCCATCCTGTTGTTCGGCGTCGCCGCAGTGCTGGAGATCGGCGGGGCATGGCTTGTGTGGCAGGGAGTCAAAGAGCATCGCGGATGGATCTGGATCGGCGCAGGTGTCGTTGCGCTCGGTGCCTATGGATTTGTCGCGACACTGCAGCCGGACGCCAATTTCGGCCGCATTCTCGCCGCGTACGGCGGTGTCTTCGTCGCGGGATCTCTCGCCTGGGGAATGATTGCCGACGGCTTCGAGCCGGACAGGTGGGACGTGACAGGAGCAGCACTCTGCCTTCTCGGCGTCGCCGTGATCATGTACGGTCCGCGCTGACTGTGCCCGGACCGTACGAGATCACCTCAGCAATTCGACGGCGCCGGGACTCCATAGAAACGATCTTTCATCCAATTCTGCGCTTCGCCGAGTCCGAGTAGATCCGGAATCAGGTGTCCGGCACCCGATCCCGGCACTATGGCTGGAACCTGCACACTACTGAGCTGAACGGTTGCACCCTGACTGCACCAGTCGGCGGCCAGCTGCACAGCTTGACCGTGTGGGACGATGTCGTCGGACACGCCGGACTGAATCAGCACGGGTGCGTCGAGCGTGCGCTCGCCGATCTTGTTGGCCGCCAATATCTCCTGGGCCCTGGGTAGTCTGCCGAGAACAACCGACATCGGTTCGCCGGTGTTGGTGTACTCATGCGTGCGATGCAGGCCGACCGTCAGAATCGTGTCGCCGACACACTGATCCGCGACCTGCTTCAGCATCGCCTGGCCCGCCCCGTTGATGTTCTCGTCGAGGATCTGACGCAGATCCGGGTCGGATTCGAGCAAACCGTTGAGCGTGTACCCGATCACGCCGGTGAGGATGGTGCCGTCCACCTGTTCGAGAGTCGACTTCAGATCAGCAGGCGGAGCACCCGCATACGCTCCGACGATGTTCAGTTCCGGCGCGTACTCGGAAGCCAGTTCTGCGCCGGACGCCGCTGCGCCTCCACCCTGCGAGTAGCCGTACAGCCCCACCGGTCCATCAGTGGAAATCTTTGTGCCGGAAAGACTCTGCGCGGCCCGAGCCGCATCGAGAACAGCATGCCCTTCGGCAGCGCGGTTGACGTAGGTGTGCGCACCCGGGGTGCCGAGTCCCTCGTAGTCGGTGATGACGACGCCATACCCCTGAGACAGCAACGCGTATGCGGAGAGCACCTCGTACTCCACCATGGCATCGAACGGAGGCGTGTAGGTGATGAGGTTGTTCAACATCTTCGATGGCGCACACTGGTCGCCCTGCCCCTGCGTACCGGGTGCGAGACTCACGAGCGGTCGCGGACCTGGGCCGGTCCAGTCTGCCGCGGGATCGATGTAGGTGCCCGTCACTGCGATCGGGTCACCGTTGGAATCCTTGCTGCGGTACATGATTCGAGTCGCCTCACCGGGGAGTGCCCCACCGATGGTGGGCACCGAGATCGCCAAATGCGAGGGCTCCGAGCGAATGACGTCCCCTGCATCGCCGTCGGGCAGCGGGCTCGGAGGCAGGTAGAAGTCGGACTCCACCGTCGATCCGGTCGATGAACCCGAAGGCGGCTGAGCCGACGCCAAGGGCGTCATCGCTGCCGCTGCCAGCAAAACGGCTCCAACGGCCGGTCCGACTACCCGTGACGCTCGCATGCACTACCCCCATAGGTCCACTGTTGCTGCCACTTCTTACTCGGCAGTAACAACACTTGTGACGGACCATACGTGATGTACCGCACAGGTGGAAGACCGATGGCTCAGTCCACCGCCCACTCGCGAGAATCTTGTGAACAATCACAAGCGGCGGATCAGCGGCGACGGCGATGCATTGCAGCTTTGGCCGAGTCGAGCTCGACCCCGGTGAGTGCACGACCAGGTAGAGCGGTCGCCGCACCGGGTTCGGATCGGAGCCCGTCGAGGACCACGGTGAAATAGCGTCGCCAATTGCCGGAGTCCACCGCAGAGGTGAATTCGGCACCTGCGGAGACCATGCCGATCAGTGGGAAAATATCGTTGACCTCGACGTCGGCGCGAAGCTGGCCTGATGCCTTCGCTCGGAGGACGATCTTCTCGACAAAGGGCTCGAGCCGCTCGCGCACCTGCGCGATCCCCTCGCAGCCCTCGTCTGTACCGAGTACGACCTCACCGAGACCCCGGTCCGCGATCATCCCTTCACACAATCGATCGAGGAACGCGACAAGGCCCTCCCACGGGTCGGAGGCGGTCAACGCCTCCTCGGCAAGCACGACCATTTCCTCGAGCCGTTGTTCGAAGACACCATCGATGAGCTCTTCTTTGCACGAGAAGCGCCGATAGACGGTTCCGACGCCCACCTTCGCATGACCGGCGACGTCGTCGAGAGTGATGTCGATGCCACGCAACGCGAACAGCTCGCGAGCGGCCTCGATGATGCGCTTACGGTTTCGTTCCGCGTCGGCCCGAAGTGGCTTCTTTGCCCCTGTGTCGGCTCTCACACCCATTGAATGTCCGTTTCACCCGATAAGCGGAGGACCACCCTCCACTTAGCTGCCACCTTAGTCGATAACCGGAGAGTACACCTCCGCATAGTCGACAGAAGGACGAACATGACCGCATTGTCTCCGGATAGCGTCGAGACATCGACGTCACCGCCCTCGGTAGAAACCGCTGATGCAAAATCACATCGCGTTCGCTGGCTGGTTCTCGCCACCCTCGGCCTGGCTCAGCTCATGGTCGTTCTGGACGCGACCATCGTGAACATCGCGCTGCCGGCGGCCCAGCTCGATCTCGGCTTCGACAACAGCAACCGCTCTTGGATCATCACCGCATACGCGCTGGCCTTCGGCAGTCTTCTGCTCCTCGGCGGACGACTCAGCGATCTGTTCGGTCGTCGCAACACCTTCCTCATCGGGCTCGTCGGGTTCGCGCTCATGTCCGCGGTCGGGGGCGCATCGGTGAACTTCGGAATGCTTGTCGCAGCTCGCGCAGGCCAGGGCGTATTCGGTGCATTACTCGCACCGGCAGCACTGTCGCTACTGGCAACCACGTTCACGGACCCGAAGGAACGCGCGAAGGCATTCGGTATCTTCGGTGCGATCGCCGGTGGCGGTGGCGCGTTGGGCCTACTGCTCGGAGGCATATTGACCGAGTGGGCGACCTGGCGTTGGAGCCTCTACGTCAACCTGATCTTCGCCGGGGTGGCATTCGTCGCCGGATTCATCCTGCTGGCCAAGCATGCGGTCACCACCAGGCCCAAGCTCGACATTCCGGGAACAGTCACCGTCTCGGCCGCGCTGTTCGCGATCGTCTACGGTTTCGCACACGCAGAATCCGACGGCTGGGGCAACACGGTCACCCTCGCGTTCCTCATCATCGGTACAGCATTGCTCGGAGTGTTCGTCGTCCTGCAGCGACGCGTCGCGCATCCTCTGCTGCCACTACGCATCATCCTCGACCGGACACGCGCCGGTTCGTTCGTCGCAGTCTTCGTCACCGGGGCAGGCATGTTCGCGGTGTTCCTCTTCCTCACCTATTACATGCAGAGCACACTCGGCTACACACCGATCACCACCGGATTCGCATTCATGCCGATGATCGGCGCGTTGATCCTGACTGCAACCGTCTCGACGGGAGTGATCCTGCCGCGATTCGGCCCCCGGGTACTGATACCGACGGGCCTGCTAATTGCCGGGGCCGGAATGAGTCTCCTGACTCAGGTTTCACTGGACAGCACCTACCCGATGCACATTCTGCCCGGCTTGATCATCATGGGCCTCGGACTCGGCGCCTCCATGGCTCCGGCCTTTCAGAGTGCGATTTCCGGGGTAAATCTCGACGACTCGGGTGTCGCCTCCACCACGGTCAACACCATGCAGCAGATCGGCGGCTCGATAGGTACGGCACTGCTCAGTACCATCGCAGCGAGCGCAGCAGCCACGTACGTCACAGACAATGTGGCTGGCTCATCGAGTGCGGCAGCACTGCAGGCCAACGCCGAACTCGCCAGCTACACAACGACGTTCTGGTGGGCGAGTGGGATCTTCGTGCTGGGCGCGGTCATCACGAGGTTCCTGTTGCGACCGGGCCTACTCGCCGAAGCACCAGAAGGCGCGGTAGTGATCGGTCACTGAGCGACTTCGTTGCAGCTCGAATGGAATACCCTCTCGGGCGTATTCCATTTACCTGTCGAGGAGCTTTTCGGTCGCGGCGAGCAAAACGCACGTCGCGACCCCGTCCATCGACTTCTGCAGATCGTCCAGAGACGGGAAGCTCGGAGCGAGCCGGATGTTTCGGTCCTCGGGATCGTTTCCGTACGGGAATGCCGAACCCGCTCCCGTCAACGCGATACCGGCGTTCTTCGCCAAGGCGATCGAGCGGGCCGCGGTACCTTCGAGCACGTCGAGGGAGATGAAGTATCCACCCTTCGGCTCCGTCCACGACGCGATCTTCGACGCCCCGAGACGGTCTTCGAGGATCTGACCGACGAGCGCGAACTTCGGTGCAAGGATGTCCCGGTGCTTTGCCATGTGGGCACGGACACCGTCGGCGTCACCGAAGAACCGCAGGTGCCGAAGCTGATTCAGCTTGTCCGGACCGATGCTCTTCTTACCCAAATGCTTTTGGTACCACGCGAGATTCTCGTCCGAGCTGCCGAAGAAGCTGACGCCCGCACCGGCGAACGTGATCTTCGACGTCGACGCCAGCACGAACGGACGATTCGGATGTCCGGCTTCGGCGGCCCACCCGAGGATGTCGTGAGATGGAGCGAACTCTTCCACCAGCGGATGCACGGCGTAAGCGTTGTCCCAGAACAGGCGGAAGTCCGGAGCGGCAGTCGGCATGGATGCCAATGCTCGCACTACTTCCTCGGAGTACACGGCCCCAGTGGGGTTCGAATAATTCGGAACCGCCCACATGCCCTTGATCTGCGGATCCGACGAGACGAGACGGGTGATCTCGTTGATGTCGGGACCATCGGGAAGCATCGGGACTGCGATCATGTCGATGCCGAAGCTCTCGGCGATTGCGAAGTGCCGGTCGTATCCGGGCGCCGGGCACAAGAAGCGAATATTGGGCTCGGCCGACCAAGGCCGCGGCGAATCAGGAAGACCGTGCAGCAGGGCCCACACAACCAGGTCGTGCATGATTTCGAGGCTCGCATTGTTGCCGGCCAGAAGATTCTTCACCGGAATGCCGAGGATTTCACCGAAGATTGCTCGCAGCTCGGGAAGGCCTGCGAGGCCTCCGTAGTTACGGCAGTCGGTTCCATTGCCGTCGCGGTAATCCGCACCGGGAAGCGTCAGCAGGCCGGCAGCAAGATCGAGCTGCTCGGGCGACGGCTTCCCTCTGGTGAGGTCGAGTGCGAGGTTCTCGTTCTCGAGCTGCTGGTACTTGGCAGACTGACGCTCGTTCTCGGAGACGAGCTCCTCATGGCTCATCAACCCCATTTGGGTTTGCGCTGGCATGTGGAGCTTCCCTCTCGGTGTCGGGGCTCGAAATCTGGTCCTTGAAAGTAAAGGGGACCCCGCGCACCCGGCAGAGCCCATTGACCCTTGCTGCCTTCCGGCCCTGGGGGAGTTCACAGGATGCGCGCCGCGCGGGATCCATTGAAGAGTGTAACCACACTGGCGGCCACGCCGGTTCGGTGGCCCTCACCGGAGCCCGTTTGGGATCTGGAGGGGGTTATCCGGTACGCTTCCACACGGAGGATTCGCCTAGTGGCCTATGGCGCTCGCCTGGAACGCGGGTTGGGTTAACGCCCTCAGGGGTTCAAATCCCCTATCCTCCGCCAAGGGAACCCCTTGCGAACAGCTGAGAAGCGGTTCGTGAGGGGTTCTTTTTTGTCTCCGACTGCTTATCTCGAGGGAGCGGGGCGCGTCGCTGGGACATCGCGCACCCGGCAGGCGTCGAGATGCCGGGGTCGGCCGGTCGCCAGAGAAAGGTGCTCGCCCAGTTGGGTCGCGAGGCCTGAAAGCGCCCCACCCATCGCTTGAATGAACCACTCATACGATCAAATCGCTAGAGGGGTCCATTCAAGCCGGCGGTGGTGGTGGTGGTGGTGGTGGTGGTGAACACAAGCCGGCGGCGGGGCGCCTACTTCGCCGACCACCCACCGTCCATGGTGTAGGACGCACCGGTGACCATGCCCGCGTCGGCGGACGTCAGCCATCCGACCAGCGAGGCAACTTCCGACGGTTCGACGAGCCGTTTGATCGCGCTCTCGGCCAGCATGACCTGTTGGAGCACTTCTTCTTCCGGAATGCCATGCGCGGCAGCCTGATCGGTGATCTGTTTCTCGACCAACGGGGTTCGGACGTAGCCCGGATTGACGCAGTTGCTTGTCACTCCGTGCGGGCCACCTTCGAGCGCGGTGACTTTCGAGAGTCCTTCGAGGCCGTGTTTGGCCGTGACATAGGCGGCTTTGAATGCCGAGGCCCGTAGGCCGTGCACAGAGGAAACGTTCACGATTCGGCCGAAACCGCGAGAGTACATGCGCGGCAAAGCAGCTCGAATGAGGAGGAAGGGCGCTTCGACCATCAGCGTCTGGATCCGACGAAATGCTGCTGGATCGAAATCGACTATCGGCGAGACGGTCTGTATGCCGGCATTGTTGATCAGAATATCGGTGTCGAGCGTGAGGTTCTCCAGAGCCGCGACGTCCGATAGGTCCACCGCCCACGACTCCCCGTGCAGTTCCGATGCCAGCTCCTTCGCCGCGACTTCGTCGACGTCGGCGATGGTGACTCTCGCGCCCCGATCGGCGAGCATCCGGGCACACGCTGCACCGATGCCGCCTGCCCCGCCGGTGACGAGCGCAGACCGTCCGGTCAGGTTGGTCATTTCAGTCCTGCTTTGGCCAATTCTGCTTCGGTTGCAAGGTTTTCCGCGTCTGCGATATCGATGGACTCCAGGGAAAGACCCTTGGTCTCACGGGCAGCGATGACCGCAACCAGCGTAATGGTGCATGCACCGGCCAGGTACCAGGCAATCGGCACCGAGGATCCGTACCTGTTCAGCAAGAACACTGCGATGATCGGAGCCAGCGAGCCGGCAACGATCGAGGTGACCTGATAGCCCAGGGAGACGCCGGAGTACCGCATACGCGTCGGGAACATTTCGGCCATGATCGCCGGCTGGGTGGCGTACATGAAGGCGTGGAAGACCAGGCCGATGATGATGGCGAGCATGATGACCGCGTTGTGCCCGCTGTTGAACATCGGGAATGCGAAGAAGCCCCACGTGCCGGCGGTCAGTGCACCGAACAGGTAGACCGGCCGTCGACCGATACGGTCGGCTAGACGTCCTACCAGCGGAATGACGGCGAAGTGGACGGCATGAGCTGCGAGCATCCACCACAGGATCGTCTGGGTGTCGGTACCGACCTCGACTTTGAGGTAGGTGATGGTGAATGTGACGACGAGGTAGTACATGACGTTTTCGCCGAACCGAAGACCCATTGCGGTGAGAACGCCACGCGGGTAGCGCTTGACGACCTCGAAGACGCCGTACGACGCGGCCTTGATGACCTCGGCCTGCTTCTGTGCCTCGAGGAAGATCGGGGCGTCGGTGACCTTGGTGCGAATGTAGTAGCCGACGAATACGATGACGGCGGAGAGCCAGAACGCGACACGCCAGCCCCAGCTGAGGAAGGCTGCGTCGGACAGCGTTGTGGTCAGGACGAGAAGCACGACGGTGGCGAGAAGGTTTCCGGCGGGGACCCCGGCTTGTGGCCAGCTGGCCCAGAATCCGCGACTCTTGTTCGGACTGTGTTCTGCCACAAGCAGAACCGCACCGCCCCATTCGCCACCGACAGCGAAGCCCTGGATGAACCGGAGGAGCACGAGAAGCGCGGGGGCCCAGTAGCCGATCTGGTTGAAGGTCGGGAGGCAACCCATGAGGAACGTCGCGCCGCCGACGAGCACCAGACTGAACTGCAGCAACTTCTTTCGGCCGTACTTGTCCCCGTAGTGACCGAAGACGATACCGCCGAGCGGGCGAGCCACGAATCCGACGGCGTAGGTGACGAATGCAGCGAGGATGGCATCGAGTTCGCTGGTGCCGGCTGCGAAGAAGATCTTCGAGAACACCAGCGTCGCTGCGGTGCCGTAGAGGAAGAACTCGTACCACTCGACGATCGTGCCTGCCATCGACGCGGCAACGACCTTCTTGAGCCCGGTCGGGGCTGCGTCCGGGTCAGGACCGCTGTGCGATCGTTCGTCCAGGCTCATTGACACTCCTCGTGTGATCCGGCATGAGTGGCGTACCGACTGTGACGGCTCACACACATACTTGGTATCTCGAGTATTGGCGCAGAGCAATTGCGATGCAATGGCCAAGAACGCAGGTGGGATCTGCAAATATGCAGAGATGACGTCATCCCCGGCCGGTCGACTACCGAGCGCCGACGACCTCCTGGTGCTCCTGGCCGTCGGACGGACCGGGCGGTACAGCTCCGCCGCCGACGAACTGGACGTCAATCACACGACCATCTCGAGGCGCATCGCCGTACTGGAGTCGACGCTCGGGGGCCGCGTTCTGACCAGGGGCGGAGGCGGGTGGGAGCTGACCGAGCTCGGGCGTCGGGCGCTGGCGGCGGCGGAAGCCGTCGAATCGGTGGTGCGGGGATTGGTGACGCGCGGTGACGATGCCGAGTCGCTCGAAGGAGTCGTCAGAATTTCGGCAACCGACGGTTTCAGCGCGTACATCATCGCCCCGGCCGCGGCTCGGGTGCAGCGGCGGAATCCCAACGTGGCCGTCGAAATCGTTGCGACGACCCGTCGAGCGTCCCAGCAGCGGTCCGGACTCGATATCGAGGTCGTCGTCGGCGAGCCCCAGGTCCATCGCGCCCAGGCTTTCCGTCTCGGTGACTATCGCCTCGGGTTGTACGGCTCACGCGCATACTTCGACGAGCACGGGACTCCGCAGACTCTCGACGAATTGTCCGCCCACCCCTTCATCTACTTCATCGACTCGATGCTGCAGGTGGACGACTTGGATCTGGCCCCGAGTTTCACTCCGACGATGCGTCAATCGGTGACCTCCACCAACGTGTTCGTCCACGTCGAGGCCACCCGCGCGGCAGCAGGTATCGGTCTGCTGCCGTGCTTCATGGCGGATCGTCACGACGACCTCGTACGAATTTTGTACGACGACGTCACTGTTCGGCTGACGTACTGGCTCGTCACGCGCAGTGAGACACTGCGCCGCCCCGAAGTCGCGGCGCTCGTGGGAGCGATACGAACCATTGTCGACGAGCAGCGTCCTGCCTTGCTGGGGGAGAATTGACCGTCTGTGCGGAGGTACGAAGTGCGCCCCTGTGTATACCGTCGTGCACACGGAAATTCCCACTGGCAAGGAGCGTCCCTCGATGTCCGATATCGACTTCTATTTCGATCCGGTGTGCCCTTTCGCATGGATGACCAGCAAATGGGTTCGTAAGGTGCAAGCGCAGCGTGATTACACGGTCGACTGGCGATTCATCTCCCTACGCCTGCTCAATTCTCACATCGACTACGCGTCCCACTTTCCACCCGAGTACGAGGCCGGCCACACCGCAGGTCTACGACTGCTGAGGGCCGCCGCAGACATTCGTCGCGAGCACGGGACCGCTGCGATCGGGCCGCTGTATGCCGCCCTCGGTACGCAAATTTTCGATACCGATGTGGTTCCCGACGACGCTGCGAGCCACGGTTATCGCGGCACTGCGGCATTCCTGGCACCGATCCTCGAACAACTGGGCTTGTCGACTCGGCACACCGGCGCACTGGATGATGCCTCGTTGGACGAGGAAATTCGTGCCGAAACCGACCACGCGCTCTCGCTGACCGGCAAGGACGTCGGCACACCGATCATTGCCTTCGAGCCGCCGGACGGAGTTGCATTCTTCGGCCCGGTGATCAGCAGACTACCCAGCGATGAAGAGGCAGTACCTCTGTGGGACAACGTGATCGGCCTCGCACGCTTCCCAGGGTTCGCCGAAATGAAGCGCAGCATGCGTGAGCTTCCACAACTGAAGGCTCTGGGTGTAGCGGAGGACGAAGTAGGTACGCAGCAAGACTGGCACGCAGGTAGCCGACGTCAGAAGAAATGACTACCGGTGGCGGTCACATCGAGGGAACCGACCCGACGCGAACCTGGATGTGACCACCGCGTACCGATGCTGACTTCATTGCATCCAACCGAGCAGGCATCGCAGTCCAGGGGTGAGCGTCGATGTCGGATCCACCGAGTCTGCACGCCAGGCGCGCGAGAGGTGTCCATAATTCTGCGCGTCCGACGGGTTTCTGCATGTCTACGACGGCCACGACTCCCCCTGCCCGGGTAGCGGAGATCATCGCATCGAGCGCGATCTGCCACTGCGCCATCAGCGACATCGCGTAGGTACTGACAGTCGCGTCGAAGGGAACGTGATCTACCAGGTCCACCGAATCGAGTGCGGTGGCGTCCGCTGCGACGAGGTTGACGTTCTCCCACCCAGCGGAGGTAGCGCGGCGTCTGGCCTGCTCGAGCATCTGCGGGCTGGCATCGACTCCGGTGATCGAACCTGCCGGCCCGATCCGGCGCTGCAGCGAAGCGAAGTTGAGGCCGGTTCCGCAGCCGACGTCGAGAACATGACTGCCCGCTGGAAGGGCCATCAGATCGATCGCTGCCGTGCGACCAGCGCGATAGATCGGCCACTCGAAGGAAATCACGTCGTACATGCGCGCCGAAATTGTGTACGGCGTCGGCTTCTTCATCGGTCTGTCCATTTCGTCGAGGCCTTCAGGGCACACTCTGTCGCTATGGGAACACGGCAGGACACTCGAAGGGTTCCATAGCTGTGCCCGAAATCGAATCCGACGCCATCAACGACGCTCAGGCACGTAATTTTCGTCTGTACGTCGAACCGGAGATCGAGGTGCTCTTGCGCGTTGCCACCACGTTGACGGGGCTCTCACAAGCCGAGGACCTCGTGCAGGAGACGCTCATACGTGCGTGGCGCAGCGTCGATAGCTTCGACGGGCGCCACCCTCGGGCTTGGTTGCTGACCATTCTGCGCAACACCAACATGAACATGCACCGACGGCAGCGGCCGGACACCTTCGCCGAGCTCGGCGACTACCTGTCCACCCGGCCCGCGTTCGGCGTCGAGGAACTCGGAACCGAGGAGAGAGTCATGACGTCCATCTTGTCCGACGACCTCGAGCGGGCAGTCGGGTCGCTGGACCCGAAATTCCGGACGGTTCTGTTACTGATCGACGTCGATCAACTCACCTACGCCGAGGCCGCGAACGTTATGGACGTCCCGGTCGGAACGGTGATGTCCCGATTGAGCCGAGCTCGTGATCGGGTTCGACGCCGGCTACGCCCCACATTCGCCGCTGCCACCGGAAAGGCAAAGCCATGATGAAGACCGCGCGGATGTTGCTCACCTGCCATTGGTCGGCTCGACGATTGCAGCGTTATCTCGATGCCGACCCGTCGGGCCGGCTCGATCCCGCCGAGGTGCGCAGGATCGAGGCACACCTTGCCGTGTGCGCCAGATGCCGAGCCGCCGAGGGCGAGTTCCGTCAGATCGATACGGCGTTGTCCAGGTGGACGGTACGGACGGTGCCCGACGAGAAGAGCGTCGAGCATGCTCGAAAATTCGTGGATCGACTTACCCGAGGCGACCTGACATGAGTTCGATGCCGACCGAAGCCGATGTTCTCGTGGTGGGCGGTGGAACAGCAGGCATCGTCGCAGCCAAGACAGCTGCTGGATTCGGCGTTCGCGTCGTACTGATCGAGCGGGAGCGGCCCGGCGGTGACTGCCTGTGGACCGGGTGCGTGCCGTCCAAGGCATTACTGGCTGCGGCATCAGCAGCCGCCACGATCCGGGACGCGCGCAGCTTCGGGATCGACGCCGGCGAGCCGCACGTGGACTTTCCCCGTGTCATGGCGCACGTCCAGCACGCCATCGCCGAGATCGCCCCGATCGATTCTCCGGAAGCGCTCACCGAAGCAGGGGTCACCGTCGTCGTCGGTGACGCCGTGTTCACCGGACCCGGCACCGTGGCCGTCGGATCGGGGTCCTTGCGTTTCGGTCAAGCCATCATCACCACCGGTGCCAGTCCATCCGTACCGCCGATCTCTGGATTGGACACGACGGCCTACCTCACCAGCGAGACACTGTGGTCCCTGACGTCGCTGCCGGAACGATTACTCATCATCGGGGCCGGTACCGTCGGTTGCGAAATGGCTCAGGCCTTTGCCCGACTCGGTTCGGCTGTCACCCTCGTCGGTCGGGCCGAGACCATTCTTCCGAGGGAGGACGCCTCGGCATCGGCAGTACTGTCCGCAGCGCTCACCGACGAGGGAGTACGCATTCTGACCTCTACGACGGTCACCCGAATCGACGACGGGGAGGCCGTCACCGATACCGGTCTCGCGTGTACGTTCGACAAAGTCCTCGTCGCCACGGGCCGTACTCCTCGGACCACGGGGTTGGGCCTGGACGCCGCCGGGGTGTCATTGAAAGAGCACGGTTACATCGTGGTGGACGATCATCTCCGCACTACCAATCCCCGTATCTGGGCTGCCGGAGATCTGACCGGTCACCCACAGTTCACTCACGTGGCGGGGATGCACGGCAGCCTCGCGGCGAGCAATGCCGTACTCGGTGTACTCCGAAAGATCGACAAGACCGGCACTCCGCGCGTCACCTTCACCGATCCGGAAATCGCCTCTGCTGGAATCGATGTGCGCACGGCGAAGCGTATCCCCGGGTTGCGATTGCAGACACTCTGGCACGAAGACGTCGATCGCGCGGTCACCGAGGGCAAAACCACCGGCTTCACGACGCTGGTACTCGACGGCAAGCGTCGCATCGTCGGTGCCAGCGTGGTGGGGCCGCGGGCGGGTGAAACCATCGGTGAACTGATTCTCGCCGTCAAGCAGGGCCTGCGCACTCGCGATCTCGCCGGTGCCACCCACCCGTATCCGACGTACAACGACGGGCCGTGGAACGCTGCGGTCGGCGACGTCCGTTCGCAGTTGAGCACTCCCGTCGTCTCTCGCGCGCTGAACACCCTCGCGAAAGCCCGGGGTAGGTGGATCGTCAGGAAAGAGCGCGGTAGCCGGCGATGATGCGTTGACCCGAACTGACCGCTACCACCGCCGCCCATACCGTTGCGATCTGCCACGACACTGCGGGAAACAACAGCCAGAGACTGTGCACGGCAATCGTTTCCGCTCCTTCGGCCAACCCGCCCAGAAATGACAGCGAGCGGCCGTCGTCGAGTGTTCTGCCCGTTCTTTCAGCGATGGAGGAGAACGCGAGAAAGGCTGTGCCGTTGATGTAGTACGCCAGCAACACCAGTAGAAACGGCCACCACGGGGCGTCGTAACCGGCCGACGCGCCGACCGCGACGCCCACGACTGTGGTCCCGTAGACGGTGAAATCCGCTGTGATGTCGAAGAACCCGCCCGCACCGGAAGTGGGGCCGCCACCGCGAAGTCGTCTACGGGCCAGTGGTCCGTCGAGTCCGTCGGCAAGGCGCGAGAGGATCCACAGTGCCAACGCGAGTAGCCAGAACTGCAGCCCAGCGGCCAATGCGCTGCCCAGACCCAGCAGCAGACCGACCGCGGTGATTCGGTCCGGGGTGACCTGGCTGATGTCGAGGATTCGTGCACACCGATCCAACGGCCCCTCGAGCTTGCGACGCAGATAGCTGTCGATCATGGGGCCGCAACGTCGTCGAGATGTGGGCCGTTCGATTCCGGGTCACTCTTCAGGCCGAGACGTTTGGCAGCCAACGACGACCCGACGCCGATCGCGAGGACGGCAACCAGGGCAGCGGCGAACGGCCAGGACAGCGGAGAGGTTCCGTAGGCCCCGAGTGCGGTGAAGCCGACAGTGGCCGGAATGATGCCTGCCGCCGTGCCCAGTAGGTATTCGCGCTGTCCCACGGCGCTGATGCCCGCCGCATAGTTGACCACAGAAAATGGGAACAGTGGGATCAAGCGGACGATGAACACCGACATCAAACCGCGTCGACCGAGCATGTCGTCCAGCCTGCGGAGCTTGCCCCACTCCGAGCGCTCGACCGATCCACGGCCGAGCGCACGCGCCGCCCAATAACCTAGATAGGCACCCCCGGTGGCAGCCACGACCACCACCGTCGCACCCACCGCCAGCCCGAAGAGCAATCCGGAAGCGATGGTGAGTGCGCTCGCGGGGAATGGCGTCGCCGACAGCACGACGTACAGAACGACGAACGCAACGATTCCCCACACACCCGCGTCCGCGACCAACGTTCGTATCGACTCCGGGTCCGGAAGGTCCACATTGGCGGCCACGATGACGACCACCGCGATCAAGACGGCAGCAGCTGCCAGCTTGATCACGGTAGTGCGGCGACGTGCCTGCCGGGGGTCCTGCTTCACAATGGGTACCTCTCGTGCTCGACACACAAAAACAGTTTTTCTACGACGGGAAGTCCTCGACTACCCCAGTGTGTTCCCCTATCACCGGATTCGACCGATTACCGTAGATCAGGCAGCGTCGACTTTGTCTGCATCCTCGGACCAGGAGGCCCACGTTGTTTTCTCGATCTCATACCCGTCGACCGAGAAAGTACGCGTTCGAGGCCCTGGTGGTTGCCGCGAGCGCCGGGTTGATCCTGTCCTCGTGCGCAGCCCCGTCATCCGACGCTCCGATCGCCGAGGAACTGTCCTGGAGTGAGATCGAACAGCAAGCGCAGGGGAAAACAGTCTCGTTGTGGATGTACGGCGGCGACGAGCAGGGCAATACGTACGTCGACACCATCCTCACCCCCGCCGCCGCGGCCGCAGGTGTCACGCTGCGTCGTGTCCCCGTCGAATCCACCACCGACGCCGTCAACCGGATTCTCTCCGAGCGGCAAGCAGGTGTCACCGACGGTGAGGTCGACCTGGTGTGGGTCAACGGCGCAAATTTCGGGACCGGGCAGCAGGCAGGCGCGTGGCTCTGTGGTTGGACGCAGAATCTACCGAACATGGAGTACACGGACCCCGAGGATCCCCTGCTGACCAACGATTTCGGTACTCCGGTGAGCAATTGCGAAGCACCTTGGCACAAGGCGCAGTTCACGCTCGTTTACAACTCGGCCGCAATTGCGGACCCACCCCGCACGTTGGACGAAGTATTCGAATGGGCCGAGGCCAACCCCGGCCGCTTCACTTATCCCGCGCCGCCGGATTTCACCGGTTCGGTGTTCGTGCGAGAGGCACTGGTGAACGAGTCCGGTGGCGTCGAGAAGGTCCCTACCCAGTTCGATCAGGACACCAACGATTCTCTCGCGCCGGCCGTGTTCGATCGGCTGAACACCCTTGCACCCTCGCTCTGGCGCGGGGGCACCACATATCCGCAGTCATCGAGCGAACTCGACGACCTGTATGCCGGTGGGCAGGTGGACATGACAATGACCTACGGGCCCGCGACGCTGCCACAACTTGTCGCCGACGGCACCTATCCCCCCGAGACGCGCATCCTGACCCTCGATGAGGGCACCGTCGGCAATGCGAGCTTCCTGGCGATCCCGTCGACGTCGGGGCAGTCCGCGGCAGCGCAGGTCGTGGCGAACATCGCGTTATCGCCGGAGCAGCAGCTCGCCAAGTCCGAACCAGATGTATGGGGCCAGTTCACTGTGCTCGATGCCTCGCGTCTGACACCGGAAGTCAGGGCGCAGTTCGAGGCGCTCCCGTCATCCTCGGTCCTACCGCCGTACGAGGAGCTCTCGGCCAACGCTCATCCCGAACTGGCCGCAGAGTGGGTCACCCCACTGGACGAGGGGTGGCGGCGATCCGTTCTCGCGGGGCAGTGAGCCAGCGAAAGGTACGCAGCACCCTCTGGGTGCTTCCAGCGCTGATTCTGGTTGTGCTGGTGGTCGGCGGTGGCCTCGGGGCGGCCCTGCTGCAGAGTCTCGGACTGATGCCGCTGGTAGGACAACCCGCACTGTCACTCGATGCCTACTCTGCGCTCGGCGGCGATCTCTGGCGTTCTATCGTGCTCACTCTCACCGTCGCGTCGGTCTCAACTGTGCTGGCTACGCTCATCGGTCTTGCAGCGGCATTGTCGGTGCTGTCCGGACACCGAACTGCGTTGGTCGCCGCGGCGCTGACGTTGGCCGTACCCAATCTGATCGGTGCGGCCGCCATGGGTTTGCTGCTCGCCGACTCGGGACTACTCCCGCGCATCTTCGGGCTCGCCGACGGCGGATGGCCGGAGCTGGTGGGTGGACGCTGGTGGATTGCCGTCGCACTCGAATACGCTTGGAAGGAATCGGCATTCGTCGCCATCGTCGTGGCCGGCACCCTCGCAACTCGGGTGGCAGGATTCGACGAGACTGCTGCGACGCTCGGGGCGGGAAGATGGGCTCGTTTTCGTCTGGTCACCCTGCCGTTGGTGCGTCCCGCGTTGACGGCGTCGGCGGCGATTACCTTCACGTATATCGTCGGTTCCTACGAAGTAGCACGAATCCTCGGTCGCCCGTATCCGGAACCATTGTCTGTCATGGCAATTCGATTGTTCGCCTCTATCGACCTCGCTGCCCGTTCCCAAGCTGCGGCCGCAGCGATGGTCGCCGCCGCACTGGCGATTGTCGTGGCCGCGGTGGCGCTCAACTATCTCCGCAGATCGGCGGTCTGGAAATGACGGCGGTGCGGCCTGCGGGACGGGCACTTCTGGTTGCCTGGTTCGTACTACCCCTCATCCCGGTAGCTGTGTGGGCGGTGAGCAATCAGTGGTCTTTTCCCGCTGTGCTGCCACAGGAATGGGGAGTAGACGGAGTGCGCAGTGCCGTCGCGGCCGGCGGGATAGAAGCCTTCGCGAGGTCTACGGGTCTCGCCCTGACTGTCGCCGCGATTGCAACGCCGTTGGGAGCATTCGCGGCCCGGGCCCTCGCACGGGGGAATGTGCATTTCCCTGGCATTGTCGCGGCAATACTGTTCGCTCCACTGGCACTGCCGCCCTTCGCGGTGGCGCTGGGATTGAATGTGTTGATACTGCGCGCGCGAATTCCGAGCACCCTGGCTGTGGTCGTGCTGCTCACCGTGGCAGCGATCCCTTACACCACATACTTGATGCGGGTGGCGTTCGGTGCCTACGACCCTGGGTACGAAGAGGAAGCGAGATTGTTGGGTGCCTCGAAGTCGATGGTCCTGCGACAGATAAGGATTCCGTTGTTGGCACCAGCACTGTCCGGCGCCGCCCTGCTGGCATTTCTCGTGGGATGGAGCGATTACGTGATCACGTTGCTGGTCGGCGGCGGCAGGCTGGTGACGGTGCCGATATTGGTGGCCTCGTTCGCTGCGGGCACCGGAAACGACGCCGTCGTGGCGGCCCTGTCGATCGCAGCCGTGCTGCCCCCTCTGGTGCTCGTCATTCTACTTTCGCGACTCGGAAGGCGGGCTGCCCGATGAGTGTCGAGCTATCGGTTCACGGACTCACCAAAGTTCATCCGGGCCAGACGAACTCGGCGCTGACATCGTTGAACCTGACTGTTCGCCCAGGTTCGTGCACAGTGATACTCGGCCCGTCCGGTTCTGGGAAGAGCACCGCGCTGCGGTTGATCGCCGGCCTCGATAAGCCTTCGGCGGGAACCGTCTGCATCGATGGTGCCGACATCACCGAGATCCCAGCCGAGGAACGTGGCGTCGGGATGGTGTTTCAACGCCCGATGCTCTTTCCGCATATGTCCGTCGTCGACAACATCGGTTTCGCCTACCGTGCCGCAGGCCAGACCCGACGCCACGCCCGCGAGCACGCACGTCGATATCTCGACCTGGTTCATCTCGGCGACATCGGTGATCGATCGGTATCCGATATCTCTGGTGGTCAAGCACAACGAGTGGCGTTGGCCAGATCCCTCGCCGGTTCACCGCGGGTGCTGCTCCTCGACGAGCCGTTCAGCGCCCTCGATCCCCTCCTGCGGACGGAGATGCACGACCTCGTTCGCGAGCTTCGCACCGAACTCGACCAAACGCTCGTACTCGTCACTCACGACCAACAAGAAGCTGCGGCACTGGCCGATTCGGTAGCCGTACTCATCGACGGCGAACTGCAACACCATTCCGACGTCGCATCCGCCTACACCCGACCCAGCACGCTGGCGGTCAACCGTCTCATGGGCGGGATCAACGAGATCGACGGGCACCTCGCCGGTGGCGTCCATCATTCCGCTATCGGGGAATTCGAGGTCGATGTTGCCTTCGGTGACGGTCGGGCCGTTTTGTTGCTCCGCCACGAAATGATCCGTGTGGTCGATACTTCCGAGGTTCACGGTGTGGTGTCGGCCTTACGGCCGATCGGTTTCCGAAGCATCGCCGATGTGAGAATCGGCGGGGGCAGCGTCAAGGTCGAGCTACCCGCCGGGGCCACCACACGGGTGGGCCAGGAAATTTCATTGGAGATTCCACCCGAGGCGAGGGCCGTGGTTTTTCGCTGATCCTCAGCCACAGCATCCGGGCGGACGTGCCACCGTCAAAGGAAGCAGGCGGCGCAGTTCCTGATTTTCACCCGGATCGAGCACCGAATGTTGCACGCACGCCGGCACCAGTTCACCGGTTTCGGGATGTGCCATCGAATAGGTGCATGCTGCCAGCCGTTCCTGCGTTTCGAGCATCACGGGATCGGTGGCTGCCACACCAGACTGCATCAACGTCCATGCAGGAGCCACATTCTCGGCATCCATGAAGCGGTGCACGACAAACGTCATCGGGCGCACTTCCTTGCGGAGCAGAGCGAGCAACAGCGTTCGAGGGCCGCCGCATCGCCGCAGTACGCTCGCAGCCCACTTCACCGCCACGACAACACCGTGCGGATGACCCACCAGTACCCGGAGTAATTTCAGAACCAAGGTAAGCGGACCGGAGCCGCCGAAGTTCACGCCGCCCAGGTGGGTGAAGAACTCGTCGCGAGCATCTTCCTCGACAGCAAGGGTCGCATCGAGAAACGGATGTCACTTCTTGCCGACCATGAACCCCAAAGCTGTTCGGTTACAACGCGGATCACCGAACTGGATCGCCGAGAACGAAATCGGTTGTCCCATGCCGAGCTCGATCCGCTCCCAGACCGTATCGATGTCGATCTCACGGTAGTCACCGTGCCACCGTCGCTCGTCGTCGACGAACACCGCGGGCTGGAAAGAGACCATCGAGTAGCCACCCATATCCACCACTTCGCCGACGACAGCCGCGACCTCGTCGATGTTGTCCGGGGTGACGGTCATGTTGTGCGCGAGGTACGACGCAATGTCGCGTTCGCTTTTCAACCGGATGAACATCTCCGCAAATCGGCGACGATAGGGCGAGAGCTCGGCTTCCGCTCGCGGACGCGGGATTCCGCTTCTTCCACGCATCAACTTGTCGAAGTGCGCCGCGAAGGAGACTCGGCCGAATCGGGCGTTGCCGTCGGCAACGAGGACGACGGCCTGCAGATACTCGTAGTCGAAGTCCCCATGTGTGAACGACATCGGCTCGCGTCCGTAGTCCCGCATAATCTGCAGCACTGCAGCATGGTCGTCGGGAGCCAGCAAGCTGACCTCCCCGCCGATCAACTGTGCGTGTGCCCGCGGGCCTCGGCACGATGCCAAGAACTGCAGTTGCGCCTTTATCTCACGGAGGGTGTCCTCGCCGTCGATGTGGACTTTGTTCGCATCGACGCTGTGGTAGCACGGGCTGCACGTGAGATTGCACTTCGGGACTCCAGTATCAACACCACGCCGTTCACCAGTTCATCGGTGATAAGTCGGGTGATGATCATCTCCTGATCATGCGCTCTCTGCCACCTTTGATCATGGCGGTGACGCCGAGCAACAAGCTCATCCACCTCATCGACACAGTTCTGCCACTCCGCGAGTGGGCTGGGGAAGTCGGAGAGCTCAGCGCGAACCCGGATGTCCATCCCGGCGTCATAGATCATGAGATCCAGGCCGTCGCGAGTAGGGAAGTTGTTGCCGTCCGGTTGCTCCGGTAGCTGTTCGGTCACGGTGACGAACACCAGAAGTCCGATCAGACCGCCAGGCTTCACAACACGTACTAGTTCGCGCACCATTGCGGGTTGATCGTCACTGGTACACAAAACCCCCAATGCCCAGGCGGTATCGAAACTGTTGTCGCGGAACGGGAGTTGTTCACCGGTTGCGGCAACGACTGGCCTGCCGAAGAGGTGCTCAGCAGCCCGACACGCACCCATCATGGGATCGCACAGTGTCGCCCTGGCGTTGCTTGCCCGGGCCGCGAATTCACCCGCTCCCCCCATTCCAGCACCGACGTCGAGCAGTGAAGTACCCCGTTCGAGACCGAGCTGCTCGATGAACCAGGTCAGGGCGGCTGGATTACCACTACCGCGACATGCTGCCGCAATCGCGTGGTCAGGTCCAAGATCGTCGATTGAGGCGGCCGTCCATACCGGCAGGGTGTCGAATTCGTCGGCCATCGCCTCTGGTCCGGTCATCGCAGTCGACCCTGTACCAATGTCGGCATCCGGTCTCGAATGCGCCGCGCGATCTCGGCCTTCACGCGAGCGCCGTCGAGTTCACCGGTGCCTGCGGCAAGACCAGACAGGTTCACGCCATCGATACCGTCGATGGCCAGTATCTCGAGCGCCTCGTCGACAGCAGTCTCGATGCCCGCCTCTACCGGATCATCCGCCGTGAGAACACGATTGATCTGCTCGCGCGACAACTGCAATCCGGGAAACCCTGCCAATACGTTGGCCGAGCGTTCATCGGAGTAGAC
>JBBPZN010000070.1:0-11822 GCA_038198705.1 Mycobacteriales bacterium
CACCGCGGTGCCGGTGCACCTGCCCGACGCCGAGAGCGCCAGTGTCCTGGCCGGTTGGACGCCCGACGCCACCCACTGGCTCAACCCCCGAACTGCCCGCATCAGTGACATACCGATCGAGTATCAGCGCCGCGACGACAGCGAATGGACATCGCGCCGCCACGGGTAGGCGAGGTTCTGTACGGGCCGCTTTCCTTCGCCGAAACCCGCTCCTGCTCAACTGAAGTCGTAAGCATCCGCGCGCAGTTCGAATCGACGACAAAGAAGCCTATTCGGCAGTACACGGGCCCCGACTCTCCCCGCCGATGGCAGCGGAACGGCCTTCTCCGCGGCGACGGATGGACTGCTAATTGGCGTGGCTTCCGTCCCCGCACCGGCCGCGTCGAATTGACCGGCCGCTTCCTGGGGGCTTGCGCGGGTAATCGACGAGGCGGCGCCTCGCTTCTTCGATCACTGGGCGCTCGAGGACGTCCCGCCCATGTCAACTCGCCCCAGCATCGAGCCGAGTGACGTCTCGGCCGCTGGCGATCTGCTGTGGACGGTCGACGACTCCCTCCTGCTGGTGGTCAGCGTCAACGCCCACCAGCGGGCGACCGAATACCTGTTGCCGGGCGCGATCGGCGACCGACGCTACGTCCGGGCGACGCCGTCGGGATGCTGGGTCACGGGCGCTGACGGCACCTATTGGCTGTCGCCCGGCAACGAACCCGTTCAGGTCGATGAACGCCGGATCTACACCGCCACGGTGAACGACGAAACTCTGCTGACCTCCGCTGGCGACGCGACTTGGCGGCTGTACCGCCCCGGTGCCGACCCGATCGATGTCCCAGCCGTCGACGGCTACGTGAGCTCGGTTGCTGTAGTCGACGTGCGGGTGTCGCTCGACGGTCAGTCGATCTCCAGACAGATCCTCGAGCCCCCAGATCGCGGGCCTCGCGGTGAGCCCTTTCTCGCTGGCAACCCTCTGCGCTTGGTTCAGGGTGCCGACATCGGTGTTGTCCAAGCCGACCTCAGCGTTCGGCCCGACGGCACGAATTTGTCGACAGGCCGTCAGTTTTTCGGAGGCCAGGTCGGCGACTATGCATGGACGATCGCTCATCCACCGGACGGCACCGGGCCGGCTGGCTGGTGGCCGCTACCCGGGCCGGTGACCTACGACCGCACCGAGCAATTCTGGCTCCTCACCATCTACAGCGGTCGCACGTTCGACCCGCTGACCAGTGTGCCGGTGCGCACGACGCGGCCCTCGATCACGATCGATTCGCGAGGTCGAGTCGCTGCGACCGCCCGGGGAGGCATCAAGACCTTTCAAGCCGACTGGCCCGTCATGCAGTGGCCGACGGAATTGGACGTCGCAGGCCTGCTCGACCGAGCCGCAGACGACCGCGCAGACTGAGCAAGGAACCGACAATCACTGTCTTAGCCGAGCATGCGAGGAGACACCTGACCATCGATGGGTTCGAAGTGAGCTACCTCGAGACCCGGAGGGACGTACTGACATTCGTGGACGTCGACTCACGGAGAGAACCCAGCCCGTCGGCCCGCGACTTCGTAGATTCGATGCTGCTCGACCATTGGTTGGATCCACTCGGAGAAGACGACGAGAGACGGACGCATCTGAAGACCCGACGGCTGTGCGCTCGGCGGCCCCGCCGCTAAGAACCGTCACCGCGCTCTCCGCGTCCACGCGTGCGTTGTTGCAGCAGGTGGACGCGTGTGCCGCGACCATGTCGACCGTGAATCGTCAGGGGGTGTGAATGTGTCGCCACGCTCTGCCGCTTCTCCTGTAATCTCGGCCGCGTGAAGGTCGGGGCAAAGACGGCGGTTACTGCGATCTTTGCTGCCTTTGCGATTGCCACCGCGGGCGGATGCGGGGAGTCGGATGATTTCGCAATGGACTTTGCAATCGCACGTGAAGGCTCCGTTATCGCAATACCGACTCCTCTTACCATCACGGGTGACGGCATTCACGTTGTGGGAGTCGATATCCTACCGGGCCGGTACACGGTTTCGTTTCCCGTCGTGTCCGACGCTGGCGGCGTGCTGTCGAAGTGTGAATGGGTCCGTCTCTCGGGACCGGAGAACACTGCCCCGAACCGAATAGCGAACGGAAGCTACGAAACGCCTTGGCAGATAATTGTAGTCGAGGATGACGACGTTGCCCTCTACACCTCTGGATGCGGCACTCTCGCCCAGATATAAACGGTGAGCCGCGCTGCCGTTCGTCGGCAAGCAACAATCTTCTACCGCTGCGCTTTCGCCGGTCAGGCTTCGAGCGGCGCCGATTCGTTCCCTAGCTGTATCGACCGAGGCACCCGATGATGCGTCAGCGAGCAACGTGGTTGATTGTGTAGCGCGAGGATGCGCGGAAATACTGGTGGAGGCGAAGTTTCTCGGATCCGGTGAGCCCGTCGCGTTCTCCGCGAGGGACGACTCTGTATCGGCGGCATCGTGATCACGCATTCGGCTTAGTCAAACCAAGTTTGCTAGCCAGTTCCTTGGCCAGGTCAGAAACTAGCTCGACGACAAACCATCTGAAAAATTTGAACGACTGGCCCGCCTAGCGCGCGGAGTCACAGCACTACACCAGTCGCCGCGCAGAGGTTCAACACTGGTGCGAGCCGTCGGACATTTCGAACACCGTCAAGTATTAAGCGTCTATGCCGTTGTCGGATACATTGTGCGCCATGCGAAACAAAGGTCCTTGGTTCGATGCGCTGGTCGTGTCAGCGATCGTGGCAATCGGTGTGGTGGTGGCTGGACTGACAAGCAATCCCCCACCCGAGAACGAACCATTCACCCCTGGATACGTCAGCGAACCCGTCGATTACCGCACCGACATTCCGGGCTGCGACACTGTCTACCCTCCTGAACCGGATCGGGCGTATGCGACGGTCGGGGCCATCGGCGTAGAACCTGTGTACAACGACCCCGCGAACCCGTGGCTCGACTCCGAAAAAGCACGCACAATGTCCGACGCAGTTCGGGAATCGCTGCCCAGCAGCGTCAGCATCGTCGAACTCGACCCAGCGACCGCACGGTTCAGCAACCAGCCGCTGGTTTTTCAACCGATACCTGAACTTGACCCCTCCCTGGGTATCGATCCGGGTAAAACGGCTGAGGCCGTCGTTGAACGCAACGGAATCGACGGCGCCATCGGAGTGAACGTGTCAAGGTCGGAGCCAGGACCTCTGCCGTGTCGGGCCGACCTCGTCGACTCGCGCGAAACTCGTTCCGACGGAACCATCGTCGACATGCAAGACACGTGGAGCGAGTACGACGGTGTGCGGACCAGCAGCAACGTGGTGCGGGTCTATGCACCCGACGGAACCCGAATCATCGCCTCTGCATCGAACCGAGACAGCAACCATCAACCCATAGGCGCCGTTCCGCTCTCGATACGAGAATTGGTCGACCTTGCCACTCTCCCCGATCTTCAGTGGTCGAAGAGCTGACAGTGGTCGGTAGCGACCAGCGACGAACAGACCCGTCGGTCCGAGATGCACGGTGGTGAATCGTTCGGACCGCTATCATTCTCGCAACGTCCACACATTGGGTCGTAGTCTCGAGGAGTTGCGTGAACCCCAGTACGTCTGAGTCTGAATCCGTGTCCGTGCCCCCAGCGTCGTGGTTGCCGATGAAGTATCCCCGCCGGGGTGGTTACCCCAGCGATACAGCTCCGGTCGATCCTGAAGCGGGTATCGAGCTCGCCGAGAAGATCGAGTCCGACGAGAACAGTCTCAGTTTCGCGTCGCGGTTTCTCGAGCATGACGCCGATCCTGGCGAACTGACAATCGCGGCCAAAAAATATCGGGACGGTGAAGTTTCCACCGTCGGCGCAGCTGCACTGCACTACTTGCTGGGACGGTTCGGGGGCGAGCAGAAGGAGTGGTCCATACGCGTGGTCGACGGCTGGGTCGCCAGACACGGTGTGATCTTCGCGGTCGAAGCGCTACTCGAATTTTCGAGCATGGGGTTCGTTGACATCAGGGTGCCTGTCTCCGAGCTTCCCGAGGGGGCGCTCATCGGGTTCACGACTATCGGGCATGCGTCGCCGGATACCGAGTTTCAAATGCCGACGCATGTCTATCGCGAGCAACTCTCCCACGTGGACAACCCTGACAACCAAATAATTCATACCGCCAGAGAACACATGCTCGACCGCATGCGCAGGTTGCTGGCGGTAGCGGCCGACGCAGATTATGAGAAGGCGCGTGATATTGCATCTGAGTTGCGTACCAGCACTGTTCGCAGACTGACTGCGACTTACCTGTTCCCCACCGAACGCAAGTGGTCTGAGGAACTGCTCGTGGTACTGGGCGTGCGGCCGTTCCACTGGAGCAGACAGTTGATGGTCTCGGTCAACTCCACTGAGCAACTCAACCAAACCGCTGAACTGTACGGACCATATCGCTGGCTCGATGACGAAACGTTGACAGCAGCGGTCGTCGATGGCATCGGCTCGGCGATCACTCCCGAACTTCTGAGAGCGTTCGACGCGCCCAATCCGTACGGAAACGCACGCGACGAGACGAGACTGTTGCGTATCTTGTACGCCCTGTCCGCCATACCGACCGACGAGGCGTTCGCAGCGCTGGTGCAACGCGGAGGGATGAAAAACGGGCAACCCGCAGTGTTGGCGGCGATGCGCAACTATCCTCGACGCGGCTTCGAACTGCTGGAGGCGGCTGACACCACCCTCTTCGATCGCCACGTGCGAAAAAATCCCGAACTTGCCAAAGAACTCGCCTCCACGCTTTCCGAGCGTGCTCAGCGCAGGATCGTAGAACTGACCGCCCAGACCGTCGAAGTAACCGACGTTCCCATGCTGCTTTCGAAGCCGCCGTGGAAGGCACGCAGAAGCGCGCCCGAGGTAGTGGTGATCACCGGCCTCGACACTCCGGACATTCACCGAATTGCCTGGATGCCCGGCGAACGGGAAGCCATCGAGAACACTCCGCACGGTTACCAACACACACCGTGGGAGCAGTACCGGCAATACATCGACGATTTCACCGCGAAATATGGCATGACTGAGTGGCATGTCTGGATCATTTTTCTCATAGCCCCGGACGATGTCGCGCGTCCGTTCCTGGCGGAGTGGGACGGAATCAAGCTCAAGGAGCCCTTGCGGGTTGCGGTCCGATACGAGCTCGACGCCCTCCCGCTGTTGCTTCGTCACGCGCGGGCTCATCCGGGTGCCGCGGCTCCCTATTTGATGCCGTACGCCGACCTCGACGTCGCCCGCCTGCACGCGACCATGTACGCCACCAGAAAAAACCTGCGCAAGCCTGCTCTTGCCTGGCTTGTTCGCCATGCCGCTGACGCGGCTACGCTGTTGACGCCGGACGCGGTGGGTCCGGCTGGGCCGCAACGCGATCACGCGGCAGCAGCTCTACGGGGGCTCGCGCGCAGTACTTCACGCGATGCAGTACTCGACAACGCGGCGCACTACGGACCCGATGTAGTCGTCGCCCTCACCACCGTCATCGATCTCGACCCACTCGAAGCTCTACCCAAACGCATCCCCAAGACACCGGTCTGGGCCGACGTGCCGACCTTGCCGTCGATCTTCGTCGCAGACCGATCGGAGGTGCTGCCCGTCACTGCGGTTGCCAACATTTTGACCATGTGCGCCATCGGGACGGCGGACGCGCCCTACGCAGGACTCGCGCAGGTCACATCCTACTGCGATCGCGCGTCGCTGGCTGAGACGGTATGGGATCTGTTCGAGAGATGGTGGGGTGCCGGCGCACCGTCGAAGGACAACTGGGTAATACTTGCGCTCGGCTGGCTGGGAGACGATACGACAGTAACCAAGTTGGTCCCGCTCATTCAGCGTTGGCCGGGCGAAAACGGGACCGCCCGAGCTCAACTTGGACTCGACGCCCTAGCTGCGCACGGATCCGCCCGGGCACTGACGCAGCTGGACTACATTTCACGAAAGATGAAGTTCAAATCCCTGAAAATCGGAGCAGCACACCGTGTATCCGAGGTAGCCGACAGTCTCGGGCTCGACCACGAACAGCTGGCCGATCGCATCGTCCCCACTTTGGATCTCTCGCCGTCGGGCACGATGCAGTTCGAGTACGGCCTGCGGACGTTCACGGTCGGCTTCACTGAAGCGCTCGTACCGTTCGTTCTGGACCAGAACGGGAAGAAGACGGCGGGATTGCCCAAACCCACGGCGAACGACGACGCAGCCCTGGCCGAATCCGCCAAGAAGCGATTCGCCGACTTGAAGCGCGAGGCGAAATCTGTTGCCGCCGAGCAAATCAAGCGATTCAACCGATCGATGGTCACGGGTCGGCGTTGGACAGCCGACGAATTCAGCGAGTACGTCCTCGGCCACCCGCTTTTGGTCCACGTTGCCCGGCGTCTGTTGTGGGCCTCGTTCGACGAGAGCAACCGGCCGGTCGTCGTGTTCCGAGTGGCGGAAGACAGCACCTTGGCCGATATCGACGACAACTCCGTGGACATGCCGGACGGGAGGATCGGGCTGGTGCATCCCGCGCACATCCCGGACACATTGGGGACGTGGTCGAATGTCTTCTCCGACTACGAGGTGCTGCAGCCGTTCACCCAATTGGGCCGACCGGTACGCGATCCGCAGCCAGGTGACGTGGACGGCAGTGGTTTGGCGAGGTTCACCGGTGTAACCGCGACTCCCAGTCAGGCTCTCCGCTTGACGTATCGCGGCTGGGAACCGGTGTGGGAGAACCCAGCGTCGTGGGGCCAGGGTTTGTTGTACCAGCTCAGCGACCAGGTCTCGGTGCTGCTCGGGCTCGAACCGGGCATGGGCACCGGCGATCCCTACAACGGGTATCCGGACCAGAAGCTCGTCTCGGTGGATCTGCGCGGGGGAACACTCGACGACGTCGACCGCGCGACCGTATCCGAGCTCATCGCTGACCTCGACGGGTTCGCATCGTGACAACGGGTGTCCAGCGTCCGCCGGCGGAGGTACGGTACGCCGATGAGCTAGAACAGCTTACGGCCGAAGACAGCGGCCCGCGCCCACCGGGATGGGCGCTGAGCCTCACTTCGGCGCGGACGTTCGTCATGGGTGACACCGCGCGCGGCATTGTGGCCAAGTACGTAGGCAATCCCTCACTCGTCGAACGTTCCCTGGTTACGCTCGCGACCACGCGCGGATTGATGCTGGTCGGTGAGCCCGGCACCGCGAAGTCGATGCTCTCGGAACTGATTGCTGCTGCTGTCAGCGGAGATTCGACGCTGACGATCCAGGGCGGTGCTGCGACCACCGAGGACCAGATTCGGTACTCGTGGAACTACGCGCTGCTCGTTGCCGAGGGCCCGTCTACGCGATCGATGGTTCCTGCCCCGATGCTGCGCGGCATGTCCGAGGGGCGAATTGTCAGGTTCGAGGAGATCACGCGATGCCCGCTCGAAGTTCAGGACACCCTGCTCTCGTTATTGTCGGAGCGGGTTCTCGCCGTCCCCGAACTCACCGGTGTCGATGCGATGGTCTACGCCCGCGAGGGTTTCAACGTGATCGCGACCGCGAACACTCGTGACCGCGGCGTGAACGAGATGAGCGCTGCGCTCAAGCGGCGGTTCAACTTCGAGACCGTGCACCCGATATCGGATTTCGAGACCGAGGTCGAGTTGGTGCGCACCGAGTCCGCGGAGCTGCTGCGAGCGTCGGGCGTCGGTATCGAGCAGGACCCGTTGGTGTCCGAACTGCTCGTCACACTGTTTCGCGATCTTCGCACCGGTTTCACCGAAACAGGTATGACAGTCGAACGGCTGTCTTCGGTAATGAGCACCGCCGAAGCCGTCTCGCTAGCCCACGCCACCGGAATCCGGGGTTGGTTCCTACGCGGTGACGCCGGCACGGTCACAGATCTGGCCGAGTCTTTGGCCGGCACTGCCACCAAGGACAATGTGGAAGACACCGCAAGGCTGCGCCGATACATCGAGCAGCGGTCCTCGTACCGTGCGAGCGAAGCCTGGCGCGAGCTACGTGAGGCGCACGCACGGTTGGTGTTGTAGTGCCAGAGGCAGGCCATGACGCGGTTGTGGTCATCGGGGTGCGCCACCACAGCCCTGCGTGCGCACGGGTCGTCGCGGACACGATCGCTCAGCTGCGGCCTACGCATGTCCTGATCGAAGGGCCGGCCGACTACAACAACCGCCTGGGAGAACTGAACCGTGAGCACCGACTTCCGATCGCGCTGTTTTCGCACGAACGCAACGGAACTCGTACGCGGGTGACGTGGACTGCGTTTGCCGACTTCTCCCCGGAATGGGTTGCCCTGCGTGCCGCTTCGGCTTCCGGAACCGATGTTCGGTTCATCGATCTCCCATCATGGCATCCCGAATTCGATTCGGAGCCTGCAGAATATGGGCCCGCGGTGACGGCAGCGGTGAAGAAGTTGGGCCTCGACACCGTCGACGCGATGTGGGACCACGTCACCGAAGCCAGAGCACAGGCACTGACAACAGCCGAGATGACCGAGGTGCTGGACGCTTATTTCGATGCCGCCAGATCGAATGACACGGTCGTATCAGCGCGCGAGCGATACATGACTTCGTGGGCGCGGGCAGCCCGTGCGCAGCCCGGCAGCGGGCCCGTCGTCGTCGTGTGCGGCGGATTACACCGCCCGGCGATCATCTCGGAGCTGGCTTCGGCGGCGCCGTCCGACGGCACGTGGCCTACAGTTCCGATTGCGCACCCCGGCCTCGACGTCGGGAGCTACTTGATTCCGTACTCCTACCGCCGGCTCGAGGTGGAATCCCCGGGGTGGTACGAAAAGCTTTGGCAAGAGCCAGTTTCTGCAGCCGAGATTGCGATCGAGGCGATTGTTCGCGATCTGCGAGCAGAGCGCCACCAGATTTCGACGACGGACTTCATTGGATTCCGCGCGCAGGTCCACGCACTTGCGGCGATGCGCGGCCACCCCGCCCCTACTCGTCGGGACATCTTGGACGCCGCCGCGAGCACGTTGGTCGAGGAGGCGTTGGCGTCGCCGCTGCCCTGGACGCTCGCGGGCGAACCATCCGGAACAGCGCCGAACCCCGTGATCACGTCATGCCTACGCACGCTGCGAGGGGACCGTCGAGGGGAACTGCATCCCGATTCACCCGCGCCGGGACTGGTACACCACGTCGGCATGTTGCTCGAAACGTTCGATCTGGCAGCCGGCACCCTGTCATTGGACCTGACCGATGAACGGGGGCGTTCGCGCAGTCGCGTGCTGCATCAGCTGCGGATGCTGGAGATCCCTGGATTCGACAGACTCACCGGTCCCACCACCGGTTCCGAAGTCCTGGCCGGCGAGGAATGGGTGATTACCGAATCCGACACTCGAATCGCAGCTCTGACCGAGGCTGCAGCATTGGGTCATACGCTTGTCGAAGCATCGGGAGCAACACTGGAAACGGCGCTGCGGTCAGCCGGGGTGGACGCCACAGCGATCGCGCAAATCCTGTTCGATGCCGTGTTGTGCGGACTCGACAACCTCTCGGACAACTCGGCGTCCGCAGCAGTCGAATCGATCGACAGCTCCACAGATGTCGCCGGTGTCGGACTCCTCCTGCGGGCCGCCCTCGACCTCTGGCGGCATGATTCACTCTTCGGGAGCCGAGGTTCGACGATGCTGGCGGCGGTGATCGCGTCCGCGTCGACGAAAGTTCTTTCGCTCGCCGGTCGAGCGAGGATCACGGCCGGCGGCGCAGATCGCCCTCGGATTGCAGCGATCGCGGCGCTGGCCGACGCACTCCGTTACGCGGGGCAATTGCTGACCGCGGACCCCCGTGCGGAGTTGGTATCACTCGCGAGGGACACCGGTGCTGCCGTCGATATGCGTGGATCGGCACTGGGGACGCTGTGGAACCGGTCGACGCCGGAGCAGGCGGTGGCGGCGGTTCGGTCTATACCGCCCGACCGCCTCGGTGATTGGCTGTGCGGATTGTTCGGGGTGGCACGTGAGCGTTTTTTGGAGGCAGAGGCGAGCGACTCCGTGTTGGCGGCCGTCGACGACGTGGTGAGCGGCATGACCGAACATGACTTCCTGACGGCATTGCCTGCGCTCAGACAGTCTTTCGAGTTCTTCCCCCCTCGTGAGCGCGGCGTCATCGCCGCGAGGCTGAACGTCGATGCGGAAGTGCCGGTGGTCGTTGCTACTTTGGGAGCCGGGCAGATGTTGGACGAGAGGATCGACGAGATGCTCGAGCGGATCGGTCTGCGGTGAACAGGGAGCGATGGCGTCTGATCCTGGGCGACGCGTCCGCGAGCGCTCTCGGGGATCCGGTCGGGAATGCCGCAGATCGAGACGGTGCGCTGGAATGGTTGTACGGCCGCGACCCTGAACGCGCCTCCCAGGGTGTCCGAGCAGGCGGTTCACGTGCCCGTGCCTCCGACGCCGCGAGTGCGATGCCGGACGGGCCCGTGGTGGAGCGTCACCGCGACCGCCGCCACCGACCGAGCGGCCGCGGCCACACTGCAGTGACGGCGGTCGACTGGCTGGACGACATCCACCGACTGTTCCCCCGAGAGACGGTGCACCGGCTCGAGCGCGACGCCGTCGAGAAGTATCAGATAACCGAAGTCATCACCGACGTCGAGGCGTTGGAGCGCATCGAACCCAGCGTGACACTCCTCCGAGCAGTCCTGCGAACCAAGCACCTGATGGACCCTCGGGTGCTCGCAATGGCGAAGAAAGCCGTCGACGCCGTCGTACGCGAGCTGATCGAGAAGCTCGCCGTCGACGTTCGCCGAACCTTCCACGGCACGCGCAGTCGGCACCGAAGCGTGTTCCGCAATTCTCGTAACTTCGACTTCCCAGCAACCGTTCTCGCGAACCTGCAGCATTGGTCAACCGAGACGCGCACCATCGCCATCGAGAAGCCCCTTTTCACTTCTCGTACTCGCCGGCACACCGACACCTGGACGCTGATCTTGCTCGTCGACCAATCGGGCTCCATGATCGACTCGGTCGTGCATTCGGCTGTCACCGCTGCGTGCTTCTGGAACGTCCCCGGCTTGAAGACGCATCTCGTTGCGTACGACACCAACGTCGTCGATCTGACGTCGGAGGTACTCGACCCGGTCGAACTGTTGATGGGAGTTCAGCTCGGAGGAGGAAACGACGGCGCAAAGGCCGTCGACTACGCGGGGCAACTCGTCGACGCGCCCCGTCGAACCATCGTCGTCATTATCTCCGACCTGTACGAAAGCGAACCGGATCGCTTCGTACGCAGCGTCTCACGTCTGACCGACGAAGGAATCAGAGTGCTGGCGCTCGCTGCACTCGACGAGACCGGCGAACCGGATTACGACCGCGAGATTGCGCGACGGCTTGGTCGCCTCGGAGTGTCTGTCGGTGCGATGACTCCCGGAGGGCTCGCCGAATTCGTCGCTGGATGCATCCGATGACGGGTCACGTGCGGACTGCACGGCCGGACCTGGCGGCGCTCACCGACGATGCGCTGGCCGCGTCGGCGAACAGAGGTCTCGTCAAACGGGCTCAGCGGATGGTTGCCGAGGCCCCTCCCGAGCTGTCGGTCTCCGAGACACGCATCGCGGCGCGGTTCGACGACGGTGTCGTGACGGAGTTGCCGTCGGCCACGCCGTTCAACGATGCATCATGCTCGTGCGGGGCGAATGCGGTGTGTAGACATCGCATCGGATTGGTGCTCGCGTATCGGGCCTCGCATGTCGCCGACGTCCGCCCGCCCGATTGGACGCCTGCCGAGTTCGACGATACGGCGCTCGAAAAGCATCTCGGCGCTACGGTTCTCGCACGGGCTGAAAGGATTCGGAGGAAAGGCTACTCGGCGACAGTGCACCGCGCACG